>JAKADO010000113.1 GCA_021820485.1 Bacillota bacterium
CCTGGCGACCTCATAATACGAACGGGGGCGAACGCGTCAAGAAGCAGGACCGCGTGGGATCCACCCAGAGGCTTTGCCCATGTTGCCGCTTCGGCAAATTGCGTTGGACGCCGTGGCGGTGCCTCGGCTGAACGCGGCCCGATGGTCCTCTTCGTTACGGTCACCGGCTTGGTGGGTTCGCTTGACGGAAGCCTTGCGGGCCGGCATGCCGGGCTTATGGACCTGCAGCGCGAATTTACTCGTTGTGGACAAATCGGGTGACTGCCCATGGACCGCGAAGGTGCGCCGACTTTACAGATGACCAGATGACCGCCGCCTTGATCCATCTCGTCTAGTCCATCACGGCCACTTACTGCTCTTCGAGCTTTCCGTCAGAGCTGGTCGCCGTGCGACAAGCGCAGGAGGTACCGCAGCTATATAAGAATCCTGACTCTTCTTGGTGATAGGGTTCCAGCAGGAGGGAATACACCATGGGCGACTTACCCCATCCGGATAGCGAGGCAATCGGTCGCTTGATTGACCAGTATCTCGGCCACCGGCGACGGTCCGGTTGGAATAGTCGGCAAGTCCAACGGGAAGCCGAACACCTCGGCGATGCAGCCGCTAATCAGTGGAGCCCCAAGCGCGGCGCGAGCCAGCGGGCCTTAGAGCGGTTTGTTGCGTGGCGAGACACCGTGCGTGATAGCCGCTGACCCATGGCGTTCCTAGCGTCTCCCCCCTTCGGCCTGTATGAATAGGGAGAAGCCATCAGATTCGCCGCTGTTCTCCCTGTAGCGCTCCCCTGAGAGTCAGGCCCGCCTCCCTCGACAACCGCCGGCCGCGCGTCGCCCCAAAATCAGTCATCCGGTCCTACAGTGCCCACTCGCTCCTTGCGCTCGCGCCTCGTAGTGACGGGAGCGCTCCGGGGTAAACTGTCGCACGGGAACAAACAAAGCGGCAATGGCTTGCGGTGGCAAAGTGTGAAGGCGGGGTTCCCAGCAGGTTGTGCCCCAGCGACCGGACCTTGGACGAACTAAGCTCACCTCTCCAAGAATCTCCCCACCTCAACAATCACCGTTTCGGCCCCACGGCTACTCGGCCCCAGGCACCCGACCAAAGACAACTTCATTACGCAACAACGCGATTTGCTCTGCGGCGGTCGTGTGCTGGACTAATTCGCGTCCCGTCCGCTCCAACCGGCGGATCAGTTCCCATCGGTCCGCGTAGGGCACTCGACTGAGGAGATTTTGGTAAAAGGCGCCACCTTTTAATACAAAGGCGAGAAAGGCTTCCGGATCGGCGGCGGATACCGTGGATGGGAGGGTCGTATAGGCGACCGACACGAGATGGTGCCGAAAAGCCGCCTCCAACACCCCCGGCGGAAAGCCCGTCCGCTCGCCAAACGGCAGTCCCCACTTTTCCGCGAGGTCCGCCAGGGGTCGAAACCACAAGGCGACCATGGGAATCTCCCGAAAATCGGTTTGCGGGGGCGGACATAGCGCCGCCACCAGCCCACCCGGTTTGGTGACCCGCGCCATCTCCTGCACGGCCTCATCCACCTGCGTAAAGTGCAGCGAGGCCACGGCGAGGCACACATCAAAGGTCTCGTCAGGAAACGGCAAACGCTCCGCCCGGCCTTGGACGACCTCGATGGTGCGGATCCCCGCCGCCTGGCGCTTCGCCTCCAATCGGTCTAAGAACGGGCGCGACGGATCCAACGCCACGACACGCCCGCGATCCCCGACCTGGCGAAACAGGCCCAAGTCGATGGTCGCACGCCCCGTGCCACAGCCTACCTCCAGGACGTGCATCCCGGGCCGGATCCCTAGCCGCTGCAAAAAGTCCACGGTCGGAACCGCGGCATCGGGGACGACGCGCGGATAGACGGTGTCGAAATCCAACTCGCCAAAAATGGTCCACCGTTGCGCCTCAGCACGCCACGCCAATTCGCCCGACGCTGCCAGAATGTGCCGCAACTGCGCCAGTAATACATGGCCCGCGGGCGTGAGGATCACCGTCTCCCCCTGGCCCCGATACTGCACGTCGACGAACCCGAGGCGGCGGTAATGGGCCAACTGACCCGAGAAGACCCCGTCGGACCACGGACGATGCAGGGTTCCCATCAGAAAATCATCTTGGCGCATCGATCCGTAATAGGCCAAGGCGTTCAAGTCTTCATGCGCTGAAATGATCAGATATAAAATCCGGAGCGCCCCCCAGGTCAAGGGTTGACGGGCCACGAAGGCTTCCACGCGATCGACCGCGCGTTCCACGTCCGCTTGGTCCAAGACGCGGTGTCCCTTCGTCCGTTGCGCCTCATAGAGCGCGGTCCCCCAAATGATTTCGTGCAACGCCGCCAACACGTCGTCGAGGCGTCCCACGAGAGGTGGGCCGGCGGCCACGGCGGGGGCAATCCGCGTCGCCTCCGCCTCCATCAACCAGTCGAGTGCTGCGGGATCGACCTGTTCTTCCTGCTCACTGTTCATCCACGTGTCGAGGACGACCCCGGCCTCCAGGGCATCCCGAACCACGCGGATCAGGTCGCCCTCCGGCAAGTCCGTCTGGACCAAGTGCATTAATTCCTCCATTGATGCCCACACCCTTTGTCGCAGGCTGTCACCAGCTCGCGGAGTCTTCCGTTAATTGTAGATCGGCCCGAAAAACAGGGCTTCATGGCAAGGACGATTTAAATAGGAGCGACGACCGCTACGGCCAAGGTTTCACGGTGCAGGCCGAACGACGCGCCCCGCTCAATCCGATCGCGAGTACATCCGCACGGCTCCGGAGGAGCCATGTTCTCCCGATTCACCACTTTTCTCCCTACAGCCCGGCCCTTTTCAGCCCGACCAACTCCTACGGTTCGTGCCGGTGATGGCGATAAAACAACGCGACATCTCTGCCAGTACAATAACTGCAGCGTCGTGGTCAATACCGTCTGCGGGATAGGCTGGAGTGATTGATTGACAAGCTTTAGAGCGATCGACGCCGTCTACCGCGTCTCTATAAAATCCTCGTTTCCATCCGCTCTTGGTGACGGCATGGTGACGGATGACGACGACATCTCCCGCTACAAGCTTTTCCATGCCTCATCCTCGTCTGGGGTCAGCCACCCGACCGCCAGTGCTGCTTCGGAGAGCATCGCCGTATCCGGAATGACATGCCGCCAGCGCAGGAATTGCACGAAGTCGGCGACCTCATCCACCAAGTCGTCTGGGAGGTCCTGGAGGACCGACCACAGGACGTCGCGAGTCTTGGACGATGCCATTCAACGCCCCTCCTTGGGTTTTGGGTCATTATACCCTGTCACAAATGCCCCGGCCGAGTATTGTGACATTCCCATCCTCAGTTACCGGCAATTGGAGAAACACACCTCCAAGGCCAGTCTACGACTCCAACTCATAGCGGTACGGTTGCTCCCAACTTGCGTCTCCAATAAGGCAGTTGTCCAGACCTCCTCAGGTCCGCCATGCCGTGCCCATAAATCCCGCCGTCCGCTTCGTGCACAGAGAACAGATCGTGTTCTCATGGAACTTGCCCAGTGTCCGGAAACGAATAGGGTGCGCTGTTTACCGACGGACGATCCGCGCCGCGCAACCATCCCACGGCGCGTCCTTCCTCGAAGGCCAGGGGGTCACTGCGAGCCGTGTTGTGGAACAAGGGACTCAATGACTTAGGCCACCGCCCGCTCGTGACCCCGCTGATTGATCGATTGGATGCGGATAACCTTCTTCAAAAGCTCGATAGCTTCGTCGCTTATGTTAACTCTTCCGTTCTGGGCGCGACTGCTCTGATGGCTGGCGAGCGTGGGGTAAACGCCAACGAAAAATTATGGACAATAACCGCAATCCGAAAATCACCACGATGAAGGCATATATCGGATTATCTTGCCAAGCCGCAGACACAGCGCGCATCCTGGCCCACGTAGCGCCTTCATGTTGATGACCACGGTGCCCCCCGAAGAACTGTCAGCGCGCGATGTTCTCAAGGAGTACAAAGGCCAAGTGCATGTGGAGCGGCATTTTCACTTTCTCAAGGATCCGCTGTGTGTGGATGCCATGCATGTTAAGAAGCCCGAACGCGTCGAAGCCCTCGGTTATGTGCTGCTCCTGACTTGTCTGCTGTACAGTCTACCGGAGCGACGCCTCCGCGCAACCCTCTTGGCCATCTTGGAGGCGCTTCGCATGCCCCTGAGCGTCTTTACGGGAGCGCCCTTACGCGATCCACCATAAGAAACCCTCAGCCTGAAGAAAATTTTGGGTGCTAAATGGCTGAAAAACGATTGGCCGGTCGCTGCATCGATGTCATTGACTATCACCCTCCGCCGATTGCGTCGCCATGCGATACCAATCAAGGATCAACTGATCCAGTTCCTGTGACAGACGGACGCACACAGGATCCGTTAAGGCCCGTCCCTCCTGATACAGGCAATCCAGGCGTCCGATTATGGTGCGTATCCTGTCCTGACTGTTCGCGCGGTCCACCCGCATCACCCCCTAGCCCGGCACTCACACCATTTCGGCATGGCCCGACAGCCTTGCGTTAAGAATACTTACAAAAAGACGCAAAAACAAACGATCGCTGTCGAATCCTATCGGTCATCGTTCGACAAACCCGGTGGCTCATACATGGTTCCGCTTAAAGGTTAGAGGCATGGGGATAACCCCCCACGGTAACTCGGTGTCCGCCCCTCACGAATGCTTAAATATGTCGGCGACATCAGGGGTGCCGGTGATAAACGAACGGTGGCCCGCGGGTAGTTCGGCGGAAAGGGTGCCCATAGCATCGGCATCGAAGCACAATATCGCCGTGGGCGCGGGCTCTAGACGCGCAAGACGTTTACAGCCCTCATCCAGAGGAGCATGGCTCCCCACCCATATCCAGCGGTCCGCAGGAATATCCGTGGGAGCTGGTGGCATCGCTTCGACTGGGAAAATTCGTATCTCGACCGCGCGCGCGGCCTCCTGGATAGCGTCGACCGCCGCATCGTGCTGAGAGTAATAGAGAGTGGCGTGGTAATGGGCTGCTTGGGTAAGGAATGAGGCGATCGCAATTTTTTGGTGTGTGAGGCTCATCGCATGATGCCAATACACTAACGATTTGGTATACATACAGTCTAACCTTCCCTTCGGGACAACGATCTCGCATTCGCGTAACCAATGGAATAGCGGACCGGGAAACAGCTAGGGTCCCTTAAGTCAATTGTACGCTTCAAATATCGCGAAGGATCGGGGTCGGTGTCGATTTATGGCAGGGCCTGGCAATCAAATTTTGAAAAGAGTCTTGATCGCTGCTTCTATTCCCGTACAATCCGCCACTCCTCCCCGTCGGGTGGCATAACGCGATGCCTACCGTCTCGGCGCCCTGTTTTACAAAGAAGAACTGGCCCCCGCGAGGCATCGGTGAACTTGCGCCGCGCATGGGCCCAACAGCCCACCAAGGTCACATGCGACGCCGGCAATATGCCACCAAAGTTGACATCGTGGCGAGGATTGGTGGCGACGAGTTCGGGCTGCTTCGGCGATTACGGAGACGATTCGGCGGGCGTGCCCGAGTCGTCCCGCCGCCTGGACGGCGGCCAAAGCCCAACAACTCATCGCCGCGGCGCACCGGAATCCCTTACGCACGGCTGATCTGCCGCATCAGGCGTTTTCGTTGAACCTGCACATCCAAATGATGGCGGAATATCAGGCCCATCTGAGAGCCCTGGACCAGGAGATGGATACCCTCATGCAGGACAGCGAAGCGTGTCAGCTGATCCAGTCGATTCCGGGGATCGGCCGAACGCTGTCCGCGACAATCATGGCCGAAATTGGGGAGATCGGGCGGTTCGAGAACACGCGGAAGCTCGTGGCATTCGCGGGGGTCGACCCGCGGGTCCATCAATCCGGGCAATTCAAAGCCAGCGTGAATTAGATTACCAAACGGGGGTCCTACCGTCTGCGCCATGCCTTGTTTCAGGCCGTCCTGTGCAGCCTGCAGGCGTCTTTACCAAGCCAAGCGAGCGGTGGGGAAGCCGCACAAAGTGGCCTTGGTGGCCTGCATCAACAAACTGCTGCGCTAGATTTATGCTGTGTTGACACGCCGGCAAGCGTTCGTCGACATCGCGTAACCCAGCCGGAACTATATACCAAAACCTTCCGTACCGGGGAAGGTGTCTTTCGTGTTCTCTTCGTACTGTATCACAATTCCCCGATGGACCTCTTGACAAGCTATTAGGTGGGGTCCGGAGGGAGGGGCGGCCAAATGCAACCCTTCCCCCCCTGAGACCGCGCATCACTCGCCACCGCGAGGTTCAGATGCCCAAGACCAGGGCCTAGAACGCCAGTACCGCATATTCCGGCCTAGTGGTCCGGTCCTTTGGTCTATCCAGCGAACCATGGTAAGCTTGACATGCGTATGGTGTCCGCAGTATACTAAAACCCTCCCTATACTTCCAACCTCATAGGTTGGCACCCGCGGCTCCTCGTCCCAGATCCGAGGAGTCGCAACATGAAGCCGGTCGGTCGGTTGACCGAGATCGGCTTTAGTATTTTGTCACGGACCGTGCGACTGCATCGCCATACGCCGGATAACCTCGGCATCGAGGCCCAACATCCGTCTTGGTTTCACGCCCGCTCAGCACAGACCGCGACCCCCCGGGAGCATGGACGGTGCGTGTTGACGTGGATCTCCTCCGGGGCAACGAATATTAGGCCGGGACGAACGCGAGACCACAGACTAACGTACAGTTCCCCGCGAAGCTAGTGCTATAGGGACGCTCCCCAACAGGCGCCAGCGGGGGGCGTCTTGCTGAAACGCGTATGTGCCTAACGGGAGGACACCTGACTGCATCCTCGATATCAACCGCCCCTTGCTCAGAAGACGGCTAACTGTTTGATGGCCAGGCCCGTGCGATTTGTTGTGTTGGGGTCAACCGGATAGGGCATTCTCGTTATGCTAACCCGGGACTGGGTCCGGAGGCTGTCCCAGGCTTCGTAGATTTTCCATGCGTAGTTTTTCGTCAAGTTTCGCAGTTTTGCACCAGGGAGCTTAGCCACTTATGCCATATCCCGCCCCCCTCGAAACAGGGGCTTGACGCAAGCGCTGCAACACGGAGGACGGCCGACCCACGGCAACCAATCGGCCAACGAGGGCGGCACGGATAAGAGGTGATCGAGCGCGTCGCGTTGAGCCGGCTGGGGTAAGGCCGCCACACGCCGCCAGAGGCGGGCCTGGGCGCGATCGCGCGCCTGGGCCACCAAACGGGTCAGCGGGTGAGGAAATTGACGGGCGTGGGAATCCCTCCTACCTCAATGTTTTGTCTTGTTTTCTTACCCTTTTGCAGTATTTCAAGGTCTTTCACTTCGGTTCCCTCTCAAGCGGTCTTCCTTCACCGTCATCACGTTAGCGAACCCTACCATGTCTCTCAGGGTCTATGCCCGACCAATCCTTCGTTCAGCTTGACGTGTGGTATGCAAGACGTGGGAGCCGGACTTATTTACGG
>JAKADO010000114.1 GCA_021820485.1 Bacillota bacterium
GCGTTCGTCCTGAGCCAGGATCAAACTCTCCATGACTCTTCTGAATCGTTGGTCTTACTTGTTACGTTCGTTCATGTGGCATGATGATATAGTTTTCAAGGACCGGCACTGTCTTGCGACAGCAAAATGTATCTTATCACCGACAAAGCACAAAATCAAGTGGTCAAACACAAAATCTCATTGGAGAAAGTACCACATCTTTGGGTCTTCAATGCCAAGACGCCACAGTGCAATGCCGCGCAGCTCATAGCCGGAAACCAGTTGAATCTTGCTCAACAGGCTTTGAGTATTCTCAAACCAGACCGAATGCACTTGACCATTTTGCATATAAACGAAATGATTGGACGACATTGAGGCACCGTACTGGCTGGCGAGCGACTTGGCCTGACTGTATGTCAGCGCCGACGCCGGTCCGCTGCCCGACCAGTCATATCCATAGCCGGGGATTCCGAGAATCACCTTGGATGGCGGAACAGCCGAGATCGTGTAATCCAACACTTGCTTGACCCAAGCCGGCGACGCGATGGGCCCCGGGCTCCCTCCCGCGTAATGCTGATCATAGGCCATAATCATGAGCAAATCGGCCGCCTGACCCAAAGCCCGATAATTGTACGCGCCCGTCCAGCTGTTGCCGGGTTGGTTGCTGGTCTCCGCAGGCACCGAAAGCGTCACATAGTAGCCGTGGCGGTGAAAGGTATTGGAGAGTGCCGCCACAAAGGTTGTGAAGGCGTGCCGTTCACTCGGCGCAATGCCTTCCCAATCGAGGTTCACGCCATCGTAGCCGTTCGATTCCACCAACGTCAGCATGTTGTCAATGGCGCGCTGACGCGCCACGGGCGAATTGAGCAAGGGGCCAAACACAGATTGGCCCGCCATATTCTCGACCAAGGCGAACGTCCATAGATTATGCTTTTCGGCCAAGCTTAATACACTCGGATCGGTGGACCCGGTAATAACGCCATTGGCCTCAATCTGGTACCAAAAGGGAATAATGCCGGACAGCACGGGGATGTAATGCTTTAGCATGGCGACGGCGCCTGGCGCGTTGCCGGGATCGTAGAAATATCCCAGCACCATGCCCGGCGGCAGGCCGGAAATGGCCGTAGCGGCGTGGCTGGCACGGGTATTCAGGGCAACACGATTGCTGCTGCTGGATTGCCCTTCAGCCGCTGACAAGAGTCCCCTGTCCCACCTCGTAATCACCCGGGACCAGGCGCCAAATGGCGCCGCCACCAGCAACGCCAGCGCCATCACGATCACCAAAACAACAACTCGTCCTTTCGACGCACGGACTTTCAATGCACCCACCTGGATCCCTCCGCGATCCAGGATATGCCAGCCCTTGTCCGATTAGACGCCCTTGCTGCCTTTGGACACCTGCCCCAAGCCGGGCTTTTTCTCTTTCAACCGGGGAATGGCCACAAGGACATAGATCACCATAAGCACGAGGAGCACCGCAAAGAACACCAATGACCACGGAAATCCGCTCGGACCTGTGGGGGTCAACAACGCTTCTACGCCTAGGCCAAGGAAAATCACCCCCATGATTACCGGGACCACGGGATACCCAAAAGCGTGAAAGGGCCGGGCGCGCTTAGGATCGCGGCGGCGCAGGGAAATGACCAACCACGAGGAAAGGGCATACATGAACGATTCCACACCGGCACCGGCATTGATGAGAAACAGATATTGCCCGGTGAAATAAACGACTATTGCGAGGACAAACGAGGTGCCGGCCAGTGTCATCAAAGCATTTTGCGGTACAAGACGCCCATTGAGGCGCGAAAACCACGACGGCAGCGCCTTTTCGCGAGCCAGGGCATAGACGAAGCGACTGGCCGACAAGAGCCCGCCATTAAATGTGGTCATCGCCGTGGTGAGGGTGACGAATGCCATCCACCAAAACCCAAACTTACCCATGGCCTTCATGCCCACCAACAGTTGGGGCACAAAGCTGTGCGCCAACAAGTGAACGTGCGGAAAAGCCACCGTGAGGGCCAGCGAAAAGAGCCCGAAGGCCACCGCAATGAGCCCCAAGGCAATGTACATGCCACGTGGAATGGCGCGAAAGTCCTGGAACTCCTCGGCCAGTGGCGTCACCCATTCAAACCCGACAAAGATGAAAATGCCCAGCGCAATCGCCTCAAACCAGTTGGACCCCAAGTGGAAGTAGTGGAATTGGCCCAAATGCCGAGTGCGAGCAAGCACCATCAGGGAAAACAGCATCAAAGTCCCCAAAAGGACGAACGCGTTGGTGTCCTGGACGGCCCCGGCCACCTTAATGCCGCGCGAATTGCTCCATGTGACTAGGGCTAAAATGGCTAAAATCCACAACAGCGCGGGAATGGCGGGAATCGCCCGGGAAAAGGTGTGGCCCAGCACAAACGCATCGGCGGCGATGACGAACACCACCGTGAACATATAGACGAAAGAACTGACCAACGAGACCTGATCATTGACCCCGCGCCGGATCCACACCCGGATCGCGGCGGCCGAAGGAAAGAGCCCATTCAGCTCAGAGAAATTGGAGCCCGCGAAAACAATCAAGACGCCGGCGACCAGAATCGCCAGCCACGCCGATTGGCCCCCGGCATATTCCGCCACTTCCACGGCCGCCAAGAAATTGACGGCTGCCGATGCCAATCCCGCGCTGGTCGAAACCGCTGTTCGGAGCGGCAGCACACGCGACAGGGAGTTCTGCATGCTATTCCCCCCAAATCAGCAGCGTCAGGATATCCAACCGCATGATGTCATCCTGTTGGCCGCGAACCAACAAATCCCCCGCGTTGTAGGGCTCCGTGGGCGTCATTTCCCCGGAGAAAATGGCGGTCAAAATCTCTTCAGGCGCTTGAATCAGCATGTCGGGATTGTCCACAGGCCCTTCTCCTGCGGACACCAATCCCTCGTCGCTAACCAACCAATGGAGGTGCTGGGTGTCATCCGGCTCCAACTGAATGCGCCGCGACCAGTCCCGATTCATCTCCCTGAGCCTCTCATTTTGGTTGCATTCGGTCACAAATTGCTGCAATGCCTCAAGCAAGGTCATCCTCTATACTCCCTTGAGATTATATTTTTACCCGAGCAGCCTCTAAAGACGGAGCACCGTCCCGTGCAGTCCTGTGGCGTGCACGGCATCCGACCATCCAGGGCTTTCCGCCGTGAGCCCCGTCACCGCCACCAAGGCGGCTTCAATGACATTGGTACCATAGCTTCTGCCATCCACCACCGGGGTGGTCGTCACCAGCGTCTGGACGCCCTTGGCTGCCAAAAGCGCCACATCGCCTTCCGTCGTGGTGTTGGTGATGATGATCTTCCCCTCCAGCGACTCAGGCATGTAGCGCCGGATATAATGGAAGTCCCCGGCGATGATGTCGGCCTCTTCAAAATAGTGCCGGTAGCGCGGGTCGCTGTCGCCAGTCTGAGCATCTCCTACCGGATATAAGTGGTGAAACGGCATCTGGGTCACTTCCGGCAGCAGTTTGCGCGCCAACTCGTCAAGCTCGTCCACCGTCCGGATGGGATAATTGATGTGGCTTGAAAAGATGAGATCGCCAGCCACCAATTGATAGCCAAGCGCGTCGAAGCTTTCCGCCATGCCGAAACGATCCATGGCCGAGACCATCAACACATGCTGGTCGCGGTGGATGGTTCCGTCAGCATGCAGTTCCTCAACGATGGTCCTCTCCAAAGTATTCTTAATCCCGCTTCCATCCACCACCGGTGTTTTGCGCGCTTCCGAGGCCATGCGCACCGCATCCTGAATTTCATAACGGCGATTTCGCACCACGAGATAGCGGTCGATGCCTCCGAGACCGAGTGCGTCCACCGTGCCATCCAACGCACGAATCATGTCGCGCGCCCGATCAAGGTCGCCGTCTGAGCCGCGCCGGGCGACATGCACCGTCTCCCCCATGAGAGTCATTTGGGATTCATGGTCGCGGTGACGGCTTCCCAAGCTCACACTGACAATCTCTTTCACGGAAGGCCTCCCATAATGTGCACAATTTTGTACACAGCCATTATAGGAAAGACAAAGGCCGCTGGCTAGCTCATTGCGGCCACAGCCTCAATATGTCGAAAAGCCGGGGCGGATTTCCCGCCTCCGGCTTCCCCCTCGACGACATCAGGCCAACGGCCGCATTGTCGGGAACAAAATCACGTCGCGAATCGACGGGCTGTCCGTCAGAAGCATGATGAGGCGATCAATGCCCAATCCCAGTCCGCCCGTTGGGGGCATCCCGTGCTCCAGCGCCAACAGGAAATCCTCGTCCAAGGGCGGCATTTCGTCGTTGCCTTGCGCCCGCGCCAACTGCTGAGCGACAAAGCGTTCCCGCTGATCCAACGGGTCATTCAGTTCGGAAAAGGCGTTCGCCAATTCCCGGCCCGCCACAAACAGTTCGAACCGCTCCGTCAACAGCGGGTTGCTCGGGTCGCGCTTTGCCAACGGGGAAATATCCACCGGGTGGTGCCAGAGAAAGGTCGGTTGAACCAAATCCGGTTCCACCACTGAGCCGACAATCTTGTCCATCACCTGCGCGCGATCGAAAGCGGGATCCACGCCAATGCCCAGTTGGCGGGCCAAACCATGGGCATCCTCACGCGTTTGCACCGCTTCCCAGCGCACCCCAGTTTTTTCATACAACCGCTCCACCAAGTCCACCCGAGGATAGGGGGGAGAAAAATTGAGGGTTTGGCCCTGATAGATCACGTCGGTGGTGCCGTACAGATTCTGCACCAATTCCCCCAACAGCGACTCCACCAATTCCATAATGCCTTCGTAATCGGTGTATGCTTGGTAGAGCTCCAGCATGGTAAACTCCGGATTGTGCCGGGTGGATATCCCTTCATTCCGAAAGACCCGCCCAATCTCGTAGACGCGGTCAATGCCCCCGACGATCAAGCGCTTCAAGTGAAGCTCCAACGCAATGCGCAAAAAAAGCGGCATGCCGAGCGCATTGTGAAACGTCTCAAAGGGCCGCGCTTCGGTGCCCCCGGCAATGGTCTGCAACACCGGGGTCTCGACTTCGGTGAAGCGCCGGTTGTGCAGAAACTGCCGAATGAAAGCCAAGGTTTTGGCGCGCACTTCAAAAACCTGGCGCACTTCGGGATTGGCAATGAGGTCCAGGTACCGCTGGCGATACCGTAGATCGACATTGGTCAGCCCATGATGCTTCTCCGGCAGATCGCGGAGACTTTTGGCCAAAAGCTTCACCGTTTCGGCCTTGACGGTGACTTCCTCGCGCCGCGTCTTGAATACCTCGCCCGACACGCCGACGAAGTCTCCCAAGTCCAGATAGTCCAACAGGGCATACGCTTCTTCACCCAGCACGTCTTCGCGCCAATGCGTTTGAATGCGTCCTTGAGTGTCCAAAACGTCAACAAAGGCGGCGCGCCCATGCCGACGAATGGCGGTGACGCGTCCCGCCACCCGCACCATCTGTCCCTCCCAGCGATCAAAGCCAGACACAACGTCCTTGCTTAGCGCCGTAACGTCAAAGCGTGTCACCACAAATGGGTCCAGACCCGCGTCCCGCAGATGCTGCAGTTTCTGAAGCCGTACTTCCCGGGGATTGAAATGCCCCTCTTGATCGCTCACGGAACCCTCCACACGCACCTGTTATGAGATTTTGACGATTTCCAAGCGGATTTTGCCTACGGGTGCGCTGACCTCGACCTGGTCTCCTACCTTGGCGCCCAGCAAGGCCTTGCCAACCGGTGATTCGTTGGAGATGTGATTCTTCATCGGGTCTGCTTCCGTGGCACCCACGATGATGTACTCTTCCTCGATGTTCTCTTCCAAGTCACGCACCAGCACATGCGAGCCTATATGGGCCACGGTCGGATCCTGGGTCTCGGAGTCCACCACCCGGGCTTGTCTCAACATCTTTTCCAGTGTTTGTATGCGCCCTTCAATAAAGGCTTGTTCATTTTTGGCGTCTTCATACTCCGAGTTCTCCGAGATATCCCCAAACTCGCGGGCCGTCTTGATGCGCTCGGCCACTTCCCGCCGTTTGACGGTGGTCAAGTGCTCCAGTTCGGCCTCCAATTTCTTTAAACCTTCGGGCGACACCAGCAATTCCTTTTCTGCCATGGAGTATCCCTCTCTCTATAAATAACCGTCTTTAGTATCACGATGGTACGTCAACACCGACAACGCTATGCCTCTCAAATGGGGTCTCCATTCGACATTGGGCCGCGTTC
This sequence comes from Bacillota bacterium, assembly GCA_021820485.1. Classification (GTDB taxonomy): domain Bacteria; phylum Bacillota; class Sulfobacillia; order Sulfobacillales; family Sulfobacillaceae; genus Sulfobacillus_B. Next base: position 6,202 of record JAKADO010000114.1, read on the forward strand.
CCCTGCTCCGCGTTGCTGCACTTCCTTAATGATGGATTCTAACATGTCAACGTCGGCGGTAACATCCCGATTCAGCGGCGTTTCTCCCAATATGACGGGGACCACCGCATGGACGTCCAACAGGGCTGCCAACAATCGGACACGCGCGTTGGAGGCCAGTAAGATGACCGTGTCGTAAAGTCGAACCTCGCGCGCCATGCGGAAAAGCTCGTTGACCAGTTCAACGCCTGTCCGCGACTCCGCGAAATCATGCCGCTCCGCGTCCGTCATCAGCCAGACGAAATCAACGCCTAAACGCTGGCAAAGAGCATAAATAGCCTCCTTGTTGGCCACGGGCATTCCAATCAAGGCAATGGAGCGACCGCGGCGCACCTCTCCCAGCGTTTCCAAGCGTGAGACAAAAGCACGATCGAGGCCGAAATGGGCCGAGACTTCAGATTGGGACATGCCCCGGGAGCGCGCTTGTAAAATCTCTTCGACCATATTATGTATTTTCTGAAGGCTGATCAACTTTTCGCCGACTCTAATCAGTTCCATGTCAGTTCCTCGTTGCGGGCATGGTCGACCCACTCTTCCACCAACGCCACGGCCTCAGCTTTGGTCACAAGGGTTTGGGTGCGTTTGCGGTAGTCGGCCGATCCGGGCGTCCCCTTCAGATACCAAGCCAACTGCTTGCGCATCTCTGGGATGGCGACTTTCTCACCTTTGATGTCCACCATCCGCTCCAGATGCCAAAGCGCCATGGAAGCCCGTTCTTCCGCCGTCGGCGGCGGCAGGTGCTCACCGTGCTCCAGGTAGTGGGTTACTCGCCGGAAAATCCACGGGTCACCAAACGAGGCCCGCCCAATCATGACCGCGTCGGCCCCCGTCGTATCAAGCATGCGGAGCGCATCCTCCGGCGTTTCCACGTCGCCGTTGCCAATTAAGGGAATGGCGATGCGTTCCCGCACCTGGCGGATAAAGTCCCAGTTGGCAGGACGGAGATATTGATCGGAACGGGTACGGGCGTGAAGGGCGATGGCCTGCGCCCCGACCTCCTCAAACCGCGCCGCGAGATCCGGGGCGGTAATGGAATCGTGATCCCAGCCGGCACGCATCTTGACCGTCACCGGAATCTTGACAGCCTGCACCACCGCCTCCA
>JAKADO010000115.1 GCA_021820485.1 Bacillota bacterium
CTGAAGAATCTGAATATAGCGAGGTTAACTCATTATACAGCCCAGGGGCGAGCGGGGGAATGCGATTTCCCGGCTCCAGCGAAAGGTGTCGAATCCCACCGAGTCCGTCCCTCCCGCTGCCGCTCAACTGTCTTCGGGCGGCGTGGCTTCAGGTTTGGCGATGCCTCGACAGAGCACTAAGTCCAAAGCGTCCATGATGTGCTTATCCACCGCTGCCTCTATCGCATGGACGCTCTGGCCGCTTCTGAGGGTCTCGAGAATTGGCGCATGCGTTTCCGCCAAATCTGCCAGTTCCCGAGTGGTCCGTGGCTGGATGCTGATGAAGTAAAAGACGGGTTGGGAAATCATGGCCCAATGTTTTGCCAGAAGGGCGTGGCCGGCCGATGCTACCAAGCTTTGGTGAAATGCCAGATCGGCGCGTATGACTCCTTCTCGGTCCAATCGGAGGGCCGCCGCGCGCATCTCCGCCAGGCGCTGGTCCAGGGCGGCGAACAGCGCCTTGGCATCCAGCGTGAACGCCAATTGGACCGCGTACTGCTCCAGCACCGACCGGAGTGTCGCGATCTCGCGAAGCGAATCGGCCGTGTATGACCGAACCAGACAACCGCGGTTGGGCAGGTACTCGACCAGTCCTTCGGTTTCCAATCGTCTCAGCGCTTCCCGCACGGGCCCTCGGCTGATGCCCAGTTCCTGCGCCAAGTTGGCTTCGTTGATGCGCGCACCCATGGGGAATACGCCTTGGACGATGCGAGTGCGCAACACCTGGTCGAGCCATTGGGCCGTTGACGGCGGACGCTCCATGAAGGACCTCCTAGTCGAATAACGCCGGAATTTGCGTGTGTTTTGTGGCCAAGAGCAGACACAAAGCGATATCAGAATATATGTAATATACCGATTGTAAACTGTCAACAATTTTACAAAGAAGGTGGCATCAGTGCAAACAATCGAGAACGTGACAGCGTGGGAAGTGCTCGACGGGCGTGGTGACCCGACCGTGCAAGTGACCGTGACCACGTCGGATGGGGCGCGGGGGACAGCTTTGGTTCCAAGCGGGCGGTCGACAGGTCGGCACGAAGCGCAAGAGGTGCGGGATGGGGATGCTTCCTGGCACCGCGGTCGGGGAGTGCGAAATCACTTGGAGGCCGTTGCTCCGCAGCTGCGTCAAGCCCTTTGCGGGCAACCACTGGACTTGCGCACCGTCGACCAACGCCTGATTGCGTTGGATGGGACACCGAATAAGTCCCGGCTGGGGGCCAACGTGACGGCTGGCGTGTCCCTGGCCGTTGCCAAAACTGCCGCGGCCGCGGCCGGAGAGCCCTTGTACCGCTTTCTCAATCCCTATGCTCGGCGGCTCCCGGTGCCGCAGATGAATTTAATCAATGGGGGGCGGCACGCGTTCAACGAGACCCCCGTTCAAGAATTCATCATCCTTCCGGTGGGCGCGAATCGATTTCGAGAGGCTTTGGAGTGGACCATGCGCACCTATCATGTACTGAGCCGCTTGGTGGAGGAACGCTATGGACGCCATGCGTTGAACACCGGCGATGAGGGCGGTCTCACGCCTGATGTTAGGCGTGTGGATGAGGGCTTGGACTTGTTGCGCGAGGCCGTGTTGAAGGCAGGGATAGACAAAGGGACGCGATACGGCTTGGACATGGCCGCGACCCATCTCTATCGCCCCGATGACAATCGGTACATGCTGGACCAGGCCTATGCGCGCGACGAGCTGTTCTCCTTGTATCAGGAACTGATTGCCACACACCGCGTCATTTCCATCGAAGATCCGGTGCAAGAGGACGACCTCGAGGGGCTGGCTCTCCTCACAGGAAAGCTTCAATGCCAGTTCGTGGGCGATGACTTGTTTGTGACGAATCCTGAACGCGTCAACGCTGCGGTTCGGATGGGAGCAGGAAACGCCCTTTTGTGGAAGTTTAACCAAATCGGCACTATATCCGAGGCGTGGGATGCCGCGCAACTGGCCAAAAGCCACGGGTACGAGATTGTTGTCTCGGAACGGAGCGGGGACACCGAAGATCCGGCTATCGCCGACCTCGCTGTGGCGCTGGAGGCGTCGCAGATCAAGACCGGGTCCCCGGTGCGCGGCGAGCGTACCGCCAAGTACAATCGGTTGCTCAATATCGAATATGAGTTGGGAGAAAACGCCTGCTACGCCGGAGAAAGGCTTCAGGAGCTGTATGGATAAATGGCGCTATGTGAGAAACTCTGACCAATTGCTCAATGATGGCTGGAAGGAAGGGAAGCGCTTTCTTCTCGAGACGCTCGATTACGCGCTCACCCTGGCCGATCCCTATCGCGCCGCGCAGGCGGTGGTGCAGGTCCGCGGCCAGGACGTGATTATCGCGGGGCATGTGGTGCCGCGTGGCGGCGCCATTCACTTTATCGGGGCAGGGAAGGCTTCTGCCCCGATCGCAGAAGCGGTGGAAGAGGTGCTGGGCGATCGCTTGGCTGGGGGAATCTGTGTGCTGAAGCGCGGGCAGCAATGCTCGACCCAGCGCCTCGACGTGTGGGAGTCCGACCACCCCATTCCAACCGACGCATCATTCCAGGCGGGCCGGGCGATGATGGACTATGCAGCCCAAGTACGTCCGGGGGAAGTGGTGATATGCGGCATAACCGGGGGGAGCTCGGCCCTCGTCAGCTTGCCTCCCCGGGGAGTGCCATGGGAGGAAAAAGCGGAGTTGCATCGCCTGCTTTTGGCCAGCGGCATTCCCATTGGCCACATCAATACGGTGCGAAAGCATGTGTCACGGATTAAGGGCGGACGACTGGCAGAAGCCATGCCAGAAGCCCGCATTTTTAACCTCACGGTATCGGATGTCGCCGGCGATGCGCTGGACCTCATCACCGACCCGACGGTGGTGGACACGAGCACCTACGAGGACGCCCGGGCCGTGCTGCGGGTGGCGGGGCTGTGGCATCGGATTCATCCTGCGATTCGGGACCACCTGGTCCGTGGCGGAGAGCAGCCGCCGCAATTGCCTCAGGTGGAATCCACGACGCTTTTGGTGACCGGAACGCGCGTGGCGGATGCCGTCGCGGCCTATGCCCGCCAAACCGGGGTGCCTGCGTTTGTTTACAGCACCACCGTGTCCGGGGAGGCCCGGGAGGTGGGCCGGGTCTTGGCTGCCTATGCCCGGGAAAGGCTTTTCCGGCGTGAAAGCGGATTGACCATCTTGGTGGGGGGCGAGACCACGGCGACAGTGCCTGTATCCCATCTTGGCGCTGGGGGCCCGAACATGGAAATGGCCTTGTCGTTTGGGTGCGAGGTGCACGGCCAGCGCGGCGTTGCGTTTCTCTCCGCCGATTCAGATGGTCAGGATGGCTCAACGGAACTGGCGGGAGCCATTGCCGATGGGGATACGGTGAAGGAGGTGATGGCCTGTGAGGAGGCCCTGACCCGGCATGAAGCGCTGTCGTGGGTTCGGACAGGAGGATTTGGTATCGAAACCGGTCAAACCCGCACCAACATCAATGACATTTCCCTTTTGCTGGTGGAATAAATGCGGCCGGCGGTGTCCTGAGCGTTTAAGAAGGAGGAGTGTGGAATGAGTGCTTCGAGTCCGCCTCGAGGGCTCAAGGCCAATGCGATGGGTCTGTTTGGGGATTTTGTGGCCGGAATTGCTACCGTCGCGCCATCCAGCAGTGTCGCATTCACCTTGGCCTTGATGTTATCGTTCGCGGGATTGTCGTCGCCGTTTGCCGTGTTGGTGGTGGGCGTGGGCATGTTGTTTGTGGCGGTCGGTTACTCCCGCTTGAACAATTGGCGTCCCAACGCCGGGGCCCCGTTCGTCTGGGTCGGCGCAGTGCTTCGGCCCTGGCTCGGATTTGCCGTGGGTTTGGGAGCCATTCTGGGCATGCTGTTTGCCAACATCGGAAATATCGCCTTGGCCGGCAGCTACCTAATCTCCGTGGTTGCGCCGAATTCGCACCCGTCCAGCGTGCTGGTTTGGATTGTCTCCGCTGTCCTGCTGGCCATCGTTGTGATGCTGGCAATCCGCGGCGTACGGCCGTCCATCCGCGTGCAGATGGCGCTGTTGGTGTTGGAGTATGCGATTGTCATCCTGTTCGTTGTTCTCGCACTGGTCTACGAAGTCGGAGGACACCATGCTGGAGTTCGAGCGCCATCAGTGGCGATGTTTACCCCGTCGCTCTCGCTCGGCGGGTTCAAGGGCATCACGTCGGCAGCCGTGCCCATCGCATTCCTCTATTTGGGATGGGAATCCACCTTGGTGTTGAGTGAAGAAACCACCAACTCCAAAGTCAATCCCGGTCGAGCCGCCATCTTGGGACTTGTCTTTCTCATCATCTGGTACACCTTGCTGACAGTGGTGTTTCAGGGCATTGCGAGCCCCCAGAACATCATTGCCCACGGCACGGACGTGTTGGCTTATGCGGGCACAATTTTGCTTCCCGGGCCCTTCGAGCGATTGCTGCCGGTGGCGGTCTTTGTGGCCGTGTTCGGCACCACCCAATTGCAGCTCATTGCCTCAAGCCGGGTGGTCTGGGCCATGGCGCGCGACAAGCTGTTGCCCAATTTCCTGTCGTCGCTCTCCAAGCATCAAGCGCCGCTCTGGGCGGGAATTATTCTCGGAGCCATTCCGGCTCTGGCGCTCATCCCATACTTTGCGAGCACCAGTGCCAATGCGGCGATTGGCGACGTGATTAGCGCGGCCGGCATCTGGTACCTCTTCATGTACGCGGTAATCGCCTTCACCAGCGTCTGGTTCTATCGGCGGTCTCTCATGAGAAACGCCCGGTTCTTCGTGGGGAGTGGTCTCGTACCCGTCATCGGGGGCATTATGATGGTCATCGCCTTGGTATACGGCCTCATCAAGCAGAGTCCCGCCATAGCATGGGTAGGCGGGCTCACCATTGTCGTGTGTCTCATCGTGGGTGCCGTGTACGCGGCGCTTAGCAAGCGCGACTACTTTGGGCAGCAGCTTATGGTCTACGACGGGGAGGAGGCGGGGGAGCCGCGAAACATGGTCCGCTAAATGAAGTATCCGGAGTGCGGCCGGGCTTGACGCGTCCGTGCCGCACTTCTCTCTAAAAGGGAGTGGGATGCCATGCAAATGATTCCGGAAGTGAGTGGGGCGGAGTGCCGGGAAGCCATTCATGCGGCGGTGGAGCGGGCGCGGATGCTCGACATTCTCGTATCGGTGGCCTTCGTCGATGGAGGGGGCAATTTGAAGGCTTTCTATCGCATGGACGGGGCCGAAATCGCGGGGCCTGTTTTGGCCATCGACAAGGCCTACACCTCGGTTGCGAATCGCATCGAAACGCAGGCGCTAGCCCAAGAGTGCCAACCAGGCGGAGCGTTGTTTGGCCTCCAGGCCAATGGGGGTGGACGATTTGTTGTCTTTGGCGGCGGGGTGCCGGTTTGGGTCGCGGGCCGCGTGATTGGTGCGCTCGGGGTCAGCGGCGGGACGGCTGAAGAGGATGCCGAGTGTGCTCAAGCTGGGCTGGCGGCTCTGCAGGATAGCTTTCGGCGGGAGTGATGTGGGAGCGGGTCGCAGCCCTCACTCGTGGGTGGAGAGGTCCAAAAAAGCCTCCGCGACCCGTGTCCCGGAGGCTCAGGAAAAGACCTATTGCTGCGCCTGGGATGCTGGGTCAACAAGCTCGCGATCACCGCCATATTGGATGCGATCGGAGGCGCAGCGCGGACACGTTTGAGCCTTGCGCCCCGCGGGCAGCAAGAAGATCTGGTCACAATCAAAGCACTTGTACTCACTCCACTTTGCCATAATATCCCTCCGTGCACTGTAGTTGGACGTTTCTCATCCCCATCATACCGCGGAATGCGGGACAGGGGTGTCGACAATTGCGGGACCTGAGAACTTTAGTTGGACTCGCCTTCGCAGCGGTAGCGCGGCCGCCAGCCGGGATGGGGACTGCGAACCGGGGTAGCGGTCCACCCCAGGCGGCGATAAAAGGCGACGGCGTCGTCGTCGGTTTCGCACCACCAGCGGGCGATGCTAGGATGTTGACGTTGGAGGCCCTCAACCAGCCACCGGCCCAGACCGCGCAGGCGATGTTCGGGGTTGACGGCGATGTGGGTCAGTTCGCCGACCTGAGGTGTGGTCTGATGCATGCCGACAATGCCTACGAGCTGGTTTCCCTCATTAAGAGTCCATAGCTGGGTGGTGTCGTCCGTGAGGTAGCGGCGTTGCCATTCGGGGAGGGCGCTGAGTCGGCCAAAGGCCAGAAGCAGCAGTGGGAGCGCCTCCTGAAACCGCCAAGCGCTGGTGACCAACTGAATGCGCATATCATGGCCTCCTTTGGCGTCGCCTTTTTTCCGGAATGCGGTATGATAGGGGCAAGTGAGGTGGGACCTATGGGACGGATCTTGGCGGGCATCGGGATTGTGGTCAATTTGTTCATGCCGGGCGTTGGCACCCTCATCATGGGCAAATGGTTCTCGGGCATCATTCAAGTGGGCGTGCTGGCAGTGGTGTGGCTGCTCAAGCTCATCATGATCGGCCCTCTTTCGTTTTTGCTGTGGCCGGTGGGCGCCATCAGCGGAATTATTTGGGTGTGGGCCTTGGCGGGCGGCATTCTGACCTACATTGAGCGCGGCCACCGGGACGCCCTGAACCGTCCGCGCTTTTAAGCGCGGCGCGACTCCGGAGCCTCGGTCCAATAGGCCTTGAATTTCCCGCGCCATTCCTCCGGGAACGGCGCCGGTTTTTGTTGTTCATAATCAAAGTATACAATCGTAACGACACTGGACAGCGCCAACTGATGAGCGGGCTCGCGATACAGGCGGTGGACAATGTCGAAGCTTGACCGTCCCATCCGGGAAACGCCGGTTTCCACCGTAATCTCTTCTGGGAAAAAGACTTGGCTGATGAAGTCCATCTGTGCCGATGCCAGAATCAGCGGCATGCCATCCAATTGCAAGACGTCGGATAGAAACTGAATCCGGGCTTCTTCCAAATAGCTTAAATAGACCGCGTTGTTGACATGGCCGGCCATGTCGGTCTCGCCGAAGCGAACCCGCAAATGGGTTAAATGCATGATGTGCGTCTCCTCTGAAGAATATCCCCAACAAGTATAGCGGATTAGCCTCCATTCCGGGATTCCGATATGATGAAAAGGAATGGAGGATACGGTGTGCGCGTCATGGAGGTCATTACCGGCGGAGAACCCGGCGGTG
>JAKADO010000116.1 GCA_021820485.1 Bacillota bacterium
CTCTAGACCATGGGGTCATTTGGTGGAGATGAGGGGAGTCGAACCCCTGACCTCTTGAATGCCATTCAAGCGCTCTCCCAACTGAGCTACATCCCCGTGAGTGTTGGTCGCCTCGGACCACGCTTGATTATTATACAAAGCGACTGACGTCCGGTCAAGACTCTGCAATCGAAAACCAAAAACTTCGCCGACGTCCAATGGCCTCCATTATTGGGCTTTAGCCACGCGGTTCTTGCCGTTTTGCTTGGCAAGGTACATGGCATGGTCAGCGGCCTGAAACAGCGCATCGGCTGTCATGCCTGCGTGAAACTCGGCCGCGCCGACGCTAATCGTGGACCCAATGATCACAGAATCGCCCCAATGAAACCGGATCGTTTCAATTTCACGGCGAATGCGCTCGCCGACCTGTACAGCATCCTCCAATCCGGACTTGGGCAACAGCACCACAAACTCGTCGCCAGCATAGCGACAGGCAATGTCGTCTTCCCGGATATGCTCTCGAATGACCTGCGATACGCGCTGCAGGTGCAAATCGCCGGCGCGATGGCCAAAGCGGTCGTTAATGGACTTTAGACTGTCCGAGTCAATGAGCAGTAGAGCGAGCTCTTGCCCAGTCTCCAAAGCCACCTCCACCGCCGTTTGCATGACGATGTTGAAGCGGCGCGAATTGCCGAGCCCAGTGAGGTAATCCGTGAGGGCAATCTCTTGTGTTTGCTGATACATCTGTGCGTTCCGAATGGCAATTGAGGCTTGGGAAGCAATTGCCGACAAAAATTCGAGATGGTCCGGATCATATTCAATGCGATAGGATTGGGCGGAGATCGCCCCCAGCACGCGGCCTTCATGCATAAGCGGGACCACCAGCATGCCCCGCGGTTCCTTCTGGGACCCCGTCAGCATCCCAAACTGCTGCTGCCCATTAAGCAGCAGGGGATTCCCGGTGGTGATCACACTCCCAGTCAATCCCTGCGGCTCGAGCGGAAGGACCTCAGGCGGGTATTCTTCCCCATCATCCCACAAATATTGCATCAGGCAGTGCTCAGGATCCTCGGGCAGCGTTAGCGCAACGAAAAAGCTGTCAATTTCAAGAACCTCAGAAACCGCTTGGCGAAGGCCCTGCAGAAGCTGATCCATATCCAAATTTCGGTTCACAATCCGCCCTACGCGTTCCAAGATGGCCAACAATTGGCCGCGCTTGGCGGCAACCTCCTGAGATTCTTGAAATCGCAACTGTGTCGATGTCACGTCTGCCAACGCTTGAATAATGAATTCTTGCGTCAAAAACCCATCTTCCCCCGTCGTCACCGCGAGACCCATCCATCCATAAAAAGATTCCTCATAGCTCAAGGGAACCAAGGCCAGCGTCTTCATCCCCGCACTCTGGAGAAGCTGATGGAGCGGCCACTGCCATTCCTCAACTTCGCCTGCCCCAACGATCCGGAAGTGAGACGGCACAGGGCCAGACGATAAATCGATGTCTTTAGGGGTCGCCAGTCCCTGCATGACCAGGCCCGTCACCCGGCGGTTGGGATCCAGACGGATGATATAGGCCACATCCGCGTGGATCATGCCGCGAGACTCCTCCAGAAGACGAGACAGCACCACATGGATGTCCTGCTCCTGAACAATGGAATCCTGCAACACTCGAAGATGGGACAACTGCTCCAGCTTATTGTCATTCTCGCGAATTTTGGCGCGCGTCATGCGGTATTCCCTGCCCAATCCGCCCGACGCGAGCAGGTATATGCCCATGATGACAACGCGCCACCAAAACAATTTGGCATCCCAAGCGCCGGTTGCCAGACCGTAGGCAACCGTGACGGCAATGCCGCCGGCCAGCGAATAGCGGAGGGTGCCATAGGCTGTGAGAAACAGTGCTTCTCCGGTATAGAGAAGATAGGCTTGGCTCGCCAAGCCTCCGCTCATCCGCACGGCCAGGGAGATGAGGATGAGGTCGGTAACGATGAAAAATTGGTTGAGAACCTCCATCCAGGAGGGGCGGCGCCACACCAGCCAACCCACCAAGAGCACCGCGCCCCAGGAAATCCAAACCAAGGCGTTCGCCGGGTTTCTCAGGGAAAACAGCGCTACCACCAACCATAGCAGCGCTCGGAAGATAAACACCATATGATGAAAACGCCTTCGATTCAAGGTATAGGCACTAGCTGGTTTCCACAATCCCCCCACACCTGCCCTTTTATTCCACTTGCTTTCAAAATTTGACATTCGCGAGCGAATTCCTGCAAAAGGATTGAATTTCACGGGAAATTGTTTCCAATGTTAATAAGACGGCGGCCAGGAGGCTAGAGCCGTCACCCGAATTCCTGAGGCTTCGCGAATGCCGGAAACCGCAATCATGCGGCGGACTTTGCCAAACAGAAGATGTCCAAAGCGCTGATAGCCTTTAGTGGATAGGCGCGCTTCCAATACCCCGGTCTCATCCACCAAGGAGAAGAAGACAACCAGACGCCCGCTCCGGGTAGGTGGCCGATGCGGCCGGTAGAAGAGCGCGACGGTGCGAATCGGTTGTCCCATCGGCACCTCTTGCACCGCACCAATCGAAAGAAAGCCCTCACGCTCGACATGAGGGCGCCACAGCGCCATCCACTGCTGATGTTGACCAAATCCCAGCAGTCGATAGTCGGCAACTATCCGCTCGGAAAGGCTCCATTGGCGCTCTTTTTGAACGGTGGTCAAACGGAGTCCGTTGGGGCCCTCCACGTCGTTTAAAAGTCCTTCGCGATCAGGGCTCAGACTATCGAATGCCCCCACCTCGATGAAATGCCGCAAATGAGTGCGAGCCGCCGGTACGCGTTCCGCCACATCTTCAGGATGCTGGTAGCCTTCAGGCGGCCGCCTTTCCACGATCTGCCGCGCCGTCTCCATTCCCAACCCCTTAAGAAATCCCAGACCAATGCGCAATCCACTGTCCTCTTCCACCACCAGCGCCCCACTGGCGTTGATATCCATCGGATGGATGGCCACGCCGCGGCGCCGCGCCTCCACCAGCAGCACGTCAATGGGGTAGTAGCCCAGCGGTTCGGCATTGAGAAGCCCTAAGAAGTATTGGCGGGGATAATGCTCCAAAAGATAGGCCGTGCGATAGGCGGTTTCCGCAAACGCTGCGGCATGCGCCTCATTGAATCCATAGCTGGCGTAGCCCACCATTTGTTGAAACACTTGATCGGCCACTGTCTCCGTGATGCCGCGGGCCATAGCCTTTTCCCGAAATCGTTGTCCCAAAGCCTCCATTTCACGCGGCGATCGAGCATGCGTCATGACGCGCCGCAGCATGTCAGCTTCCCCGGGGGTAAAGCCCGCCAAGGCGCTGGCAATGGCGATCACCTGTTCTTGGAACAGCACCACGCCATAGGTTTTGGACAAAATCGGCTCCAAGTCCGGGTGCAGGTAAGTTACCGGCTCCTGCCCCCGCCGCCGGGCCACAAAGGGGTCCACCATATTGCCCTTGATGGGCCCGGGACGAATCAACGCCAAGCTGGCGACTATGTCCTCCCAAAGACTGGGCTGAAGGCGCTCAGCCAACGCCCTCTGAGCTGGGCTTTCCAGTTGAAACACACCAATGCTGTCCCCTCGCTGCAGTCGATGAAAGGTCTCCTCGTCATTCAGCGGAATCTTGTCATAATCAAAATCCTGGCCCTGTCCTATCGCCTGGCTCGCCATCTCGACGGCGGAAAATGTGCGCAGCGACAGCAAATCGAGTTTAATCAGACCTAAATCTTCGACATCCCGCTTATCGAACTGCAAAATTTCTACACCTTTGGGCGAACGCTCACGCGGACTCACCATGTCCAACGGTTCCTGGGAAATCACCACACCGCCCAGGTGAGTCCCGATGTGGCGAGGCAGCCCCTCAATCGCCATGGCCCACGTCATGACCGCCTTCAACCGATCAGATTCCGGATATTGGCGAAGTTCGGGTATGGTCTCCCAGCGCTCCAACAAGCTGCTGAGGGGAGCTTCCGGCAAGGATTTTGCCAAGGCATCCAGTTCCTGCGGAGGAAATCCCATCACCTTGCCAATCTCCCGCACTGCCAAACGCTGACGATAGGTTTGGTAGGTGGCCACCCGCGCGACATGCCGATCTCCATAGCGGGCCTTCACATAGGCTTCCACCTCATCGCGCCGGCGGGCGTCAAAGTCAATGTCGATGTCAGGCATCTCCTGACGCTCCCGGCTCATGAAACGCTCAAACAGCAGGTTGCGCCGCCAGGCATCCACATCCGTAATCCCTAAGCAATACGCCACAACCGAATCCGCCGCCGACCCACGTCCGGAAAATCGGATGCCCTGCTTGCGTGCATGGTCCGCCACATCGGATACCACCAAAAAGTAATCGGAGAATCCTAGATCCTGAATCACTCCCAATTCCCGCTCAATCCGCTCCCGCACTTGATCGGCTTGGCGCCCATACCGCCAAGCCGCTCCACGCAAAACCTTGTCGCGCAAGTAGGCGTCCGCTGGCCGGCCGTCGGCGGTTTTGAACAGCGGACGAAACCGCCGATGCAGCAAACCCGGTGGTTCCAGTCGATCCGCCAGGTCCAGCGTATTGCGCAAAATGTCTGGCCAGTCGCGGAACAAATTCTCAAAATGACTCCATGGCTTAAGGTAATTTTCTGCGTTAAGGCGCCGACCCGAAAACACCTCTTCAATCCGTTTGCCTGCACGGATGCAGGTCATCAGATCAAAAAGGCCGAAATCTTCCTTGCGGGCATAATGCACCGCCCCCGTCGCCACCAGGCGCCAGCCTCGCGCCTCTCCCATGGCACGAAGCGCTTGAAATAAACGCCGATCACCCGGCAATAGGCTGGTTGTAACTTCAACAAACAGGCGTTCCGAGCCAAAAATGGCATCCAGTTGTTCGGCCAAATCCTCGAGACGCTTCTGATTACCTTCAATATAGGCCCGTGCCAAGAGTCCTTCGCGGTCACCTGTCAAGGCAATCAGCGCGCTGCCCCATCTCCGCAGCATCTCCCAACTGACTCGAGGTTCCCCACGGGGATGGTTCAAATGGGCCTCGCTCAGCAACCCGGTCAAATCAGCATAGGCGGCCGTGTTGGGAACCAAGAGAACCAAATTCCCCCAGGACTCCACCATCACCTCGGCCCCTACCACACCTTTAACACCGAACCTTTCACAGGCTTTTAAAAAGGCCACAATGCCTGACACTCGGTGGGCATCTGTCAATGCCAGTGTGGCAATCCCCTGCTCAGCCGCTTGGGCGACCAATTGCTCCGGGGTGGAAGCGCCGTTCAGGAAGGAAAAGGCGGAATGCACATGGAGGTGTGCCCCCCTCATTCCTCATCCACAACCACCGTTACTAAATTCCATGCCCATTCGGCCCAGGAGCCTGGCCGCAGTCGATATTGACGGCCTCCCAACTGAACGATTTCGGCAGACGGCTGGACCGAAGACGGAAAGGGAATCACAATCCCGCGCTTAGTCATAGATGTAATAGAGCCACCATTGATTTTTTTGGGGATCCCATGCCAATTCATAGACCCCCTGCTCTTGACTTTGAACTCTCCAGAACCATAATTCTGGCTCATTATGCCACCACTCCCCAATATCTCTCCAATAGTCGAGCACCCGTTGCACCACAACCAACCGTCTCTGCCATAAAAACTGATGCGGAACATAATTTTTGACCCATACCGCCTCAAGCCGCGTCATCCATGATCACCAGCCATGCGCCACAAATCCCAATACTGCAGGAGCAATTCGCGCCGACTTACCGAAAACCGCGACAATCCTGCCAGTGCAGGCGGCTGGGGCCGCTTGGCGGCATGCTCCCACCACTTCATTTGTGCAGCGGACAGGGGCTCGATACGAGCCTCCAACTGCACCCGGTCAAAGGGGTGCATCGGCGGGTGGTTCAACAAGGAAAGCACCCGGGACACGACCGCCTTTTCATCCCCCGCTGGAGTGGGCCATTCCCGTTCCCTCCGTTCAATGCCGCCAGCCCGGAACCAGGTGACTCGTAAAAATTGCACTCCGCGATTTTGCACACGGCACTGCCCCGCCAATTCATGTCCCAACTCCCGCATCATGTCGCCAATGCCGACCGCCAACGGCTCGTCGAAGCTTCGCGTCAGCACCATTTCCCCGGGGACCTGGGACTGACCCAAGTCCTGCGGTTGGCGAATGCGGGACAAGAGTCCCGGAACATCTTCTACGCGTTCCCATCGCCTCTTATTCCACCCCTGCCGGACTTTTGCCGGAATCCCTTCGACATATCGCAGCGGGAGTCGTGGCCAAAGCTGTTCTTCCTGCTTCGGATAAAGAACATATGTTCTCCAAAAAGAGGCGGTCCAAGCCGGCAACTTCAACGACTCACCTTCTTCAGCAATCCAATGCGCCATCCAGGGGTGGGAAGCGACGCCCGCTTCCATGCGCTGTGCCCAACGCGGCACCACTTCATCCATCAGCCGACGCCAGTCCTGTTCCGTCAGGCGCGGCCATTCCCACCACCCCTCCCGCAAATCAGTCTGCTGAAAGGACGCCGCATGGGCCCGCAGCCACTCTTCCAAAGATGCCAGTGGTTTTTGGTAATAACCAGCCTGCCACGGGATCCAGGTCGCACTAGGGTGCCGCCATTTCATCTCCGCCAGTTCGGCGCCAGCACGAATCCCTCGATCCCAGCCTGTACTGTCGACATCAAAAACCCTACCGTCCCGAAAAATCAGGAAAGAGTCCAAAGGACGCTGAAATCCCTCCGCCGTTAGGTGTCCGAACTTCCAGTAGATTATCGCCATGTGCCACTCTCTCCTGTTTAGGAACGTTTGTTCGCATAGCCTATTATATGCACCTTGGACGGAAAACACAACCTTGCAGCTCTCGAATCCGCTGGGATTTAGCGGGATTGCCGGGCGAAAAATGTCCATTGCCGGAAAGTGCCTTATCGACCAGCATTTCAACGAGGGCTTTAACAGTTTGGGCTTGAAACGTCTCTTGAATGACATCCTCGCCGACCGGATCGGTCGGCTGGTCGTAACCCCACAAGGATCGATTGTTGCGGTTGGGGGCAGAGGTGGTCTTTGCCATCTGCGAAGCCAAGCACGTGGAAGTGGTGATTCTCAACCAAGGGGAGGACACCACGTTTGAAGAGGAATTGGCCCAAGACG
>JAKADO010000037.1 GCA_021820485.1 Bacillota bacterium
GCTGGTTGGATCAGATCCCCCGCAACCAGCCAATCCCAGGCTAATGCTGGCGGTCACGCCCCCCCAAACCCAACGCATGTTTCCCTTTAGCACCATCTTCGTCCCCCTTCATGGTGCTCAAGACCACTTCGGCAGTCTCGAGCAGGTCGAGGGAGGTCGCCTTGGGCGACATTTTGATGCCCAGTTCCGGGGCCCGATTTGTGGCTGGCATCAGTCGGCCTGGAAACCGACCTGCTAAGGCATGGATGGCGTTCGGCCCAATTTCGCTGTCTCCGGAACCGCGTATTACCAACCGATCGCGACGGTGCCCCACCCACGTCAGCTTCAACGCCTTAGCCAAGGCGCGGACCCGGGACAGTTGAATCAAGCGCACCACCGGATCTGGCGGTGGGCCAAACCGGTCCTCCACTTCTTCCGCCAAGTCCTCGACCTCTTTTAAGGTTCTGGAGGAAACCAACCGTTTATACACTTCAATCTTTTGCTTGGGATCGGGGACGTATTCCTCTGGCAAGTAGGCGTCCACGTCAATTTCAATGGTGGGGTCCGGCACCTCGGCCACCGTGTCGCCCTTCAGCTCACGAATCGCCTGACTGAGCATCTCAGTATAAAGATCGAATCCCACCGAGGCGATGAATCCGTGCTGCTCCGCCCCCAGCAAATTACCCGCCCCGCGAATCTCCAAATCCCGCAGGGCAATCTGATATCCGGCACCGAGTTCCGTAAATTCGCGGATGGCCTCGAGGCGTTTTTCAGCCTGCGGTGTCAGCATTTTATCCCGCTTGAACGTAAAGTACGCGTAAGCCAGTCGCGCGGACCGACCCACCCGTCCGCGCAGCTGATACAGTTGGGCCAGTCCCATCCGGTCCGCATCTTCGACAATCAGGGTATTGGCGTTTGAAATGTCCAGCCCAGATTCGATAATGTTGGTGGCCAGCAGCAGGTCGTACTCCTGATCAATAAAACGCGCCATCACATCTTCGATGCGGTTCTCGTCCATTTGTCCATGAACCACGCCCAGACGAATGTCGGGGAACATGCGAGTCAAGCGCTCGACCGTGCGGTCCATGGCCATAATGCGATTTTGCACATAATAAACCTGACCGCTGCGGTCCAATTCCCGCCGAATGGCCTCCCGGATCAACGCGTCATCATATTCCACCACCACGGTTTCCACCGGCAGCCGATCCTCGGGCGGGGTTTCAATCACACTCATGTCGCGAATGCCCACCATCGCCATATGCAAGGTGCGGGGAATGGGGGTGGCGGTCAAGGTCAGCACATCCACGTTTTCCCGAAGCGCCTTGATGCGTTCCTTGTGGGCAACGCCGAAGCGATGCTCCTCATCCACAACAAGCAGCCCCAAGTCCTGAAACGCAACGTCCTTGGCCAAAAGGCGGTGAGTGCCCACGAGGAGGTCCACCTGGCCTTTTTTAACCCGGGCGAGAATCTCTTTCTGCTGTTTGGGGGTGCGGAAACGGCTCAGCACCTCGACCGTAATGGGATATCCGGCCATGCGGGCCTTGGCGGTGGTGTAGTGCTGCTCCGCGAGCAACGTCGTTGGCACTAAGAAAGCCACTTGCTTCCCGCCCATAATGGCCTTGAAGGCGGCCCGCAGCGCCACCTCGGTCTTCCCATAGCCAACGTCGCCGCAGAGCAGCCGATCCATGGGACGAGGCCGTTCCATGTCGCGCTTAATCTCCTCGATCGCCTTCAATTGATCAACCGTTTCTTCGTAGGGAAAAGCCGCCTCGAACTCAGCCTGCCAGGGGGTCTCCGGAGGGAACTGGAACCCCGGCCGGGATTCCCGTACCGCATACAGACGGATTAGCTGCTCCGCCATCTCCTGGACCGACGCGCGCGCTTTTTCCTTGGTCCGATGCCACTCCTGGCCGCCCATCTTGGACAGTCGCGGCTCCTGACCTTCCACGCCGACATACTTTTGCACCAGGCCCAGTTGATCGACCGGAACATACAAGGTGTCTTGGCCAGCGTACTGGACGTGCAGGTAGTCCTTGTGCTGGCCTTGAATCTCAAGCGTCTCAATGCCTAAAAAGCGCCCAATTCCATGGGTAATATGGACGACGTAATTGCCCGGCTTCAGTTCCTGCAGACGGACCCGGGCCCGTGGCTCGCGGCGCGCCAAACGCGGCGCCGTCTCTCGACCGGAGAGCTCCGTCTCGGCCAGGACTGCAAGCCCCAGTTCCGCCAACACGAACCCGTGGGACAATTGCCCCACCAATATGCCGACTTCCCCAGCCACGCCGATACCCTCATGGACCGCGACGTTCAGGTCAATCACTTGGTGGGTCATCACCCGAGCGCTCTCTTCGTCCCGCACCACCAAGACTGTCTTCATGCGCGACTTCTTCAAGCGCGTCAGTTCGGACTTCAACAACTCGGCCTGCGCATGCACGCGCGGAGCGGGGCGTCCCGTGAGACTCAGGGTCAATCCAAATGATCCCTGGCCGTGCGGCAAGAGAGACAGAGAGACCTCCGCGTGCCCCTTTAGTTCCGCGTTCCACAGCTCTTCTCCCATCACCATCTCAGATTCCATCGCCAGGAAGTCCCCGCGCTCCAGCCGCCGCTCCTGTTCCAGCCGATCCGAGGCATCCAAGCCGCGCCAAGCCTCCTGAATCCGCGGCAAATCTTGATAGAGAATGATGGGGGTCTGGGAAAACACCCGTGTGACCGCCTCAGGTCGGTAGAAGGCAGCACTATATCGTTCAATTCCGGGGAAGCTTCGGCTTTCCGACAAATCATGAAGGTACCGGCCATAGCGCTCTTTGGCGCGGGCGGCTTCGTCAAATTTCCCGACCGCCTCAAGGTTCTTGACAATTTCTTCGGACTCTTGGGAAATCCGCCCCATGGCCCTGACGCGCGCCTCGGGGGTAAAGACCAACTCACGGGCCGGACTCACGTGCACCGATGGTTCCATGGAGACCGTCCGCTGGGATGCCGGGTCAAAGACCCGCACCGAGTCCACCTCGATGTCAAACCATTCAATGCGCACTGCCGGTCCTCCCGGCAAGTAAATGTCAATGATGGCGCCGCGCCAGGCAAAGCGGCCTTCTTCGGTCACTTCCGGATCGCGCAGATATCCCAACTCAACCAGTTGCTCGGCAACGCGCTCCGGCTCGATGACATCGCCAGGCTTTAGGGTGAGGGAAACCTTGGGCGGCGGCACCAAACGCTGACGAACCGCCTCCACGGGCGCCACCAGAACCGCCCGCGGGTTGACGGTTGCTTCAAAGAGCGCCTTCAGCCGGCGCTCGTGCCATTCGTAGCTCTCCGCCCGGACATCGCCCACCAGATGTGGACGCGGCGGCAAGAGATAAATGGGTGCATCCGGCCGGAAGGACAACAGCTCGGCCTCCATGCGCCGGGCTTCTTGGAACCCCGGCGTCACAATCAGCACCGGTCGTTCCAAATCCTCCGTCAAAGCCGCAGCAATATAGGTAGGCAACGATCCGGACAATCCGCTCACCTGAGCGCGAATTTTACCCGTGTCGAGGCGCGCGAGGAGGTCCTGGTAGGGCTCATAGCCGGACCATAAAGACAGCATCTGACCCAAAATGGGTGTGCTCATGCAACAGTCACATCCCGGACATCAAATACGGGCTAGTGCGGCTAGCCCGTGGTCGTTTTCTCTAGTTATACCATAGGTTGTCGTCCCAGGGGACCGGAAGACAACGGTCGCACAAAATTTTGACGGTCGCATCGTGCCCGCTGTCGTCTATCTCCAAAAACTCTTCCTGCTCCTCCTGCTTTAGACCGGTCAGCCCCAGTGCCGGTTCCCGCCAATCGCCATCGAACTGTCCCATGCGGCGGCCGCAGTGGCGGCAAATATAACGTACCATCAACGCCTCCTTGGAACGAAGAATGCTCGCCTTCATTCTTCCCGCGGAGGTCCGGTCTTAGCCGTTAAATTGACTCATGGCTCGATCGAGCCCTTCCGAAACCACCGTTTCCAGCGCCTCGACAGCCCGATCCACCACCTCTGTGACCAGCGGCATCTCACGGGCCGTAAACCGCATGAGTACCCAATCAATTACTTGGAGAGGCTCCGGAGGGCGGGAAATGCCCATCCGCAGGCGGGCAAACCCCTCCGTACCCAAAGATCCGATGATGGACTTGAGGCCGTTGTGGCCTCCGCTCGATCCGGCGCGGCGCAGGCGGAGCGTGCCCAGCGGCAAATCCAAGTCATCCGCCACCACCAACAAGTCGGCCGGCGACAAGCGGTAGTACTGCAGAAAGGGAGCCACCGCCTGTCCCGAGAGATTCATGTATGTTTCTGGCTTGAGAAGCCAACCGGCCGGCACTTCCGCCACCTGGCCGAATCGGCTGCGGGCGAAGCGCGCTCCCAACCGCGCAGCATAGGCATCAACCGCCATAAAGCCCATGTTGTGCCGCGTACGGTCATAGCGCGGACCCGGATTTCCTAACCCGACAATCAGATGCTTGCCCATCACTCAAACAGCTTGGAGACCGAAAGATCCTCATGCACCCGCATGATGGCTTCCGCCAACAGCGGGGCCACCGAGATCACCTGCGTCCGATCCGGTGGATTGTCGAGGAGAATGGTGTCGGTCACAAAGATCTCCTTGAGCACCGATTCGCTCAAGAGCCGGTTAGCGTCGCCTGAGAAGACTGGGTGGGTGGACGCCGCATAGACCGCTTGCGCGCCCAGGTCCAAAATGGCCTCCGCCGCTTTGGCTATGGTGCCGCCGGTGTCAATCATGTCGTCGACAATCACCACCGTCTTGTCGCGGACTTTGCCAATGACGTTGACTACCTCCGACACGTTCGGCTCCGGCCGTCTTTTGTCGATGAATCCCAAGGGAGCCTGGAGGAACTTGGCCATTTGCCGCGCACGGTAAACGCCGCCGGCATCGGGGGAGAAAATCATTAGGTTGTCCAAATGCTTGGCATAAATCGCTTCCGACAAAATGCGACCGCCCTGCAGGTTGTCAACCGGAATATCGAAGAATCCTTGAATTTGCGGTGCGTGCAAGTCCATCGTCAACACCCGCCGAGCGCCCGCTGTGGTAATCAAGTTGGCCACCAGCTTCGCGGAAATGGGTTCCCGTCCCCGCTCCTTGCGATCCTGCCGGGCGTATCCGTAGAACGGCACCACAGCCGTGACCCGTCGGGCTGACGCCCGTCGAGCCGCGTCAATCAACAGCAGCAGTTCCATGAGATTATCATTGACGGGACCCGATGTCGGCTGAACAATAAACACATCGGAACCCCGGACATTCTCCAAGAGCCGGACACGAATTTCTCCATTGGAAAACCGCCCGACATCCGCCTGACCCAACGAAATGCCCAAGTGCTCGACAATTTTCTCAGCCAGTGGGCGATTTGCGGTTCCGGTAAAGATTTTCAAGACTCCTTCACGCTCGAACATGCCGCTCTCCTTTGAAAAAGATTGTCAGGCGGGTCCCCGTGCGGAGCCCGCCATTATGTATCCTGCCGCGGCGAACGCCGCTTGCTCGCCCAACCGGGTTTGTTCTCCTGACGTCCCCGTGCAATCGCCAACGCATCGCCGGGAACGTTTTGCACCAGCGTGGAGCCTGCGGCTACGTACGCCCCTGCGCCAATTTCAATGGGGGCCACCAGGTTGGAATTGCAACCGATGAATGCCTCGTCCCCGATGAACGTAGGATGCTTCTCTTGGCCGTCAAAGTTCACGATGACCGTACCCGCACCGATGTTGACTCGTCCGCCAATGGTGGCATCGCCCAAGTAGGAGTGATGCCCGGCCTTGGATCCGATCCCGACCCGGGTGTTCTTCAGTTCCACAAAGTTGCCGATCTTGACATCGCGGTCCAGAAAAGTGCCGGGCCGGAGATGGCTGAACGGGCCTACCCGTGCCGTGCTGGCGATGACGCTTTGCTCCACGACGGATTGCTCCACGACCACCCCGTCCGCCAAGCGGCTGTTGACAATCGTGCTCATTGGCCCAATGTGGCACTCCCGTCCGATTTTGGTGCGCCCTTTCAAGAATGTCATCGGGTAAATGACTGTGTCCTGCCCGATCTCAACGTCCGCATCAATGTAGGTTGTCTGGGGATCCACAATCGTCACCCCTTGCTCGAACAGGCGATTCAAGGTATCTTCCCTGAGACGCGCCTCTGCCTGAGCCAGTTCGCGTCGCGTATTGATTCCCATCACTTGGGAGGGATCATCCCACACCATGGCCGTCACGCGTTCGCCGCGTGCCGTCAGCACCTTGACGGCTTCGGTCAAATATTGCTCTTCGCCATGGTACGGCAGTTCGGACAATAATTGGCGCAGACCATCCACCCGCCACACGCCAATGCCGGTGTTGATTTCCTGAATTTGCCGGATAACCGTGTCGGCCTCTTTCTCCTCAACGATGGCTTCGACCGCTCCGTCGCGCCCGCGTACAATCCGCCCGTATCCACGGGGGTCCTCCATGTGGGTGGTCACCAGCGTAACGGCACTCTGGTCTGCCGCATGCCGGCTAACCAAGTCGGTCAACAATTCCGCAGGGACCAGTGGGCAATCCGCGTACAACACCAAAATGTTGTCGATGTCGTCCGGAATCTCCCCAAGCACGTGGAACACGGCATTGCCGGTGCCGCGCATCTCAGGCTGGCGCACGAATTCCGCCATGCCTTCCAAGCGTTCCTCAACCCGTTCGGCCTGATACCCCACAACCACCCAAGGGGCTCCGAGGCCTGCCTTCTCTACGGCGCGCGCGACATGCATGACCAAGGGCATTCCCCCCAACTCATGAAGCGCTTTGGCGCGGCCCGAATGCATCCGCGTGCCGCGGCCCGCCGCCAAGATTACCGCTGCCGTCTTCGCCATGCCGATCCCTCCTGGGTGACTTTCACGACTGTATGCCAGGGTTTAGCATACCAAAGTTTACGCCTGGCTTACCACGGGTAACCGCGCAAAAAGGCGACATCCGAAAAGACGTCGCCTCTGAGCCATATTTTATTGGTCGCCGTAGATTCATCCCACGACGCTGGGATCTATGACGCTGAGTGAAAAACCTCTAACACAGCCTTTTGAATTCGTTCGCGCGCCTGAGGCGTAATTGGATGCGCCACGTCGCGGAACTCCCCATCTGGAGTCTTTCGGCTGGGCATTGCTACGAACAAACCTTTGAGGCCCTCCACCACTTTGACGTCATGGATGACGAATTCACCATCTAGGGTCACTGAAGCAACCGCTTTCATCTTTCCGTCGGTCGCCATTCGCCGAAGCCGCACGTCTGTAATCTCCAACGCAAATCCCCCTTCGCCAAAGATGCCGGGTGTCTGACCCAGATGTTTTGGGTAGGGGACTATTCGCTATTGAAGGCCAAAATTCCTCCAATTGTCGAAATTTTTGCTATGGAAGTTGGGACATTTGGCTGGTTTCCGCAGAAACCACGTATCCCTGATTGAACAGGTCCTGCAAAATCTCTTGGCGATGGGCTTCGTTGCGAGTCTCCAGCACTAAATCGACACTCACATCAACCGGCGCGATGCCGGGGTCCCAGCGTTCGTGATTCACACGAATGACGTTCGCCTTGAGCGCCGCCACCCGTTCCAATAGGCGGGACAACTGGCCGGGGCGGTCCGGAATGACGGTGTGCAGATGCAGTTGCCGCCCTTCCTCGACCAACCCTTTCTCGATAATTCGACTCAACAGCGTGACGTCGATGTTCCCTCCACTGACCACCGTGGCGACCGCCTGATTGCCTACCGGCACCTTGCCCGCCAAAAGGGCCGCCAGCCCAACCGCACCAGCGCCTTCCACCAGCAGCTTGGACCGTTCGAGGAAAATGAGGATGGCTCGAGAAATGTCATGTTCGTCAACGGTCACGATGTCGTCCACGTATTGTTGAATCATCGCGAATGTCAAATCGCCGGGGCGCTTGACGGCAATGCCGTCTGCGATGGTGCGCACGGACAGGGCGGGCTCTACCCGACCCAACTGCCGCGACTGCAGCATGGCTGGCGCACCGGCGGCCTGTACCCCAATCACTTTCACACGCGGGTTGCGCGCCTTGGCAGCCAGCGCAATCCCGCTGATGAGGCCGCCGCCGCCAATGGGCACCACCAAGGCGTCCAATGTGGCCCGTTCATCCATCAACTCCAAGCCAATGGTGCCCTGGCCGGCAATCACCAACGGATCATCAAAGGCATGAATCAAGACCCGGCCCGTCTCCCGGCTTATCCGCAGCGCCTCATCAAAAGCATCGTCAAAACTCTCCCCAACCTGCCGCACTTCCGCCCCATAAGACCGCGTCGCCTCAATCTTGTTGAGTGAGGCTCCTTCCGGAGTCACAATGACAGCCGTAGTTCCCACCAAGCCCGCGGCCAAGGCCACCCCTTGGGCGTGATTGCCGGCGGAAGCCGCCACAACGCCGCGCGCCAACTCTTCCGAGCTCAGGTGGCGGATGCGGTTGTATGCCCCGCGTAGTTTGAAGGAACCGGAACGCTGCAGGTTCTCCAGCTTAAAGAACACCCGGCTGCCAATCAGGTCATTGATGTAGCTCGACTCCTGCAGCGGTGTGCGATATGTGACGCCTGCCAAGGCGGACTCAGCCTGGCGGACGTCATCCAACGTCGGCCATTTTGTCATGATTCCAAGCTCCCTTCCCATTCCACCAATCGTTGGACCCACTCGGTCGGAAACACCGTGCCCGGTCCCTCATCGGAACGCACCCACTCCAATATGGCGCTGTAATCATCGACAACCTTCTGCTTGGGCTCGCGGGTCGCCACGAGCACGCCCACACCCACCACTTGCGCACCAAAGTCGCCCAGAAGGTCCTGGGCAGCCCGAGCGGTACCTCCCGCCTGCATAAAATCGTCGACAAAGAGAATCCGGCCCCCGCGCACCGGCGCGCGGCGGGCCAAGGACATGGACTGCACGCGCCGGGAGGAGCCGGACAGATAGTTGATCGACAGGGATGACCCCTCCGACAGGCGATTGTCACGCCGCAGAAGCACCATGTCCACCATGAGGGCGCGGGCTGCGGACAGCGCCAATGGGATGCCTCTAGTCTCGACGGTGGCTACGTAGTCCACTCCCACGGGACGGAAGCGTTCCGCCAACAACGTCCCCATCACGTCAATCCGCTCTGGACTAAAGAGCAGATCGGTCACATAGAGAAAGCCATCCGGGGTCAAGCGATCCGGATTGGTGAGCTCGCGGACAAACACCGTCAGGTGCTCACGTATCCGCTCTACATCCAAGGCGGGGCGAAACGTCACGCCGCCGGCCGCGCCCACTTGCGAGTCGATGTGCCCCAGTCCCTGGCTCTCCAAGGCCTCTTTAATCAGCAGCAAGTCTTCGCTTAATGTGGACTTGGCCACATGCAGCCGATGGCTTAAATCCGTCAAGCTAAGCTGCGCTCCCGGGTTGGCGCTGATAAGGCGTGTCAGCGCCACCAGGCGCTTCTGGCGATGGTCGCTCACCGAAGTTCCCACCCCTGTCCACTCGCTTCGTCGCCGGCTACCCCCAGTTCGCGTTCCGCCAACTGCAAGTCCTCCGGCTTATCCACATCCACCCCCGCCTCAGCATAGGGAAAGATGATGGCGCGGCCCTGAATGCCCAAGATGCCGCCAACCCGGGATTCCGCCTGAGCGAGTGACAAGCGGCCGGCGATGAGGCGAATCAAAAGGCCAATCCCCACATCGCGAGCGAGAGTCAGAGGCGACTTGCGGTGCGCTAACAGCACCTCCGCACGTTCCTTCAAGCGAGGAACCGCCTCTGCACGCGCTAGGAAGAGGTTCCCCCCCGTAAATATTCCTTCCCTTAACCGCACATAGGTCCGCTTGGTGCCCGGAAACCGGGATTCCGCCACAGCCTTGGGAATGACCGGATAAACCACGTCCACATCACGCGGTGCGGCCCCTAGAAAGGCTTCCACAATGCGCGGCGTAATCCACGGAATGTCCGAGGTTACGAACAGCACCAAGTCGGTGCCTTGAGGCGCAGTGGCCAACCCCTGCAGGATGTTGCCAAACATGTCCCCCACCATGGGAGCCAGCGCCACCCCCTCGCGATACAGGGAACTCGGCCCGACCAAACCGATAGAGGAGACGGACGGCGCTTCAGCTACCGCATCCAGCACCCAATCGCCCATCCGCCGTCCACCGACCGGAATCTCAGCTTCATATTCGGTCGGATAGGCGGTCTTCAACAGGCCCCGGTTTGGCTGCCCCGCCAATACAATTGCGTGCACGCATCATCCACTTCTTTCACCAAGAATCCAATGTTGTGGTGGGCTGGGCCCAGGGGATCCCCCGAGCTCTCAAGCGTCGGGCCATCCACTCAGCCCAGTCCTCGTCCCTGCCGAGAATGCAATAGGTTGGACCGCTGCCCGACAAGGTGCAAGGCGCCCCCTCAACGATTCCCACAAGCTGCTCCTTGAAATCGCGAAGGGCTGGCAAAACAAGCCAAGCGGGCTTCTCCAAGTCATTCACCAAGTCACCTGGCTCCGGCCGTTGTCCCTGTTGCAGAGCCAGCGCCACCCGCTCCACAAAGGACCGGTCTCCTGACCCGCCCACCTCATCGAAAGCCTGATAGACCTCCGGCGTCGACACCGACACTCCCGGGTTGGCCAACACCACGCCCATCGCGCGCAACGAACGCAGGTGCGTCAATTGCTCGCCATATCCTTGAGCTTGAGCGGCACCCCCGCAGATGAAAAACGGGACATCCATCCCGATTTCCGCCGCTTCCCGGACAAATTCCGGCGTTTTCCATTCCGGCGCCGCGGAGAGCGCCCAGCGAATCACAGCTGCCGCGTCCGAGCTGCCCCCGCCCAAGCCGGCTCCAGCCGGGATGACCTTGACCAGCCGTCCGTATACCAGGGGCAAATTTGGAATGCGTTGACGACACCATAAATAGGCCCGCACCACAAGATTCCGTTCGTCCATCGGGAGCGTGTCCCAACTGGACTCCCATAGCATATGATCTCGTGGCTCGAGATACAACTGATCCGAGATGGCCACCGTTTGCATCACTGTATCGATGGGGTGGTACCCGCTCGCGTCGCGCGGTCCCACCCAGAGGCCAAGATTGACTTTTGCTGGTGCCTGATACCACGGCATGGCGATCCCCTCTCCCATGTGTTCGGGGTCGGCCGCTGAAAATCCTGTTCCTTACGCGTGTTCCAACAAATCCTCGGGCTGGCCCTTAATGAGAGCCTCACGTTCCATGAGAGCCTCTTCGGCAGCTTGGCGCACCACGGCATACTTTTCGTAGAGGACCAACACCAATGAGCCGGGCAGTGCCGATCGAATGGCCTCCCGCACAGACTGTCCCTCATCCAGCACAACGTCGATAGCCGATTCGGGAAAGTCTACCGCAAGAATGGCGTCCCGAATCAATCCGGCCACCTCCCCCGGCGCCCTGTCCCGCAAGTCCGCGTCCTCGCGGATGACCACCCGATGGCTGAACCCTGCCACGACCTGGGCGGACTTTTGAATGTCATCCGTGCGCCGGTCGCCCGGCAATCCCACCACCGTTACAATCGCACGGGGACGAAGCCGTCCGCAAATCTCACCCAGCGCCGTGATGGCAGGCACATTGTGCCCGTAGTCCACCAGGACCCGAACATCCGATCCTTCCAGCATCTCAAGACGTCCACGATTAAGTCCCGCACCGCCGACGGGAAAGCTTTTCAGACCATCGGCCACTTGACGGGGTGTCATCCCCAGCGCCAGTGCCGCCGCAGCCGCCGCCGCGGCATTCGCCACATTGATGGACGCCACGCCCCCCAGGCTGGCAGGGAGAGCCCGCGTGCCAATAAGCCGGGTGGATTCCCCGCCGCTGCCATAATAGAGGCATCCATGCTTGATGTAGACGGCTTCCCCGCCCGACTCCAGGTGCACAGCGACTTCGGGGTTGTCATTCGCCGTCGAAAACAGCACAATCCGCCCCCGGCACCGGTCCTTCAGCCCAAGCACATGCGGATCATCTGCATTCAATACGGCCTTGCCGCTGGGGCGCACCACTTCGACCAAGAGCCCTTTGAGATGGATCAGGTCATCCAGTGTTTCCACGCCATCCTGGCCTAAATGATCGCCCCCGATGTTGGTGACCACCGCCACGTCCAAATCATCAAAACCCAATCCTCCCCGGGCCATGCCGCCCCGTGCTGTCTCCAAGATCGCCATTTCCACGGACGGGTCGTTCAGCACCAGCCTGGCGGACCAAGGTCCGGTCAAATCGCCAGTTTGAATCGTCTCGCCGCCGATCGCAATGCCATCGGTGGTAGACATGCCCACACGGAACCCCGCCCTCCCTCCAATGTGGCCCAGCATGCGGGTGACCGTCGTCTTGCCGTTGGTGCCTGTCACCGCAGCGACCGGAATGCGACCGTGGTGGGACGGGAACAGGTAGTCGACAATCCGCTCCGCAACGGAACGGGGATTGCCCTCTGCAGGATAGAGGTGCATGCGCAGACCCGGCGCGGCATTCACCTCCACGACGCCCCCCCCTGCCTCGCGCAACGAACAATCCAGACGCGGGGTGACCAGATCCACCCCTGCGATGTCCACCCCTACCGCGTGCGCCGCGCGTATGGCATCGCGGGCCAGGGCCATGGACACCTCTGCCGTCACGTCATGGGCACTGGCTCCTGTTGACATGTTGGCCGTGCGGCGGAGCTTCACCACCACCCCCGCTGGAACCACGCTTTCCGGTGTCCAACCTTCGGCCGCCAACGTCTCCAGCGCTTCGTCATCCCACGGCGCCCAACTCATGGGAAAGCCATGATCCGGGCCGCGGCGAGGGTCCTGATTGAGTGCCTCTACCAGCGCCTTCACGCTGTGCATTCCGTCGCCCACCACCTGCGGCACGCGACGTTCCGTCGCCGCCACCACCGCATCCCCGACCACCAACAACCGATAGGCGATACCGGGGAGCTGCTGCTCCAGACGGAGCGGCTTCTGGCTGACGGATCGCGCGGCCTCATAGGCCCGGCGCAAATGGTCTGGGGTCAGAATATTCATCATTACGCCGCGCCCATAGTGCCCATCGACCGGTTTCAGCACACACGGTCCTGCCCACTGCGCCAGCACTTGTTCTGCCTCCGTCACGCTGGTGACGAGAATACCTTTCGGCACAGGAATTCCCGCATCTTCGAGCAGGCGGGCGGTCAGCGCCTTATCCTGCGCCACCTCCACGCCAACGATGCTGGTGCCGTCTGCCATGGTCGCCATCAGCCGTCGTTGCCGAACGCCTTGGCCGAGGCGAATCAGGTTATGGTCATCCAACCGCGATACGGGGATATCCTTCTTCCGGGCTGCTTCGACCAAGGCCCGGGTGCTGGGGCCGAGACGATGCTGAGCCAGTTCGTGGCGGAAAAGCGCCAATCGCTGGCCAACATCCACCCCGATGTCATCCCAGAAGGCACACACCAGATCGATGGCGAGTTGCAAGGATCCCCGGCCACCCTCCGCAGTTTCTGACTCAAAGACAATGGATACCGTGTCCCGATCAATTTCCCGGGTTTTGCCGTAGACTCCCCGCTCGCCACTTAAATAGAGGCATTCCAGCGCCACGTGCTCGGCCACGTGGCCAAGATAGGTCCCTTCGCGCAAGCGTTCAACAAATCCCCCGTGATGCCCACGGGAGCAATAGTGCTCGTCCAATCCCGGCAATGCGGCGATAAGTCGGTCTTGAAACGCGTAATGAGCCGAGGTTGGTTCTTGCCCGTAGTGTCCCAGGCGGACGCGCGCTTCGAAGCACGGCCGCAAGACATGCCGGTTGGGTCCTGGAAAAAAGGTGGCCTCAAGAATATCCACGTTATTCCTCCCTTGGATTCGATGGTGCCCGCGGCGGCCACGGAATGCGCTCATCCAGATCGAAACCATATCCCTGCGGAAGCACATGCAGCCGCACGTTGGTGATGGCCAACGGCCTGTCCGCGCGGGATTCGGATGCATTCGTGTCCCCGACTTCGGTGCCGTCCAACAAGGTCACGGTGCGAGAGCCCCAAACCTGGAGTTGATGATGGTCGAGCCGAACCTCAATGGCGGTGTCTTCGTCCAGACCCACTCCCAGGATTCCCGGGTTTTGGGCCAAGGCTGACAAGAGGCGCCCGATTCGACCGCGCTGCGAAAAGTGCTGGTCAATCACGGCGCCTTGCCACAATCCCATGCCTGGCGCCATGTGGACGGTGTTTTTGGTTGGCGCTTCTTCCGCATCTCCGGTCACAATCATGGTGTCGGACATCATCGAGGCTCCGGCCGAAGTTCCGGCGACATTTAAGCCGCGGCGGTGCTCCTCCAAGAGGACATGATGAAAGAGCGTGCCGCCCAATACGCTGGTGATGCGCAATTGGTCGCCGCCGCTGAAAAACAATGTGCCTGCGCGGCGAATGCTGTTTAGCACATTTTCACGCTGCGCTTCGTCACGGGTCTCGATGGTAAGGTCCAACACGTTATCGAGACCCATCTCATGGAACAGGTCCCGGTATTGCCGAAACGCCGGCTCGCCCTGACGTGAGGCCGTGGTGACAACCCCCAGGGCATCCCCTCGGGAAGATTGGCGGGTTAATTCGGCAACGCGCTTCAGGATTACGCATTCGCCCGTTTTATCCTCATTACCCCCAATGATGAACAAGGGACCGATGAAACTCGCCTCCTAAAAGAAAAAAGAACGGGTGCGGGCACCGCACACCGTTCTATTTTCTTCCCCCCGAGGCAGGTTTATACCAAAAAGAAAACCTCCGTAACGGAGGCTTAAAGCTTCTAGCTGGTCAGTGATTCGGGCAGAATGAGCTCCACAGTTTCTGTTAACACATCGGTGTAGGAGTAAGAAACGCGTCGCTCTGACAGGTGACCTTCTTCGATTTTGACCACAAAGATGTAAGGATATGTCTTTTCCAAGATGCCTTCCTTTTCATCCACCTTCTTGCGGCCTTTATTCGCCTTCACTCGAATCCTCTCTCCGACGTGCGATTCGAGCTCCTTTTTAATGTCATCCAAGACACTCTTGGCTGCCACGCGATCACTTCCTTCCTCACAGATGAAGGGCAACAATAGAAATTTTAACATTCGTTGCTATGAATGTCAAATGAGCCGATTATTTTAGCAAGCCTACTACGCTTCGGTCAATAGGTCCTGGAGCGGAAATCCAGATTTTCTACTTGGTATATTTATCTGCCACCTTGGAGGCCCCAAACGAATCCGGCTTAATGGCCGCCTGGTAACCACTGCCAGTCACCATGCCGACGATCTCGCGGATCAGATCCTTGGTTTCTCCCTGGCGCCCTACGTCAATGTGAATTTGGACATCGAAGTCCACCACGCCGGACTGTTCCAGCATCTCCGTGAGACGGGACGCCACCGTGAGGCTTGTAGAGGTTTCGTAAAAAATTTTTTGGCGAAGGCTCTTAATCGCTCGACGGTGGGACCGGTGGAAGTAGTAGCGGCCACCCTTGCCGAGATGGTGGATGACCACCGCTGTCACCAGCACTGTGTCGTGCCGGGTATGGGAATCGGTGCCGATAATGAGGCGATACTGATCGTGAGGCGCTTGATTGAGATACAACAGGAGGTCCGTGTACATCTCCTCAAACGTCATGCGGCCCTTGGTGGGACTCTCGAAAATCACGTGGCTCCCTCACTTCCTCTGTTCAACCGCGGACGCGAGCCGGACCCATTCCTCCAATGATAATGCCTCGGCTCGAGCCGAAGACGAAATCTGCAACCCTTCCAAGAACACTTGCCACTCGTTCTTGCTGAACGGCGAGCCTGGCGCCTGTGCCAGCGCCTGCCTCAACATTTTGCGGCGGTGTTGAAACCCCGCCCGCACCACCCAGCGAAATGCGTCCCAGCCAACTGGCAAAGGGGTGTGTGGGATTAATTGTAGCACACTTGAGAAAACTTCCGGCGCCGGGACAAAGCTGGCTGGTTCCACGGACCGAATCCCCGGCGTGATGTCCGCGCGATACCGCAGCAAGACCCCCAGCGTCGACGAAGCCCGCACCCCGGGCTCTGCCGATAGACGTTCCGCCACTTCCCGCTGCACCATCATCACCGCGCGCGGCCAAGGAAACGGTTCGTCAATCAAATGGCCCAATAGGGGCGCCGTAATGTAGTATGGCAAGTTGCCAACCACTGTAGCCGTATCCCATCCCTTTTCCTTCACCAGGTCACTCCACGACACGGCGAGTGCATCTCCATATACAACTGTCAGCTGTCCTGGAAACTCCGCTCCCCAACGGTCAAGCATGGGGCGCACCCGGGTATCTAGTTCGAGGGCCAGAACCTCGGCTCCGCGCTCCAAAAGGGTGAGTGTCAATGCGCCGACGCCCGGGCCAATTTCCAACACCCGCGTCGTCTTCCCGTCCAGCGCCAGATCCGCAATGCGCTCCAGCACAGCCAGGTCAACCAAAAAATTTTGGCCCCATTGGTGTGATGGGGCCATTTCCAACTGCCTCAGAACACGCTCTAAACCGCTCGGAGAGCGTGGATCTTCCTTGTCCAGCACCATACCCTCCCGAATGCGTCAACTACGAGCCAGAATATACACTGTAATGGGCCGGACCCCCCAATTCTGCGCCTGGGCCGCCGTGTCGAAGCACAGGTCGATGCGGTCACCAATAATGGCCGATCCGGTATCAGCAGCTATCGCAAAGCCGTAGCCGGGAATATAGAGACGCGTCCCCAACGGAATCACTCGCGGATCCACGGCCACTACGCCATACTGTGCCTTCAATCCCATTGCGGTATACCCATTTGACCATGCCGGGTCGGGCCAATATGCGGTACTCAGCAGCGAAATCGCTCGCGAAAACTGAAGAACTGGTCCTCCCCGCGAAATGGGATCGGCCGTGCCGTATTCAATGACTTCGGCTTTGGGAGGCGTCACTTCTTGGGTCTTCACCACGGTTGTACGGATTGTCTTGCCGTTCTGCACCAAGTACTGAACGGTCTTGACCATCGTTCCGTCTTGCCCTTGAACCGCGATTTGCGAATGGCCCTTTAACAGGTGGGAATCGGGTTCGTGCTGCACCGAAAAAGGAATCGTTTCGGAAATTTTCTTTGTAACCAACCAGCGTCGAATGACGTTTACCGTAGTAGAAGCGGTCAGCTTCGCATTTAAGGCGGGACGCACCACATCCAGCGGGTCAAGCTTGATTTTGGCTGCGTCTATTACCGCCTGGACGTTGTAATGCGTTGTCCAGACTTGAATGCGCCGATGAGCGGTCTTGACCCACACCGGAATGGCATCATGCACGGTGATGGTTCGTGACCGAAGCACGGTTCCCGACGCTGGGAAGACTTTGTCATGGGGAGTGACCTTAACGCGCGCTTCTTGCAAAATCCCCTTAACCTTATTGCGAAATGTCCAGAGAGAAAAATCGCGCTTTCCCGTCGGGCCTTGAACCACAATGTCGACATGTCGGAACTGCGAACCGACAATTCCAGCGCCCATCGCCGCAACGGCCGCAGCGCCCAGAACCCAAGACCGTAGTCCTAACGTCTTCCATTTAGTCAACAGCCGTCCTCCTTTATTGACATCGCACCCCTTGCTTGTGATTTCCAAAAGATAACTGTTTTTCCATCTTTACCCATGTCAAGGGGAGACAAAAAACAGTGAGTAAGTATTCGACAAGGTAACATCAAATACCTGCTTGGTCAAACAATTTTTTTGCGCAGCCACCACTTCCGCCACACGGATGACCCTAAGCGGCTCGTTGCGCTGCCCACGCCACGGTACGGGGGAGAGGTAGGGAGAGTCGGTTTCAATCAAAATGCGGTCCAACGGCACGGTTTCGACCACCTGTCGGAGCGCATGGGCACTCTTAAAGGTAATGGCTCCCGAAAACGAAATATGCCACCCCAACGCCAAGACCGCTTGGGCAAACTCCGCCGTCCCGGTAAAGCAGTGAATCACCCCGCGATGGTGGCCAACTTCACGGATAATCGCCAAAGTATCTTCTTCCGCCTCCCGCGTATGCACCGAGGCAGGAACGCCCAACTGCTTAGCGAGCGCTAACTGCTCCCGAAACACGACGCGCTGCGCCTCCGGTGGGCTGTTGTTGTAGTGATAGTCCAAGCCAATTTCGCCAATCCCGACAACTTTGGGCTGACTTTGAACCCATGCGGCCAATTGGTCCAAATCGGTGGACTGGCGCGTCTGGGCGTCGTGAGGATGAATCCCCACCAACGCCCACGCGTGATTGTGCGCGACTGAAAACTCCACCGCCTTCTCAGAGCTCGCCATTGTATACCCCGGCACAATGACACCGACCCCTTCCTTGATGGTACGGTCGTAAACGGCCTCCCGATCCCCGTCAAAGTCCTCATCTTGCAGATGGCAGTGGCTGTCAATGAGATTCAACGTCATTTCACTCGCGCTCCTTCCGGCAGATGTACGGAAGGCGCCACGACACTTAAGACGCCATCCGCTGAGCCCGCTAGCAGCATGCCTTCAGAGAGAATTCCACGGAGCATGGTTGGCTTCAAATTGGCGACCAACACCACCTGCTGTCCCACCAACTCTTCCGGCTGGTAATGCTGCCGAATGCCCGAGACGATAGTGCGCTCACGGTCGCCGTCGAAGACGGTCAGCTTCAACAGCCGATCGGCGCCTTCCACAATTTCCGCCGCACGCACCGTCCCCACCTTCAACTGGATCTTCTGGAAATCCTCGATGGTGATCCACTCTTCAGTCACCGGTGCCGATACCGGCGACTGATCCGGTTCGGACGCTCGCTTGGTGTCAATCCGCGGGAACAGCGGCTCCCCGCGGCGAATGGCGCGCGCATGGGCGTCAAACCCGAAGATGGCTTCCCGATAGTGAGAAACCGGCTCATCCAATCCAAGCTGCTCCCGAATCCGTGCCGGCGTTTCCAAGAGAAACGGGGTCAACAGCACCGACAAGATGCGGAGCGTTTCCCAAAGTCCATAGAGCACATTGCCTAGACGGACCGGGTCGCCATTCTTGGCCAAGTCCCATGGCTTTTGCTCTTCAATATATTTATTGGCGCGCCCGACCAACCGGAAAATGGAGATCAGGGCGTCAGAAATCGCCAATTGACTCATGGCCGACTCCACTTCGCGGTAGACCGATGCCGCTTCGCCCGCCAAAACACCGTCATCTTCACCCGCTATCAAGGGTGGCACTTTGCCACCCAGAAACCGGTTAATCATCGCCGTGGTGCGGGACAGCAAGTTGCCCAAGTCGTTGGCTAAATCCACATTGGTGCGCAGCACCAGGGCCTCTTCGGTGTAGCTGCCATCCGCCCCGAAGGGCACCTCGCGAAGCAGGTAATAGCGCACCGCATCAACGCCGTACCGATCCAAGAGTGCGATCGGGTCCACCGCATTGCCCAAGGACTTCCCCATCTTGGCTTGCCCAATGAGAAGCCATCCGTGGCCAAATACCCGTTCCGGCAAAGGCAAATCGAGCGCCATCAGAATGATTGGCCAAATCACCGTGTGGAACCGGACAATTTCCTTGCCCACTAAATGCACATTGGCCGGCCATGTGGCTTGAAACTTGGCTCCGTCCTGGAGGTAGCCGGCGGCCGTCAAGTAGTTGGTCAAGGCATCAAACCAGACATAAATCACGTGGTCTGGGTCGCCCGGCACGGGGATGCCCCACTGGATTCCTGTCCGCGACACCGAAAGATCCTCGAGTCCCGCATCGATGAAATTCAGCATTTCATTGCGGCGTGAGGTTGGCTGAATGAAGTCGGGGTGGTCCTCGATATATTGGCGCAATTGGCTTTGGTACTTGCCCAATCGAAAGAAGTAGCTCTCCTGTTTCACTCGCTCCACCGGACGACCGCAATCCGGACACTTGCCGTCCACCAGTTTGGATTCCGTCCAATAGGACTCGTCGGGGAGGCAATACCAGCCTTCGTAGATGCCTTTGTAAATGTCCCCCTTGTCGACCAAACGCTGGAAAATCTGCTGGACGACACCGTGATGGCGATCTTCCGTCGTCCGGATAAAATCGTCATAGGACACGCCCAGTCGCTTCCACAACGGATCTTGAATGTAGCCCACAATCTCGGAGACAAATTCGAACGGCGTTTTACCCGCCTGCTCAGCCTTTTTCTGGATTTTCTGCCCATGCTCATCAGTTCCTGTCACAAACAGCACGTCTTCGCCGAGAAGCCGGTGAAAGCGAGCCAGTGCATCCGCAGCCACTGTCGTATAGGCGTGGCCTACATGCAGATTGTCGCTGGGATAATAAATCGGTGTGGTGATGTACCATCGTGACGTTCCCATACCATGCTCCTTCCTTCTTGTCGCGGCAACCGCTCCCAGCCCACAAAAAAGGCCCCTTCCTCTGAAGGGGCGACATGAGCCGCGGTACCACCCTTATTGTGTCTCTCTGTCCGATATCGGGGACCGCCGGAAGTCCTACTGAGGCTGTTCAGACTTCGAGCTCCGGGGCCATACCGCCGCGTGCTGGATACTGGGCTCCCACCATTCCCAGCTCGCTTGGATCCGCTAATCGCGTCAGATTCCCCTTCGTCGCTCATTCGTTTGACCGGCATTCTAGCAAATGGACCGTCTCCTGTCAAATTGCCCCGTTCCGGCGTCTGTTAAGCCAGTCCGCACACGGGGGAAAATCCCCGATTTTTCGACAAAGTTTGCGCAAGGAATTGACTATTTTTTGGAAGTTCTGGTATTGTACTGGTATTCAGGTGTCGAAAAAAGAGAGGAGTCTAGACGATGAAGTCAACTGGAATCGTACGCCGAGTGGACGAGCTGGGTCGGGTTGTGCTGCCGATTGAACTGCGCCGCACCTTGAACATCAGTGACAAGGATTCATTGGAAATTTACGTAGACGGCGAGAAAATCGTGTTGAAGAAATATGAACCGGCCTGCATCTTTTGCGGGAATGCGGAAGGTATTGAAACCTACCGGGGCAAGAACGTCTGCCAGACTTGCCTGAAGGATCTCAACACCGAAGCCGTTTAATCGGTCTCGTGCACATGTTGGTATAGTTCGCGCCGCAGGACACCGCTGTCCCGTGCCACCTGACGGATTGCCTCGTTGGGATGGGCACCGCCAGCCACCAGGTTCTCCACCCGGGAGACAAGTTGAGCCCACTCGACTTCGCCGCTTCCGGGTATTTCTATGCGCGGCCCCAGCACCAACACGCACTCACCACGCCACTCGCGGCGTTCGCTCTCGAGGTGACCCAATTCCCCACGCCAAAATTCCTCAAAGCGCTTCGTCATCTCCCGGCCTAAAAGTACGGGACGTTCCGCACCCACTTGGGAAGCTAGATCCCGCACCGTCTCTTGCATATGATGAGGCGCCTCATAAAGAATGGCCGCATGAGGCCATTTGGCTAGTTCCTGTAGAACAGCCCGCCGTTCTGAGCGTCCGCGGGGCAAAAATCCCCAAAAGCCAAATGGGGCTGGAAAGCCCGAGGCCACGAACGCCGTAATGGCTGCCGTCGGACCCGGAATGACCGAGACGCGGAGCCCCTCGTGCCAGAGTGCATCAATCAATTCCTGCCCCGGGTCGGAGATGGCCGGCATCCCGCGGTCGCTGACCAGAGCGAGAGTTTCGTTCCCCTTGAGGCGGTCCATCATCTCGGGAATCCGCTGACGGGTGTTGTGGGCATGAAAAGATATCAGTGGGGTGTGAATTCCGGCGTTGTGGCACAAAAGTCCCGTAACCCGCGTATCTTCTGACAAAATCGCGTCGACTTGGGACAACACCGTCTGGGCCCGAGGAGACCAATCATTTAGGTTTCCGATGGGCGTCCCCACCACATAGAGCGTTCCCGGCTCGAGTTCCGGCACCTCTGTCATTGGTCGCCACCGCCCCCTAAAGCATTCTTCTCTTGATGGCTCAGCTTCTTGATGCGCCGTTCCTCACTGAGTGCCACTGCGTGGCTGTACGGCCCGCATGCCCACCACAGCGTCAGCGGCCCGCGGCCACGCGTGTAACGCGCGCCCCGCCCCGCCTGGTGCACCATCAGTCGCCGTTCAACATCGGTCGAAATGCCTGTATAGAAACTCCCATCACCACAACGAAGCACATAAACCCACCAGTTCACCGCGCTTGTGTCATCGGCCAGACACGCCGAATCTGCGCCGCTGCCAGTTCCGCATTGCCATTGGCCTCCAACTGGCGATAGGTGGACTCGAGGGTCTCCCACACGGTCAGCCACGCCGGGTGGGCAGTCCGGACGTATTGCCGGCGAGCCCAATAGGTTGCCTGAACGACGCGCTCCGCGGTGAGCGGCTCAGACCAAAGGCGCTGGGTGAGGTCGACGACATCGTCGTCGTTCCCACCCTTGGCAAAGCGCCAGTGATGACAGCGGCTCCGTATCGTCGCCAAGAGGCTGTCCGGAAATTCCGTCAGCAGCAGATAATGGACGTAGGCTGGCGGCTCCTCCAGATGCTTGAGCAAATAGCTTTCCGCCTCTCGGCTTAGGCTATCCGCCGGGCGAATGACCACCACTTTGGACGGCGACCACAAGGGCCCAGCCACGAGGCTGTCCACCGCCTCATGCGCGTCGCCTACCCGAATGGCGTGCCCTTCGCGCACCAACTCGATATAATCCGGATGCTGAGGCCAAGCTGTAGTACAGGAACGGCAGGTGCAACCAGGTTGTCCTCCATTCTCACACAGCAAGCGTGGGACGAGACGGCTCAGCACCTCATCTTGGACTTCCGCGTCCCCGCTGATAATCAGCGATTGGGCAAGCCGCCCCTGCTGCTGCGCCTCTACCAGCGCCTCCACTTGGGCTGCCTGGCTAGAACTTTTCATAGCGATCGACGTCCACCACAAACACCGTAGCGCCTCCCACCGTGACCTCCACAGGGAACGGCACATAGGGTTCCCCGCTATGAGCCGGTGTCTGGGGCGTCAGCGTTTCATGGCGGACGGAGCTGGTGCGTCGCAAAACCGCGAGCACCTGTTCCACATCGTGCTCTTCCACCCCTACTAGAATGGTGGTGTTGCCCTCCCGCAAAAATCCACCTGTGCTGGCCAACTTAGTGGCGCGAAATCCCCGGCGATTAATCTCGGTCACGGCGCGACCAGCGTCTTTGTCCTGCAAAATAGCGATAATCAGCTTCATCATCATTCTCCTCCCTTCATTCCTTGGAGCACGATGTCGATTCGGCGACAAATCGCGTCAAATATCACATCAGGGTCTTGACGGCTCTCTAAAATCAGCCAGCGCTCGGGTTCTCGGTCGGCGAGCCAAGCATATCCTGATTCCACTCGCCGAAAGTATTCCTGATCCCGCTGTTCCAGCCGATCCGCCTCCCCCGACGGGAAAGGTTCCCCCTTAAGCCATATCGTCAAGTTAGGGGTCCGGCCTTGGGTGACGATGGCATTGATTTCAAGAATGGTTTGCGGATCTAATCCGCGGCCAAAGGCTTGGTACGCTACGCTGGAATCAATGAAGCGATCCATCAGCACCGCGCCTTGGCGGCTCAAGACAGGGAGCACCACCGTTTCGATCAGTTCGGCCCGAGCTGCGGCAAAGACCAGGAATTCAGCAATCGCGCTGCCGGCCTCCGCCCGATGCAGCACCACCTCGCGCAACGCTTCTCCCAACGCCGTGCCGCCGGGTTCCCGCACGGTCATCACCTCGGCAACCTGGCCCTCAAGCCATTCCTTCAGACGGGCAATCTGTGTGGTCTTGCCAACCCCGTCTAACCCTTCTAACGACACCAGCAGTCCTGACGTTACGCTTCGGTGACCCACACCCATTGCCGCCCTTCTTCCATGGTAAGACCCTGAATCGGACCGGTGGCAGTCGCTGACCACCATTGAAGCCATGCAATCATCTCATCGGTCAACACTTCACCAGGCACTGCCACAGGAATGCCCGGCGGATAAGGCGTCAGCGCCTCTTTCACGACGTGTCCCCTGGCTTCCGCGAGCGGCAGCCGCCGTGCCTTTCTCGACCACGTTTCCCGCACGGTCATGGCCGTGCGCAACCTGGGAAAGGACACGCGGTCCAATTCCTGCGCCGCAGTGGGGAATGAGATGCCGTCAAGCGCTTCCAACAGCGCAGCGGGATCCTGGTCGGGGGACAGAAAGAAAGTGCCGCTCCCGGGAGTCACCTTCTCCATCTCGCCCCATGAGCCAATACGTTCCTGAATCATCTTTCCCGGCCCCAAGAGGGTCAAGCGTGCGGGGTCCACGGAAAGTCCCTGACGTTTCGCCCACGGCTGCAACACATGATGGCCGCGTTGCTCTAGTGTATTCCACAGCTCTTCGGCGCGCTCCCCAAGCCGCTCCCAGCGTCTGGCATATTCCGGTTGCCGCCGTTCCCATTGCAGACGGTCCAGCGCCCCCAACAGCAAATAGGACGGACTCGAAGTGCCAAGAATCTTCCACCAGCGTTCCACCTCAGCCGGCGACACCCGCTTGCCCTGAAGGTGCAATAGCCCGGTTTGCGTCAGAGAGCCTTCAGTTTTATGGACGCCGTGCGCGATCAAATCGGCGCCCTGCCGCAGAGCGGATATAGGGTAGTGGCGCCCCTGCCAATGACTCCCGTGCGCCTCATCCACGATGACCGTCAAACCTTGATGGTGGGCCCGTTCAATCACCTCAGCATTATCCCGCGCCAGCCCATCATAGGTCGGCCGGGTCAACACCAACCCACTCGCCCCTTGGAAATCCTCTGGGAACTCCTCCAAGGGCAGCATAATCCCCGCCCGCACGAATGCGGGATACAGCCAGCGCACGTGATAGCCGCCAATTGTCAAGGCTCCAAGCACCGAGCGATGACAGGTGCGATCTACCCACAAGGTGGATCCCGGAGGGTTCGCGGCCAAAATCGCTGCCATTACCGGCAGTGTTGCGCCGGCCACCGAATACCAGGTCCGTTCCGCACCGTAGCTCTCCGCCATCAATCGTTCGGACAGCTGCACCGGGTTAGGTGTCTCATCCATGGGCCCGATTTCTGTCACATCATAGGCCCAATCCAAAAAGTCGCCGCCTGGCGGGCGCAATCCCTTGTGGCCAGGCATATGCCAACGCTCGCCTTCCAAGCGTGCATAGGTGTAGAGCATGTCCAATACGGGAGTGTCCATACCGACCTCCCCCTTCATTGGGGATGATCTCTATTTTACCGTGTTTTGGGAATCCGCG
Source organism: Bacillota bacterium (assembly GCA_021820485.1). Taxonomy (GTDB): domain Bacteria; phylum Bacillota; class Sulfobacillia; order Sulfobacillales; family Sulfobacillaceae; genus Sulfobacillus_B. The sequence goes on from JAKADO010000037.1 coordinate 25,083, forward strand.
GGAGGGGCACCCTGCATGAGGAACCGATCCCCACGCACCAGGACAGTGAGGTAGAGATAACTCCAATAGGCCAGGAAGGCCATGTCGACCAGCAACGTCAGCGGATCGCCCCAGAGCGGGTGCGCCTGGGGGCTGGGGAAAATCCCCGACTGTCCGCGAGAGGCCACGTAGTGAAGGATGATGGCTGCGAGAGGGATCGCGGAAAGAACCCGCGGCACCCGGTACGACAACTCACCGCCTCGTTTCTCAAAGGCCAGCGAACGAACGCTTAGGCGTGCCAAGCCTAGGCCTGCGCCAATGCCGACCAAGGCGCCGACGCCCAACGCCGCCGCGCCAAATGCATCCTGCACGACAATCGCCACAATCGCCAATGCCAGAAAAGCCAGCCGTATGATGACCGTGAAGGGCCGGACGAGAGCCCAACCGGCAGTCCGCCATGTCTGTCCGCCCATCACCAAAACGACGATAGCCAGAAATCCTACGAGCGCCATGCGTGATCCCCCCAAAGTCCGCAGTCTGCTCCCTTACAGAGATTACCACACGGGTGATGGTTTCCACCTCGCATCGTTTCAACCGCTAAAAATCCGCCATGCGCGAAGAATTGAGGCCCTCCACTCGGAGCCGGGGTCGAGGCCCCCACCCAGCCTGTCACCAGATGCGGCGGGAGGGGCAAGGCCGCCGGCGCGGCATGCCGAAATTTTCCACAGACTGGGACCCGGACCAGGACTGTTGCTTAGCCCCCATACCCGACGGGCGGATGCCGCCATCACCCCTGTCAGCGGGGATTCGTTGCTGGGGACGGGGTTTACAAGATACAACAGGCTCGGCCCATCCGCTAGCTGCTTGAGATTCAGGCTTAGCACCTCTTCGCTGAGCTGGCTTTTCAAAAAAACACTCTTCCCACCCCAAACAGGCTGGCAGCCGAACCATGCGCAGACACACCATACAAAATTGGGACCCACGGCAGATCGACGGGCACATGACCCACCTGCGGCCCCCATCGGTCGTGACCCAGAGCGTCACCGTCCGAGGGTTGGAGGAGACAGATAGTCCCACGGCAACGTTTTGATTCACCACATCCAAGTCCCGCACCAGTTCGCAACTCGGTTAGGGACGTCCAATGCTCCCCCCATCCGAGGTGCGATACACGCCGCCCTGGCGGTCCAGCACCCAGCCTGTGCGCATGGAGGTCATAAAAAGCTCTCGAAGATGCATGGCGGGAAGCACCATTTTCGGAGCTTGCGCCCTTGTGGGCAGGGGGAAACGCAGCAGCCCCGGGACTACTAAGGCCACCGCAGCCAGTACCGCCACCGAAACTCCCCACACAGGCCATAGCGCGTCACAAAGTGCCTCTTGGGGCGTTCCATGCGCCACAGCAGAGGGTCGGGGGTAAACGAGAGGCCGCGATGGGGAACCCGCAAGAAGTCCCCCAACGACTGACGCAGTTCCTGTTCTTCGTTCATTCACCTCCCCCTTCCATGCGCGCTTAAACCGCTCCCGGGCCCGATAAAGACGCGATTTAACCGTCTCTTGGGGAATTCCATAGCGCTCCCTCAACTGCGCCAGAGACCATTCTTGATAGTAAAAGAGAAAAAGAAGCTTCCGGTCGCGATCGGACAGTGTATCCAGCACCGACTCCACTTCACGCGAAAGGTCCGGAGGCGCGTGTATTTCCACCGCGGCGCGAGCCAATTTGGCTGCCTCACGCTGAGAATTTCGATAGTGGTCAATCGCCAAGTGGCGCGCTGTCGAGCCATCCAGCCTGGATGACTCCATCGGGCCGCTTGGCATGCTCTTGAAACAAACGGACAAAGACCTCTTGCACAACGTCCTGCTGTCGCCAAATCCGTGGTGTAGGCTCGAGCAAACCGCAGCAGCCGGTCCCCATACTCGTGCACCCAAGGGCTAAACCAATGCTGTTCTGGGCTTGTCACGTATCCACCTCTCTAAGGGATAACGACGCGAAACACCTCCAGGATCGCAGGGCTTACAAAATCTCACACCAATGGGGGGATTGGCGGTACCCTCGCGACGACCGTAGCAAAATCTATGGCCAACCTGCCCCTGCCTGGACTAAAAGGTGCCGCGTTGGAATATGTCCTATGGGGAGGGATCGGACATGAATAAACGCTTGAGACTGTCACGCCGGACAGCGGGATGGCTGGTGGCCATTTTTGCCGCACTCGTTGTCATCCATTATGCGTACAACACGACCGCAACCAATTTGGCGCGCACTGTGATGGGACACCCTGCCATCTCGATTGCGCTGCGGGGAGAGATTACGCAACTAAACTCCAACCAAATGACGGTCACGCTGGAAGACCCGCACGGCGATCTGACCAACCTGTCCCGTCAAGTCACTCTGACCGACAGCACGCGGTTTCTCGCTCCGGGCAAACCACAAGCCGTCGGGCAGGCTGGTCTGAGTTACCTGAAGCAAGGCTACCGCGTGGCTGTTAGTGGCAATGGAACCGCCGACAACGGCATTGATGCCCAGGTCGTGCAAATCAACTTTCCACCCATCAACGGTACGGTTTCCAAAATAGACGGCTCACAATTAACCGTCAATGTGCCCGGCCAGCCTGCGCCCGCCGTGGTTTCGCTGACCTCGCACACAGCCTTTTTCTTACCCGGCGGAGACGTGACCGCCCTCAAGACTGGGGTCCCGGTCCGCGTCTGGGTGATTCCGAATCAGGAACCCGATTCTGGACTTACCGCCGTCACTGTTATGGTCAAAAATAAGTAGCAGGGGGTTCGATCCCGAGATGGCCCCGCCAACGACGGCCGGCGAAGCACTTCCATCGACGATATCCGAGGGAGCCCCCGTGACGCCGGGGCTCTCTTATCCGTGGAAGGCCTGCCAAATTGAGGGTTTGCGCGCATGCTAGACTTGATCTATTCTTATAGGTATGTATAAACTGGCACACGTGTCTTCTGAACGCACCATTCGCCTAGATTTCGCTCGACTATGGAGGAATTGTCTGTGATAAAGATTTTCCCTCAATTTGAAGAGGACTTGTTGATCCGGTTGTTTCACAAAGGGGTAAAGGCTCAATGGACTGTTTCTGATGTGGAGTGGGAACAGCCCTTGATGATGCAGGACGATCAAGCCCGCGCCTTAGCTCATATGTTGACACCGGTCTATCTGGGTGAACAGTCGGCGATGATTGGCGCGAGTGTTGTGTTGCCCCAAATGGCGATGGCCGGTGAAACCACCTCGCAAATTTACCTGAGCAGTTTCCTGATGGACGAAGCGCGTCACTTTGAGGTGCTGACCCAGTTGTACAGACGGCTTGAGGAGGATCCGCTGAACATTCGCCAAATGCCGGCAATGCTGCGCTATCACAATCGTCTGCGCAAGGGCGACCGGATTGACTGGGTTTGGGGCATTCTCATCTCAGACGTGTTCGCCAAAAACTTCTATCAAATTTTCTCCCGTTCGCAGCCGGAAGCCCTGTTCGGCAGCCTCTCGGGGCGCATTCTGCAGGACGAATCGCGTCACCAGGCCTTTGCCGAACACTATCTGAAGCGGGCTGTCCCGACATTGGAGCCGGAACGCCTCAAGGACCTGGTCAAGATGAAGGATGACCTCTTGGGGACCATGGACAATATGTACGAGCACCTGTTGGACGATGCCAAGCGTCTGAACATCGACGGGCGCAAGTTTCTCGACGATCTGCGGGCTGAAATCGAGCATAAGGCCGATCGCATTGGACTTTCCGACAATCGGCATGACGATGGGGAGAACTCCATGAAGCGTGTGTTTCAGGGGATTGGGGACGGGGTCAAGACCGCCACGCAGGATTTGTCGTCGAAATTTCAAGCGCTCAAGGCGTCGAATTGCGACACCTGTTTCGTGGCACTCCTGTGCCGAACCCGGTTGGTGACAACCGCCCGATGCGTTTAGGTCGGGCGGTGTCCTCCCCGCTCTAGATGAGCTCGGAAAAAGTTTTCACTGCCATGGCTGGCCATTGACGCAGACGCCGAAATCTCCAATGCGAGGGCGGCCGCTGCGATAATCTGGGCCAGCCTTTGTGCTGAGCCCGGCCCTTGGCACCCCAGCATGCGAAGATAGCTTTGGGCATGGGGAAGTGAGGTTCCGCCTCCCACTGTTCCTACCTCGATGCCCCCCAGTTGGAGACTAAAAGCGGCCCCGCCATCGGGAAGTTGCTGGATGGTCGCATGGGCCATGCTGCTGGTCGCCACCATCCCTAAATCTTGGCCCGTCACCAAAAAGATGGCCGCTACTGCCGAAGCCGGTGTAAACGCAAAGGATTGCATGCCGCTCGCGTTAGACCCGTGCAGTCCAGTCCATTCCAGCCGTTTGATTTCATCCACAGTCGTGGTGAGATAACGTCGCATTTGCTGCTGCGTCAGTTTGCCGACTGCCATGACGGTCTTGCCGTGTCCGCCGTTGTAGTGCTCATGGCTGGGCTTTTTGTCACCGCCCATGTTGGCTTCCAAAAAGATGTTGATGAGATGCCAGGGCTTCTCTTCAATGCGGCGGACAATCTCACGGTTCAATGCATAAGCGTTTCGCGTGATCATGTTGGGGCCGCAAGCTTCGCCGGTGTAAAACCGGTACAACAGGTGGCAAACCGATCCCACCAGGTGCGCATCAATCCGCAACAGCACCGCATGTCGGGACACATCCGCGACAGTCTGATTGGGCTTCAATTTTTTGTCAGGGTGCTCAGGATCATTGAGCCAGTTCTTTAGGGTGTCGCGAGCGGACAGGACCCAGTCGTAAAAGGCCTTGGATTCGTCCCCGGATTCAAAGACAAAGGCGCAGTCGCGCGTCATCATGTCTTTCAGGACATATGTCTTGATTCCTCCCGAGCGGTTTAAGACATGAAATCCCCTCTGCATAGACACCGAAAGTCCACCCTCGGTGTGCGCCAGCGGCACAAAGACATCGTCCTCGTAACGCTCCGTTTCGATCAGTTCGCCGTCGTGCCATGCATAGCGGCCCATATCGATGTGAGCCGGTCCCACCACCGAGACAGGCATCACCATCTGAGCCGTTAAGGACTCATGGAACGAAGAGAGCAACTCCGGGTTTACGCTCCATTGAAAAATACGTTCATCCTCATCACGCCATTGCGGGAGCTCGCGAAGAATTTGCTGACGGTCTTCGATGGCTTCCTTATGGTTGCGATGCGACCAACGTCCCTGCGTCATTTCGTATTGTTCCTCCTATGTAGGAAGACCCTCGCCTTGGCGAGGGTCATTGAAAAATGGGTCGGCACGGCCTGATGATCCCAGTCCCCTGCGGGACCAGTAGTCTCAGCGTACGCGAGGGGGACGACCGTGTTCGGCATGGGAACGGGTCAACTCTCACGGCGCGACGCACCGACCAC
>JAKADO010000117.1 GCA_021820485.1 Bacillota bacterium
TGCAAGCGCCGAGTTCGGCCGATGGTATGGCGTGTGGCGCGATGGAGACGACGCGGCATACAAGCGTTGGGCCGGTGCTGCGTTGGACCTGCGGGGAAAGTTTTCAGCGCACATGCAAAAGGAAAACTTAATCCTTTTTCCCCTCGCGCGCCGCATCTTGACGGCAGGCGAAATTCAGCAGTTGACCGCGTGGGAGGACCGCTGAGGGTGGGTCGGGAGGAAACCATCTTCGCACAAAGAAGGGTGCGCCGTGTACCAGCGCTTCCTGATGACTGGGAAAGCTTGGAGCGTGTGTTCCGTGCGTTTCCGTCAAGGCGTGAGGAACGGTTCGCCTGGCGCACGGCATGCGCTCTAGTTTATCAAAAGCTATTGGTGCAAGGGCACATGGGCCTTCCGGCGCTGATACCAGGGTTGGTCCATGCACGTTTGGCGACGGCTCTTCTAGCTGCGGGATATCGCACCAAGAGGCAATTGGCCGGTCGCTCATTGTTGTGCTTGGGTTGCCATGCGGGACTTGAGGTGCGGATTCTTCGCGACTTTGGGGCCCGTGCAGAGGGCCTGGAAATACGGCAGGACGTCGTCGAGGCGGCAGTGAATGCATGCCTAGTCCAGCGCGGTGAAGTAGAGGCCGCGGATTATTGGGAGTATTTAAGTCAACCGCCGCGAGCGCTGCGGCATGACATTTTCATGCTCGCCCCGGAGGAGGTTCCCGTGGAAACCCTATGGAACGCAGCGAAATCTCATTTGACCGCCAAAGGACACTTGGTGATTGTCGCCCAACCATCCGATATGGTCGGGGTGCCCACCGTAGCCGAGCGGGGGGTGGCGTTGGAGGGCACCATGCAATGGTGTCGATTGACAGCGGAAGATTAGGAGAAGATGGGGCGTGCGCCGCGGCAGCATGTGATCGCCATCACATTAAGCGCGGGTGAAACGGGATACCCTATCTTCGAAGAAGCGGTTTGACGTTAGCCGCACAGCATTGTGCAAGAGGAGGCAAGCCGGATGGCATGGAGCGTTGACGAACCGGAACTTTACAACCCGGACCACTTAGTGGTGAAGCATATGTTTGACTCCGATCACGCGGCGGTGGTGTGGTTCGGATTTACAACGGGACAATCGCTTCGCGACCACGAGACAACCAGCGTCGCAATCATTCAAGTTTTGAAGGGCCGCATCCGTCTGAACACGTTGAGCGAGCAGGTGTTGACGGCGGGCGAGTCGGTTCAGCTCAAAGAGAGTGAGAGACATGCATTGACCGCGCTGGAGGAGTCGCTGGTTCAGTTGCTGTTGGTGCCCCATCCTCGCTACCATAGTTTGGCCAAGGAAATCGATTTGCCGGCTAGAGAGTAAACCTCGAGCCGTATGGAGTAGGAGGGGATACTCATGGCCCACGTAATCACACAACGTTGTGTCGGGGTGAAGGACCAGAGTTGCGTGGAAGTTTGCCCGGTGGACTGCATTCATCCGAGTTCAGATTTAGATGGTGACGAGGCGTTCGACGGGGCTCCGCAGCTTTACATTGATCCGGATGTCTGCATCGACTGCGGCGCCTGTGTTCCCGCGTGCCCGGTCGAGGCGATTTTTTACATTGATGAGGTGCCCGAGGAATACCAGAACGATATTGAAGCAAACCGGCAATTTTACCGTACCTGGTCACCCTGAACCGCGTTGGTTCAAGAGAGGGCCGCACGGAGGCGCGACCAGAGGTTGTGACTGGCGGCAAGGAGGGGGAAGTCCAGTGCGCGGAGTGCGTTTATCCCGATGGAGCATGAGCTATTTTACAACTGCCGTAGCATCGCTGGGGTTGGCCGAACTGGTGTGGGCATCAGGCCTGGCGAAGCCGCTAGAGAATATTGGGGCGCCATGGGTCCTCGCCGGCGTGCACCTGACAACCATTGGGTTTCTCACGCTACTGATGATGGGAGCGTTGCACCAATTTGTTCCGGTGTTGACGGAAACAGAATTGGCCAGCCAAGCCTGGTCAGGTGTTACGCTGGTGACCGTGACGACGGGGCTTTTAGGCATGGTTCTGGGATTCCTCGCTCTGCCGGGTGGGCCTTTGCCGAGCACGCCTTGGCTCCTGCCTGTCGGCGGCAGCCTGGTCATTCTCGGAGTGATGGTTGCCGTCATCAATTTGGGAACGACACTAAAACGGGCATGGCCCTGGGCATTGCCCGCATGGCTGGTGGCGACAGGACTCGCCTTTTTGGTCATTACGGTATCAGTAGGCTTGCTCTTGGCGCTGGCGCTCACGGTGCCGCATCTCTTTTCGGCTCACGTAGTCTCGGTCATGAGCGGACGGGGGCTGGCGTCGCATGTGATTGGCGGCGTGGGCGGTTGGCTCACCCTGACGGCCATGGGGGTGTCCTATAAACTCTTGGCCATGTTTACCCTGTCGGATGAACATCGTGGCGTTTGGGGATGGGGAGCCTATGTGCTGACGGCGCCGGGCATCCTGACCGCTTGGCTGGCCCGGTGGATTGGACTCAATGGTTTGGCAGATGTGGGATGGTCGGCGATTTTGGTGGGTCTAGCTCTCTACTTGTGGGACATGCGTTCCCTATATCGCGAGCGCAAGCGCCGGCAGTTGGAGCTCAACGCCCGTTATGGGGCGATACCGCTCGGGTTTCTCGCTGTCTTAATAATTGCGGCGGCAGTGGGCATCCGATTGGGTGGCTCACTAAGTCGCCTCGACATCGCATTGACGATGTGGGCTCTTTATGGTTGGTTGGGCGGCCTCGCGTTAACGCAGCTCTACAAGATTATTCCATTCCTCACCTGGTTGAACCAATTCGGAAACCGTATGGGCAAAGGGCGCATTCCGCGCGTGCAGGATTTAGTGAACGAATCGCGAGATCGGTATGCTTATATCGTCTATTTTGTGGCTGTCCTCTTGGGAAGCATGTTTCTCTACCTCGGGTGGTTTGCAGGGTTTCGTCTTGCCATGCTGTTGGCGTTCGTCTCTACGTTGGATATCGCACGAGCGCTGTACCATGCGGCGCATCCCACCATAGCAGCCGGCCACGAACCAAGCCCGCCACGATGTGGCGATTCTCGTAAGGCCCAGTAATCGAAGACGCTTAGCGCATTGGAACAGGGAGGAAGATATGTCCAATACATGGTGGGATAACGCGAAGGAAGAGGCGGCGGCCGCCCGCATTCAAGCGTGGCTGATTGCCGCAGATGATGCTAGTAAACTTCTGACGACAGGCATGGATCGGGATGAATGGCAGGCGATGCGCGCGACATCAGGGCTCGATAGAGCGGAACTATTTGAGGCACCGGACGGTAGCCTAGCGGCCCTTTGGCTCTCCGATAAGGCTAGAGATCTTGAGGAGCGGCGATTGAAGGAGCATCGGGAACTGTTACTGATTCTCCAGGAAGCCTTGATTGACGTGTCGACTCGCGATTCGGACCTCGCCTCGAGATTGGCGGCGCGAGCCTACGTTAATTTAAAGACAGACCCCACTGGCCAGCGCCGTTTTGATGGGTTGCTCCATCGATTTACGGGAGTTTTGCACCGGCACTCCGCTAAGTAGATTCCTCCAACTGTCGCCTTGAGTAACTCGCTACATAATCGCGGGTGGCCCGTAAAAAGGTGGTTTTGTATGGAGGCCCGCGTGGTTCATCTTGTGTTTTATCCCCCGTCGATGCCGGGCGGAGTTTCCAGCATGGTCCCAACTTGGGTGCGGTGGCAGAAAGCTCGCTTAGGTCTCGACGCCGATATACACTGGTCGCCACTTCCCTATGGAGCCAGAGGTAGTCCGTCCGGAACGGGCTGTGCAGTATTATGCCAAGGATTTAGAGGCTCTCGCAAAGTGGCCCCAGCATAGTATTGCACGCGCATCACCCGATTACGGCGATGGCCGCCCGACGATGGATGGACCGGGCAGGGCGTCGCCTCGTCCTAGTAATGACGATTCATGGGGCTCCAGACCACGGGGAAGAGCCGGCCCTGCATCGGGCGCTTCTGGCTGCGGATTTCAACATCGCGGTCTCACGGTACCTTGCGGAACTAATCCGGCGGGAAAACCCTCAGGCGCCCGTGGTAGATGCCATTGTCCGAAACGAATTGGACGGTCTTCCACACCAGCTTGCCCCCATTTGAACGCGGGGTACGGTTGGTGTCGGTGGCCAGAATCGTAGAAGAGAAACGTTTCGAGGAGACGTTGGAGGTGGTCAAGGAACTTACGCGGCGGCATATCCCCGTGACCTGGACGCTGCTGGGCGATGGCCCGTTGCGTGCTCATATATTACGCCTAGCGGCATCGGAAGGGCCAGAACGGATGGTGCATTGGACCGGATTTGATCCTCAGCCGGAACGATGGTTGGCCACATCCAACTTGTTCATCTTGCTATCCCGGCCAGAGGCATTTGGGAACGCTTTTGTAGAGGCAAACATGATGGAACTTCCGACCGTTGGGACCGCCGTTGGCGGAATCCCCGAACATTTGACGGATGGGATAAACGGTATTCTTGTACCGCCGGGGCAGGTTCGGGTGCCGGTGGACGCCATCAGTGCCCTGTATCACGCGCCGAAACATTGGCGTGCCATGTGCTGGAAGGCGGCGCTGGGGGGATCTGGGTTCTCCGTGCCGTCTTGTTTGGCCCGTAGCGTTCGCGCGTGTTGCACGCACCTGAGGGTGCCCGTGCGTTCGGTTCGAGCTTCGACGACTCGCTGGCGCGCTGAGGTGTCTACGGGTTGCGGAGAGCCTAAAGTCGCCTGCCAACGCATTCATTATATATGCAATCGTATGCGTCCTTCTTTTTGAACCCGGCGGGCAGCTCAAGCATCCAAAGCTCCAAGAAATTGCCCCTCCCTCAGTCGATGGGGTTGGGTTCGGCCCGTCGCTTTATGCGGTATGCGTCACGGCCGCCGACATGGGGCAGCCGTGTTCCTCGATATGCTGCACGAATTCATGGCGAAAGTGCGTCATCGCACTTAGCATGAAGGGCAGAGAGGCATCACCCAAAGGACACAAACATTTGCCACTGACATGGTCGGCAATGTCCGGCAGGCGCCCCAAATCATCCATCGTTCCGACGCCCGCTTCGATACGCTCCAAAATGGCCGTCATCCAATAGGTTCCTTCACGGCATGGCGTGCACTTGCCGCAGGATTCGGTGCGGTAGAACTTTAGCAGTCGGGCGGCTGTGCGTACTATGCAAGTGGCATCATCCAGGATCATCACCCCACCCGACCCCAGCATGGATCCGGCTTCAAGCAAGGATTCATAGTCAAGCGGTACGTTGAAGTTTTCAGGCACCAGCAATGGAACCGAACTGCCACCTGGGATTACCGCCTTGATTGATCTCCCGTAACGTGGGCCCCCGGCGTAGTCATGGAGCAGGGTGTCCAGCGGCGTTCCCAACGGCAATTCATAGTTGCCGGGACGCGCAATGAGCCCGCTGACGGAAAAAATCTTAATCCCCGGCGACTTGTCGGTTCCGAAGTTTCGATACCAATTCGCACCGTTCATGATGATGGGTGGTAGGTTGGCCACGGTTTCCGCGTTATTGACTACGGTGGGCTGGCCGTACAAACCCACTTGAGCGGGGAATGGAGGTTTGATTCGGGGATGGCCGCGCCGCCCTTCCAACGATTCCAAGAGAGCTGTTTCTTCGCCGCAGATGTAGGCTCCGGCACTCCGAAAAACACTGAGATGGATGGAATAGTCGGAGTGGAAGATATGTGACCCGATATATCCTGCGTCCCGCGCCTCGTTCCGGGCGCGCAACAGGGATTCGTAACCGGTTAGGAGCTCACCGCGGACAAAAATGAAGGCGTCGGTGGCACGTAGCGCATAAGCGGCGATGAGCGCGCCTTCAATAACCTGATGTGGGTTATTCTCAATAAGCTCCCGGTCTTTGAATGTCCCCGGTTCGGCTTCATCGGCGTTGACAACCAGATACCGCTCGGACGACGACTGATTGAGGAAACTCCATTTGCGACCGGTGGGAAAGCCAGCACCTCCTCGGCCACGCAGTCCGGATTGAGCGACCTCTTCGAGCACCGCATCTTGACTCATGGAAACCGCGCGTCGGAGCCCCTCATATCCCCCATGACCGACATAGGTGACCAACGCTTGGATGCCCGGAACATCGCGATGCCGGAGCAAATAGTGCATTGCGGCGCCTCCTTACATATCTTCGGGAGACAAGAACACATCCCCGTCCTCCACCCGCACGGCAAACACATCAATAGGGGCGATGGCGGGCATTTTCACCGCTTGTCCGTTCCGAATGTCAAACTGTCCCCCATGCCGTGGGCAGGTGACAATGTAACCACGATATTCACCCTCACAAAGCGAAGCCTCGGCGTGGGAGCAGGTGTCGTCGGTGGCATACACAATCCCATGCGTGTGGTATAACGCCACCGCTCGGTTGTTTAGCTCAACTAAATACGGGACACTAGGATCGATATCGTCAACGCGAGCCACTTTAACCCATGTCTTGGAAGCGGTCATTTATTTTGTCTCCTTTGCTCGATGAATGGGCATGGGGACTGTGGAGGAAGGCGATCCGCTCGAGCCGCTCTAAAACCATGGACGTCAATAAAAGATGGACGTCATGGCTAGGAGATGAATCAGCGCAGGATCACCGGGCAAACCACGACTGCGGCACGTTCCGATGAGCTACGTCATTCATTCACTCATGGCACCGTCCCAGAGGGGGGGCGGCGATACACGCACTACATCACCGATGCCACACGCTCAACGCACCTAGACACGCATATCCTTCACCATTCCCAACAGCCCCTTGTGTGATGATGACTGTTTGAGCGGGATTCCGGCGT
>JAKADO010000118.1 GCA_021820485.1 Bacillota bacterium
GCGCGAGGTGGCGTTTGCGAGATTTCCCGGCGAAAGCCACGAACTCTCACGATCAGGAAAGCCGTGGCACCGAGTGAAGCGCCTTGCCTTAATTCGGCAGTGGATGGTGGATCATCTCATGGCGTAAGTCCCGCCGCCCGGCGGGCGGGGGCTTGGTAACCTAGGGGGCTTGGTTGGCGTTGTTGCGAAAGAAGAATGAGGAGGAACTCATCATGAGACCTGTTTGGCTCGCAACACTGGCTGTCCTAGGGTGTGTGGCGGCGGGTTGCGGAAGCGCGACGGACGCATCTCCTGTGACGCCCGCTGCATCCCCCACAACGCCCGTCGCCTCGTCTCCCGCTCCCCCGTCCCCAAGACCTGTCTCCCTGCCCAGCGCCGGGACCTGGCAAATCGCCTCGATGAACTTTCTGACTGGAGACCTCGGATGGATTATGGCGCGCGACATTGCCCCCAATGGGGCTTGGACCGCCGTAGCCGTTTTCCGCACTCGCGACGGTGGCACGCACTGGACCCCCGTGGCCGTGTTCAACGCACAGACGCCGGTGCCGGGACCGCAGAGCGAGGGGCCGGGGTTGAGCCCCATTAGCCAGCTCAACTTTCAGAGTCCAGCGCAGGGAAATGCCGTCGTGTCGTTGGGAGCGGGTGCCTGCCAAGCCGGGTACGCAGTGTTGGCAACCCCGGACGGCGGCGGTCACTGGACCGCGACCACCCCATCGCCCATTTTGGCGCAGGACGGGCCGGTCGCGACCAGCTTTCCGCAGGGAGGATCGGGCCCGGGATGGTTTGTGAACGGATCCTGCGCTGGAGCCTACGTCCAAGTATTCAAGCGCAGCTCGGGTGGAAAAGTCTGGACCCATCTGACTAATGTGCCCACGGCCAACCTGTCTCCGAATGCTCTCAACTTCCGCATGACAACCAGCCAAACCGGCTACCTCGTCGACGCTTCCAACGGCTATGGGCCCCATGCATCAATGCTCGAACTTAATCTGACTCAGGACGGCGGCGCGCACTGGACCCAATCGACCTTGCCCTCCCAAGGCCTGCCCAACAACATCACGCAGTTGTCCTTTACGTCGCCGCACCAGGGGTGGGTGGTCACGGCCCAGCAGAACCAACCCTTCCACGTCTATGCCCTAAGCGGCACGGGCTGGACGGCGATGGCCACGCCGGATTCTTCAGCCAACACGCCACCCTTGGCCGATCGGGTCAGCGGCCGCATCGGATACTTGGCCCAAAACACATCCCAAGGCATAAGCCTCTTCAAGACCGTCGACGGCGGCCAGGAGTGGATTCCCCTCACGTTTCCAAGCCGCTGAACCCCAACAAAAAAAGGGCTCTCATATAGAAAGAGCCCCTTTTTGTTGGCTTCGCGCTTATGCGCTCTGCGAAGGCGCTGTCTGCGTGGCTTTGTTGAACGGCCCGACAGGGAGCACCGTCTTCCCATGAGCTTCGTTGATGACCTCGGCGGCGGAAAGATAGAATGCGAGGATAGCTGTTATAAGTCCGACATATCCCCCCACTTGGGTCATGCCAGACATTCCCCAGTTGCCAATAGCCAACAAGATAAACGTGACCCACAAGGCCAAAAACACCAATTGCAGAGCCATTGTGGTCTTGAATGTCGCAATCCACATATAGAACGTGAAGACGCCCCACATAAACAGGTACCATCCCACAAACACCGCTGGCACGCCTGCCCCAAAGAAATGAGCGAAGAGAGCGAACGACCACCAGAAGGCGCCGTATGAAAAGAACGCAACGGTGCCGAACGTGTTGCCTTTCTTGTATTCCAACACCCCGGCAACCATTTGCGCCGTCCCACCGTAAGCCATGGCCAGTGCGAGTACTAGACCCAGTCCTGCGGCCGGATACCAGCCCGCGTTAATCATGCTCAACATCCAGGTTGTAAACGCAAACCCAGCAAGTCCGAGAGGTCCTGGATTGGCAAGTTTCCCTTGCATACAATCCCTCCTAAGCTACCTTGTGGTACAAAACCGGGTGGACAAATGTCCACCCGGGCTAGGGACGCACCAGCTTGTGAATGGTCTCCACCACTTCTGGGTTGGACAGCGTGGTGACGTCCCCAATCTCTCGATTATCGGATATCGATGCCAGAATACGACGCATAATCTTGCCAGACCGCGTCTTGGGCAAGTCGGGCACAATCCAAACCTTGCGCGGACGCGCAATAGGTCCGATATCGCGCACGATGGCATCGACAATCTTTTGGGTCAGCCCATCATTGGCAGATACCCCCGGCTGCAGCGACACGTAGATTTCGGGAATGCTCCCCTTAATGTCATCGTGCGCCGCAACGACGGCCGCCTCGGCCACTTCCGGCACCTGCAGGACCGCCGACTCCAATTCCTTGGTGCCCATGCGGTGTCCGGCGACGTTAATGACATCGTCAATGCGTCCCAAAATCCGGATGTAACCGTCTTGGGACTGCATCGCTCCGTCACCCGCCATGTACGGCCAATCGCGCCAGTCTTTCGACTCCGGATTCTTGTTGTATTTGCCGTAGTAGGTGCGCACAAAGCGCTCGGGGTCGCGCCAGATGGTCTGCATAATGCCCGGCCAAGGGTTGCGAATGCAAATGTTGCCGCCTTCACCGGAGCCAGCCGGCACTTCATTGCCCTCGTCATCGAGGATGACGGGGTGAATGCCCGGCAAACCCGGACCGGCGCTGCCCGGCTTCATCGCCTTCAGGGCCGGAATGGTGCTGCACACATGCCCGCCGGTCTCCGTCTGCCACCAGGTGTCGACAATGGCGGCCTCGCGCTTCCCGACCACATTGTAGTACCAGCGCCAGACATCCGGCTCAATCGGCTCCCCGACCGTCACCATCAGCTTGAAGTGATAGTCGTAACGACCGGGAACGTCGTCGCCGTGCTGACGCAGACTGCGAATGGCCGTGGGGGATGTGTGGAAAATGTTGACTCCCAGACGTTCCGCCACGCGCCAGGGCCTTCCCGCATCGGGGTACGTGGGCCCTCCCTCGTAAATGACGGAGGTGGCGCCAAGCGACAACGGTCCGTAGACAATGTAGGAGTGCCCCGTAATCCAGCCAATGTCCGCCATGCACCAGTACACGTCATCCGGCTGGATGTCGAGCACAAACTTGCTGGTGGCGGTGGCATAGGAGAGGTACCCGCCGGTGCCGTGCTGAATCCCCTTTGGCTTGCCGGTAGAGCCCGAAGTGTACATCAGGAACAACGGGTCTTCAGCCGGCATAGGCTCAGGGTCCACCTTGGCGCCGCGGTACTGGGGCAACAAATCCTGCACCAGCGCGTCGCGGCCTTCAACCAACGGAGAACCTCCGTAGTGGCCGGCATCGCGCTGAAAAATGATGACATGGTCAACGTTTTGGCCGCCCTCTTGGGCTCTTTGCACGGCGACGTCTGCCTTTTCCTTGTGGTCGAGCCACTTGCCATTGCGATAGTATCCGTCAATGGTGACCAACACGGAACTCTGAGAGTCCACAATGCGGTCGGCGCAGGCCTGGCCGCTGAATCCGCCAAACACCACCGAGTGGATGGCTCCCAATCGGGCGCAGGCCAGCATGGCCACCGGAAGGTCCACCACCATGGGCATGTGAATGGTGACCCGATCGCCCTTCTTGACGCCGGCATAGTCGCGCAAGAGCGCGGCGAACTCGTTGACCCGGGCATACAGCTCTTGGTAGGTCACAGCGACAATCGGATCTTCTTCCCGCTCAGCCACAAAGTAATAGGCGACCTTGTTCTTGTGCTGCGGAAGGTGTCGATCCACGCAATTGTAGGACGCATTCAAGCGTCCGCCGACAAACCATCGCCAGAAGGGCGGGTTTGATGTGTCCAGCACCGTATCCCAAGTCTTGTACCAATCCAATAATTCCGCATAACTGGTGTAAAATTCCGGGAAATTATCGAGGCTCATTTGATCGTATACGTCGGGATTTGTCAGGTTGGCCTGCTTGATGAAGCTTTCTGACGGCTCGTAGTAATCTTCCTCGCGCCAGTGAACTTCAATATCGCGTTCCAGCTGTTCGTCTGACACCATGAACACTCCCTTGCCATGAATTTGGTTCTGAATGAAAAGGCGGTCCGACGGCGAACCGTTGTCCGTTTACGTCATTATACTCTGACTTGCGAGAAAACAAAGGAATTTTATCGGCCATTTGCTTTCATCGCATAAGGGACTTCCGGTTTGTGTGTCTCTAAGGCAATCTATGCATCCCGCCAGCGTTCAAGACATCCCTCAAGTGGGGCGAGCTGGCGGAATCCTTCGCGGAAGGACTGCGGCACGACTCCCGCCGCGGCCCGTGTTTTTGTCGAAACCACCCTCAGTGTACCAGGGTTCGCCAAGCTCTCATAGCACACGAACCGCACCGCCGCGGTACAATGATGGTAGCTGGGGAAAGGAGCATGAACATGACCGACTTGTCATTGGGCGTTAAGCCCATAACCCGATTCCATTGGAAGGGCGGCCAATGGCAGCAGGAGTCCTCGGAAGTCGTGGAGGAAATGCCCATCACCCTCTTCGTCAACGGGGACGAATATGTCACCGTGGCGCTCACCCCGATTGACCTGCGCGACTGGGCCGTGGGGTTTCTGGCTGGCGAAGGGCTCATTGCGTCGCCCGCCGACATGACCATTTTTCTATGGCAGCCGCATGATGGCCAACTCTGGGTGCGCATCCCAGGCGCCAAAGTCGTCAAAGACCGCGGAGGCCGATATCTTGGGTCCTGCTGCGGACAGAGCCGCCCAGGCTTTTTCAACCCGGCCGACACCCCGCCTCTGACCCAGACCTTGGCGGTCGACATGGCGCGCGTCCAAGGCGCATACGCGGAACTGACCGAGTGGTCGCACACCCAGCACTCCGGCGGGCTGCATGTGGCAGGGCTGGTTTACGATGGGCGTCTCCTGTTCGCCCGAGCCGACGTGGGGCGCCATAACGCCCTGGATAAGCTGTTTGGCGCAGCCCTTGCCGAATCGGACGTGTCCCTCTCCGAGTGCGTGGTCCTGTTTTCTGGCCGACTGTCGGCAGAAATTGTCTGGAAGGTGCGCCTCATGGGCGCCACCACCATTGTCTCCAATGCCGCCCCCACCAGCCTCGGGATTTCGCTGGCCGATCGCTTAGGCATTACCGCCATTGGCTTCCTCAGGGAGCACGACTTCAGCGTGTTTTCCCACCCTGGCCGGTTGGCCCTGCCGGGCCACGAACCGACTAACGGCCTTTAAACGTGGGCGGACGCTTTTCCAAGAAGGCGGCCATGCCCTCCTTCTGATCGTCCGAAGCAAACAAGAGGCTAAACAGACGGCGCTCATGCAGGAGTCCAACATCCAATGGCGTATCCAGCGCCGTCAAGACCGACTCTTTGGCCAACCGCACCGCCAAAGGCGGCATTTGCGCGATGGCTTCCGCCAGCTTCAAAGCCCTCTCGACCACTTGTTCGCGCGCCACGACGTGGTTGACCAATCCCATCTGGAAGGCCTCGTCGGCCGAAATGGTGCGTCCCGTGAGCACCATTTCCATAGCGCGGGCCTTTCCCACCACCTTGGTCAACCGTTGGGTCCCCCCCGCGCCTGGCATGACTCCGATTTTAATTTCCGGTTGGCCGAACTGGGCATTGTCCCCAGCGATCACCATATCACAGGCCATGACCAGTTCCATGCCGCCGCCCAATGCCCACCCCGCGACGGCCGCAATGAGCGGCTTGGAGAACTTCTTCACGGCCTCCCAGCGGGTGATTTGGCGCGAGTTCAACATGCTGACCGCCGTATTTGAGGAAAGCTCTTGGATGTCCGCGCCCGCTGCGAAGGCGCGCTCGTTGCCAGTCAGCACCACCGCGCGCACGTCCTCATCCTGATCCAAGGCCTCAAGACGCGTGGAGAGTTCCTCCATGAGTTCCGAAGAGAGTGCGTTCAATACCTCGGGGCGGTTCAGCCGGAGAAGCACGACATGGTTTCGACGTTCTTCCAGCACATTAGTCATGCCATTCCACCATCCTCATGATCACCAGTCCCCGGGCGAAGCCGTTCAAATCAGCACCGGCCGCTCGTCCCTGGGGCGAGTTAAGGGCCGCCATCATGGCGTCCCGAGTCGAAAATCGCATTTCTGCAACCAAAAACCAAGGATCCGCCTCCGGAGAAAAAAGCAGTTCCTGGCGGCCCCATTCCAAGCTTAAGATTCCCGGCATTTGACGCGCCAACGGTGCATGGATCGTTTCATAATGCTGGAGGAAGGCGGATTCATCATCAGGCTTGCGATAAAGCGCAAATAGCGAGACCACGCGTTGTGCCCCTTTCCTGGCTATTCCTACAAACGACGGACAACCCGCACAGCTTTGCCCTGACTGCGCGGCACCACGCCCTCGTCCACCAGCCGTACCGTCAGATTGACACTCAATGCAGACTTGAGATGCTCGCGAATGCGGGCCATGTCCACCTGGGCCGGATTGGCAGACTCCACTTCGACAACGAGATCGGGGCGTGCTTCGCTGCCTTCCCAGACCAATTGATAGTGGGCACCGACACTCTCATGCGCCAGCAGCACCCGTTCAATCTCGCTCGGGAAGACATTCACGCCGCGCACAATCAGCATGTCATCCGACCGCCCATGTATGCGGCTGATGCGTGTCATGGTGCGCCCACATACGCACGGTTCGGGATTTTCGGAGACCAAATCGCCCGTGCGGTAACGGATCATGGGCATGGCCTCTTTGCTGAGGGTCGATCAAGCTGATTGGCCGTCCGGGAATTACAAACGCGTCCTGAAAAAGCTCTTTGAGCACCAACGTCTGCATGGTCG
>JAKADO010000038.1 GCA_021820485.1 Bacillota bacterium
AGACTGCCGAAGTGGTCTTGAGCACCATGAAGGGGGACGAAGATGGTGCTAAAGGGAAACATGCGTTGGGTTTGGGGGGGCGTGACCGCCAGCATTAGCCTGGGATTGGCTGGTTGCGGGGGATCTAATCCAACCAGCCGCACCGTAGCCATGGTGGATCGCGTCAAGATTACCCAGGGCGAGTTGAATGTTGCCCGCTCGGCCAATCAGGTGGTGCAGGGGGTGCACCTCGACCAAACGGCCGCCGCCGCCAAAAGCCAGGTGCTGTCCTTGGTGCAGCAGCAGGCGGTCATTGATTGGGCGCTGGGCCACCATGTGGCAACTCAAAGCCAGGCAACCCAGCAAGCCAATAGTCTGATTCAAACAAAGCTGGCGCCATCCATGGGAGGACTGGCCGCCTTGAAGACCCGCGTGTCAGACGGCGGGCTGACCTATGCTCAGTTCCAGCACTATGTGGCCAACCAAATGATTGTGCAGGACGCCTTTAACCGTGTCACCGCCAACGTGGCACAGCCTACGACCAGCACGGCCTATCGCTACTACCTCAACAACCAAGCCTTTTATGTCTCCCCTCCGGAGGTGCTGTTGCGGGATATCACCGTCCCTACCCACTCGCTGGCCTCCAGCATCCTGTCGCAAATTCAGCACGGCGCCAGTTTCGCGGCGCTGGCGGCGCGCGACTCGCGGGATTCGTACAAGTCCCAAGGAGGAAGCCGGGGATGGGTCCAAGTAGGAGCGTCCGCGGCCATCCCCAAGTCGTGGCTGACCGCCGTGAGTTCCCTAAAACCTGGGCAAATGAGTATAGTCAAGGGTCCTTTGGGCTACTCTATCATCGAAGTTCAAGCATCTCGAGCAGGGGCGACAATTCCATTCAGTGCGGTGCAGCCGGCCATTCAAGCCGAACTGCTGCAAAATGCGAAGGAAAAAGCCTTTGACAGTTGGGCGGCCAGCTTGATGAAAAACCAAAAGGTCCGCCTTTTTAACATCGGCTGATTCCTACCTTTCGGTAAAACTGGAAAAAACGCATAAACCGGAAACCGCCTTGATATACTACCTCAGAAGATGCGAAGAGAAAGGGGGCGCTCATTTGAAGGCTACAGGAATCGTCCGAAGGATCGACGATTTGGGCCGCGTGGTGATCCCGAAAGAAATTCGCCGAACCCTACGGATCCGCGAGGGGGACCCGCTGGAAATCTTCGTAGATCGAGACGGCGAAGTCATCCTGAAAAAATATTCCCCCATCGGAGAGCTTGGGGACTTCGCCAAGGAATATGCCGACTCCCTCTATGAAGCGGTAGGGCATATCGCGCTCATTGCTGACCGTGACGCAGTCATCGCAGTGGCGGGAGCACCAAAGAAGGAGTTCTTGAACAAGGCACTGGGCGCACTTGTCGAAAAGGCCATGGAAGAGCGCAAGACGCTGTTCTTTAATCGCGGTGATCACCGCCCGAAAGGGAGTATCATCGGGGACGAAGACGAGGACAAGTTTGTCGCCGAAGTGATTGCGCCCATCATTGCCGAGGGCGACCCCATTGGGGCGATTATCATCTGCAGTCGGGAACCGGATGTCAAAATGGGTGACATGGAGATTAAGCTGGCGGAGACGGCTGCGGGCTTCCTGGCTAAGCAAATGGAACAATAGGGCAACAATCCACAACACACCGTGGGAGTCCGCAATGATCTTGCCGCTAGATCATTGCGGTTTTCTTTGATGACGCGGCAACTAACCCTCCGAACGACTGGGCCATTCCACGACAAATTTCGTGCCCCGACCCACCTGACTATTGACGCGGATAACGCCACGATGGGCGCGAACAATCCAATCCGCGATGGCGAGACCCAGCCCGCTGCCCGGAGCTAGACGGGTCGTTGTGCGGCTTCGATAGAAGCGTTCAAACAGATGGGGCAAATCGTCCTCAGGAATGCCCGAACCTGTGTCTTCAACCGTGAGATGCACTTTCTTGGGATCGACGAGAATGGTGACGTCGGCCTCCCCATGCGGGCGATTGTACTTCAGCGCGTTGTCCAGCAGGATGAGCAGCAATTGCCGAATGTGCACCGGATCGGCTTCGACAAGGCGCTCCGAGCCTTCGTGGTTTAGGTGGAGATGAATGTGCCGTTCGGTCGCCAAGGGCTGTAGGGCTGTCACCACTTCATCTGCCAACTGAAAAATGTCGAAAACCTCAGGTTCCAGCAGGGTGGTCCCGGAGTCAATGCGTGCGAGCGTCGCCAAATCCCCTATCAACCGGGTGACATAATCCACCTCCTGCAGGGTGCTCCGAATGGCCTGGTCCACACCCGACCGGTTCTTGTCCGCCAGAGCCAGCTCCAACGTGGACTTGACGATGGTCAAGGGGGTGCGGAGCTCATGGGAAACATCCTGGATGAAGTCTCGCTGCCGAGTAAGCGCCAGGCGAATGGGCTTCAGGCTGCGTCCCGAGAGCCAAAAGGCGAAGACAATCACCAACAGCACCACCACCACACTAAGCTCCGCATCCACGGCCAGAAGGCCTGCCATGACAGATTCAAGCCGCCCCATGGAATAGATGCTTTGTTCTGCACCCAGGTACCGGGACCCTTGCCACAACGGCCGTGATCCCACCATGATCCGGTATTGCTGGTATTTGACGACAGCCCATGCGGTGGAATGGGTATTCGGCATCGTCCGGAGCAAGGCGCGGTCGGGCAGGATGGTGCTGACCGCAACCGGGAGGCCGTAGACGGTGTTCAGTCCTTCCACAGGTGTGCCCGCCGCATTAAAGCGCCAAGTGACCACGCGTGGCAGTTCGTCTCCGTGAACGGTCAGCGGGGCGCGCGACAGCTCGCTGTCTGGATCGGGAGCCAGTCGCGGCAAGTGGCTTTGGTCCTTCCACGCTTGCACAATGGCGGTTTTGGCTTCAGAAAGGAAATGGTAGTGCAAAACCTCATAGGTCAGGCCTACGACTACGATGTCGAAGACGACAAAGGCTAAGGCAAACCCCAAGGCCAAACGCCACTGCAATCGCCGCAGAAGCCGCGCTTCCGTGGGACTGGTAAAGGTCCGCCTCATACGCGGATGGTATAGCCAAACCCGCGTACCGTACTGATGACCGGTCCGTGGGCGGCATGAATCTTCTTGCGCAACCGGGCGATGACCCGGTCGACAACATTGGCAATGGGATCGGCGTCCGTGGACCAGACATGATCAAGAATTTGTTCCCGTGACAGCACTTGATTGGCATGTCGCATCAATAAATCGAGCACTTGAAATTCCTTGGGGGTCAGGTCGAGCGGTTGGGTGCGGCAATAGATGGTGGTTCCAACCCGCTTCAGGGGGCCCACCCGCAGTTCTTCCCATTTTTGAAACACCTCGGTGCGTCGCGCCAGCGCATCCAACCGCGCCAAGAGTTCCTGGAAGGCAAACGGCTTCGTCAGATAGTCGTCGGCTCCGCTTTTCAGACCCATGACCTTGTCGTCCACGGTGTCGCGGGCCGTGAGCATGAGAATGGGAAAATGATCGCCCCGTTCCCGGAGTTGGTGCGAGACGGCAAATCCGTCAATGTCGGGAAGCATGACATCAATGACTGCTGCATCGTAGTGGCCGTCCGCCGCCATCATGAGTCCGTTGGCGCCAGTTTCCGCGATGTCCACCACGTGCTGCGCCTGTGTCAGTCCGCGAGCCAACAGCTCAGCCACTCGCGGCTCATCTTCAATGACTAGGATTTTCACGGGAAACTCAAAGTCCTCCCTCATTAGTATGCCCGCAATAGTGCCACCGAGGCATGATGTTTTCATGACAGGCCGGGTTTGCTCCTTCTCCTTGATCCTACCACGTGACGGGAACTCCCCCGTGGTTTTGCGGGGCCCAGAAGCCGCGAAAAGCTGAAAAATGGCTGGACCATGGCAAAGTCATGGGCGTGTCATATTTTCTGGGTAACCTAAGAGCAACTCAAGGAGGTGCTGCAAATGACGCAAGCAACCAAAACATGGGTGGGCGGAGGAGTCGCATTGGTCGCGGGGCTCGGATTGGCCTTCGGAATGCTGGCTGAGGGTGGTGCCGTAAAAGCGGCTACGGTCCCGTCCCCGGTTGCGACCCCTATCGCATCCGCACAGACCAGCGCCATTCGCTTGCCTTCAGTGGCCGATCAGGTAGAAAATGCGGGTCTCACGGCGCAGCAAGCGGTGGGAGGAGGGCGCGTGGTCGCCGTTTCGAGGGTACAGGGCGCCGCCAGCACCTGGGTGGTGACGGTTCGTCATGCCGGCGTGTCGACAAACGTCTGGGTCAACGATAAGACCAACAGCGTCCTGAAAACGGCGAATGGGGTTCCCAGTGCCGTGGCCATCCGCTGACCCCTGCTATGGACAAAAATCGGCCCCGTGGCAGTTCACGGGGCCGATTTGATCTGTCATGCGTTATGGTTGGCGAAAGCGCTCAAACCAGTTGAAGAGCCGTTCGAGCCTATCACGTCGCAAATCGGGCCTGCCCTGGGTTGAAAAGCTATGCGGTCCGGGATAGCGCAAGAACTCGGTGGGCACTCCGAAGTGCTTCAAGGCCGTATAGTACTGTTCAGCCTGCTCAATGGGGCAACGACGGTCGTCCTCACCCGCTACCACCTGAGTCGGGGTGGTCACGCGTTCTGCATAAGCCAACGGCGAGGCTTTCCAGAGCTCCTCGAGGTTTTCAAATGGCGTGGGACCGACTTCGCCGGGGCCGAACCACCATCCGATATCGCTGGTGCCATAGAAGGAGATGAGGTTGGTGACGGGTACCGCCGTGGACGCTGCGCGAAAGCGGTCGGTGTGGCCGACAATCCAACTGGTCATAAACCCGCCGTAGGAGCCGCCCGTCACATAGAGATTGTTGGGATCGGCAGCTTGGGTGTCGACGAGGTGATCAACCACCGCCATCAAGTCTTTCATGTCCTCTCCTCCCCAGTCGCCGCGCACCGCATTGCGGAATGCTTGGCCATAGCCCATGCTGCCGCGCGGATTGACCTGCGCCACGATATAACCCTGCTGAGCCATGACTTGGGAGTCGTAGCGCGGGGTTTCCCCGTAGGCGCCGTGCGGTCCTCCGTGGACGTAAAGAATGAGGGGCTTGGGCCGACCTTCTTCGCGGCCAATGATGTAAGCTGGAATGCGCCATCCCTCGGGACGGTCAATGATGATCCGCTCGATGGGGGAAAGGAGGGACCGCGCCCACGCGTTAAACTGGGTGAGGGGTTTCAGCAGGTCTTCTTCAAACCAGTAGGCTTCATCCAGTTGATCAAGACTGCCGCCAGTGATGAGCGCCACGGGCGCTCCATGGCCTCGCACCGCGTATTGGGCTATCACTCCAAGGTCAATCGGGAGCGGTTCGGCTGACTCGGGACTGACCATCCACAGACGGGTCCGTCCTTGTTCCGTTGCCGCTACGGTCACGCCGTGCAACCCCGCTGGCGCCGGTCCGATGGCGCTTGCGCCAAACCGGGCATCGGAGCTGATGGCCTCCCCAACTTCCAGATCTTCCGGCAAGGGGAGCCGGACCGTGGCGGGGGCGATGTCATATAAGGATTCAATGGCGGCGGGTCCGAACTCCTGCCCCGAGCCTAAGGCTACCACGCGGCCATCGGCGAGGACGGCCGGACTGCGCCAGTTGTTGGGTCCTGAGGTCAACACGTCGGTCGTGAAGGGCGACTCAAGCGACACCCGAAAGATGTCCTGGCGCGGAACGCGGGCGCTCTCTTCGTCGGCGACCCGGTCATAGACAGCGAAGCGCCCGTCGGGCGAAACGGCTACGGAGGCGACGTCGTAAGGACTGCCATCGAGGCGCACGGGGTCTTGGCCGACTTTCACCAACCATAAGGATAGCGGTTTATCGGGGAAGTAGGATTGGCCATCGTATTGCCATTGCCACCGGTCGTAATGCCGTGGCCAATGAGTTTCTTCGGGCGGCTCTTCGGGGGCGCGTGCAAGCACCAAGACGTCCTCGGTGCCCGGGATCGGCACAACGCGTGCGAGATCCCAAAACACCGGCCCCACGGAAACGGCTTCGCCGCCGTGCCACGGCATCCGCATCAGTTGCTGGCCCTTGGCATCGGATCCGCGCACGAACCATAGCGTGAGGCCGTCGGAGGAAAAAGCCGGGTGCGAATCCTTGGGACCCGACGTGAGGAAGTGATTCACGCCATCTGACCCTACAGCGTAGAGGCGGCTGGTGTAGCCGGTGCCGTCGGCATTGACTGTCTTATGAACCACCACCCCCCGCGGCTCCAGAGGATGAATCGCCGGCTCGGTCAAGGAGACAATGCGGTCTAAATCTCTTAATTCCAATCCCATGCTGGGTGCCTCCTTTGGAGTAACGCCATCGATTATGGCTCTTTTCACCATAACATAATCGTTGGGTCTGTCCCCAAGCTTTTCCCAGCATGGCTGGCAAGCGAGGAGGTCCGGTCCTAGTGGGACAGGCTCTTGACGGTAATGGCTTGGCGCCCGAGTTGCTGCCACGATTGGATGAAGGGGCCTTCAGGGACCTTCTCCGCAGCCTCACCGTTGAGCGGGTTGTTGAGGTAGACGTAGCCGGGACTATAACCGACCAAGAGTACGGCATGCTCGAGCGGGGTAGCCGTGACCTCGCCTTCTGGGCTCTGCCAAGTCACCCAATCGGTGGTCGGCTGAAATGTGATGGTTGTCCACACCTCAACCGGCACGCCGTCGGCGACATGGGCGAGAATGGTTTTGAAAGACGACCCAGTCATGTCTTCAGCTTGTCCCGGCAGCAGTTGATTCAAGAACCGATACATGGGGCCGTGGTAAATGCCGTAGCCTTCCCCGGCATGGTAGACGCTGCCGACAAACCCGACATTGGGATTGCCCCAATACTGCACGCGATGGACAACCTGGCCGCTGGCCGTGGTGTACGAATCCAGCACCAGCTTGGTGGGGTCCTTGGGCATTTCCGCCGCCAACGTCATTTTGCTCTCAGGGTGTCCCACAGCAGTCATCAGCATGGCTAAGCTAGTGACCTCGCACCCGTTTGGCAACTGGGGATATTGGTCTTTGGGCGGAACATGGATGAGATAGGATGCCGGAAGCGCTTTGGGACCTGGCGCTGGCTTCTTGACCGGAGTCTTCTTCAAATGGGGGGACGCCTTCTGGTTGGCAAGCGCTTCCGGCGGGTGAGGATTGGTCGGCGCCGAGAACAGGTGAACGCCGAGATAAAGGGCCAGACCGGCCACCGGAATTCCTAAAAGCCAACGAGTGCGGGATTTGCGTCGCCATCGTCGCGCCATCCTAAATGCGCACCTCCTCGTCGCTGGGTTCAGGCATCTGAGCGTTTGCCGCGGACAGGAACGCATCATGCCAGAGCGCGAACACCATCAACGTCCAGATTTTGCGGTCGCGATTGAATATCGCGCCTTCTGGCGCATTCCACAGCGATTGTACCTCATGCGCATCAAAATAGGGGGTGCGGGACGGCGCCAAGATGTCCTGGACAAAGTCCCGCATTTGGTGCTTCATCCAATGGTGGATGGGGATGGGGAACCCCAATTTAGGACGTTCAGCGACGTCCGGGGGAAGCTCTCGGCGGAGGGCTTCCCGCAGTGCCAGCTTGGTAGTGCCCCGGCCCACCTTGAATTGGGCCGGAATGGTGGACGCCAATTCGAACACGGTGACGTCGAGAAACGGGACGCGCAGTTCCAGTGAATGAGCCATGGACATCTTGTCAGCCTTCATCAGGATATCGCCAGGAAGCCATGTGTGGCCGTCCACCGTTTGCATCTGGCTCACCGGGTCGAGGCTGCGTGTCGATGCGTAATGGGGCGCGGTTACCGACCAGTAGGGCTCGGGCCCGGTTGATGCGATCCATGGCACCAGCCGTGCCTTTTCCGCTTCGGAGAATATTTTGGCGTTTCCCACAAAGCGTTCATCCAATGTCTGCGAACCCCGCAGGAGATAGCCGCGTCCTTTGAGTCGCGGCGGCAGAGACTCCGCCAACCGTCCAATTGTTTGCCGTATGGGGCGGGGCAGATATTCGAAGGGTTTCAGCGCAGAGGGCTCGGCATAGATGGGATAGCCGGCAAAAAGCTCGTCAGCCCCTTCGCCGGAGAGCACGACGGTCACGTGACGGCGGGCCTCTTGAGCCAAAAAATAGAGAGCGGGCGCGCTTGGATCGGCTACGGGATCCTCTTGGGCGGCAATGATGCGGGGCAGAGCATCACGGTATTCTTCGGGTGTCACCACCACCTCATGGTGGCGGCTTTGGAGCCAGCGGGCTGTTTCGCGCGCCTGAGTCAGTTCATTGACTTCTCCATGGTCCCCGGGGAATCCAATGCTGAACGTGTCCAGCTCCTGCCGCTGCCGCAGAAATGCCGCCACGGCACTCGAATCAATGCCACTGGAGAGATAGGCTCCCCGAGGGACATCACTCATCATGTGGCGCTCGACCGAGTTTTTCATCGTGTCATGGATGGCGTCTGCGAGCGCCGGCAGGGTCCAATGGGGATCGGGCCGGAACTCCAGTTGCCAATAGCGGGTCAGCATGATGCGGCCTTCATGAAATGACAGATAGTGGGCGGGCGGGAGTTTCCAGATGCCGCGAAACATCGTGTTGGGTTCCGGCACATACTGAAAGGTGAGATAATGCCACAACGCATGCGTGTTAATCGCCGGCCTCACGGCTTGGGAGGCCAAAAGGCTTCGGATGTCCGACGCGAACAGGAGTCCGTCTGAAGTCTCTGCGTAGTAAAGCGGCTTGATGCCGAAATGGTCGCGCATAAGGTGGAGCGTACTGGTGCGGCGATCCAGCACGGCGACGGCAAACATTCCGCGCAATTGGAGCGACAAAGCTCCCATGCCGCCCTCCTCGTACAAATGCGGCACCACTTCAGCGTCGGACTGCGAGCGAAACACATGGCCTTTTTTGACCAGCGTTTCACGAAGCTCGCGGTAGTTGTAAATCTCGCCATTGACAACCGTGACGATGGATCCGTCTTCGCTGGTCATGGGCTGA
The DNA here is from genome assembly GCA_021820485.1 of Bacillota bacterium. Taxonomy (GTDB): domain Bacteria; phylum Bacillota; class Sulfobacillia; order Sulfobacillales; family Sulfobacillaceae; genus Sulfobacillus_B. The sequence continues at coordinate 8,972 of JAKADO010000038.1, forward strand.
TGGCCCTCCGCCAAATCCAGAATGGAGAGCCGACGAAACCCAAGTCCCATGGTGCCAAAATAGGCCGTGCCGCGGTCGTCGGGCCCCCGGTGGGCCATCGAGTCTACCATCGCATCGAGCCGGGCCTTATGAAACAGAGTTTGATTCGTTGCAAAACCACACACGCCGCACATATGAAGTACCTCCTGTTTGTTCAGACGAATAGACCGCCAGAACATAACCAGCGGACTAATTTTTCGGAGTTGCTCCGTCGCATTTTGTCGCATCCCGGTATCACCCGGGGGAATTCAAACGTCATGTTATATGCAGACACGGGGTGTTGTAGAAAAGGAGCGGAAATGGTGAGGGCAAAGGTCTGGACAGCAAGTGTGGCAGTGAGCATTCTGGCAGGCGTGACGGGGTGTGGCATTGGTGCGGGTGGAACTCAGAACAGCGCGCCCCCAAAGGCGGCGCCGGCGCATACGGCGAAGGGGAGTGCAGTGCCGTGGCATGCTGCGGCGGCAAGCAAGATCTTGCCCGGTGACGTTCTGATTGCGGACTCCGCCAACAATCGGATTCTGTTGGTGACTCCACAGAAAAAGATTGTCTGGCAATATCCGAGTCCAGGCCAACCATCCCTGCTGCATGACAACGACGATGTGTTCTTTGGTCCGCACTGGGATGAAATCATCACCAATCAAGAAGGATACAATGTGGTCTCTATCATCAATTTCAAGACCAAGAAAATTGTCTGGACCTACGGCCACGGAGGCGTGCCCGGCAGTCAGCCCGGATATCTCAACACCCCCGACGACGCCTTTTTATACTCGACGCCGTCCGGGGATGTCATTACCGTGGCGGACATTAAAAACCAGCGCATCCTCTTCATTTCGCGGAAAACGAAGCAAATCATCAAGCAGTACGGACAAACGGGAGTCATGTCGATTAACCCGCCGACGACGTACTCTGCCCCGAACGGAGACTTTCCTGCCCCGCACGGCGGAATGCTGGTGACGCAGATTAACGGAAACGACGCCATTCTGCTTAACCGCAACAACCAGGTGCAATATACGGTGCATTTCCCCTCGCAGTTCTATTATCCCTCGGATGCGAACTTTACGCCTCATGGCAACATTATTGTGGCGTTTTACACCGATCCCGGCGCGGTCGTGGAGATGAGCCCGCAGGGCAAGGTTCTCTGGACATATTACGTGACTCAAGGGTCGGGCATGTTGAACCAGCCCTCGCTCGCGGTTAAGCTGTCGAACGGCATGGTCCTATTGAATGACGATCACAACGACCGCGTGATTGTGATTAATCCGAAGACCAACAAGATTGTCTGGCAATATGGCCATACCGGTGTCCCGGGCACCAAGCCTGGATACCTCAACATCCCCGACGGACTGGATCTGCTGCCAGCTGGGGTGACGCCCGGGGGCCACAATGGCATCGGACACCACCTCTTCAGCTACCCCGGCAATGGGCTGTAGCCCAATGGGCGGTGAGCGACGCGCCAATGACCGATGGAGGCCATTTTAAGATCCCGAGGAGTCGTTGACGGCGGCGGGAGCGGCGGTGGGGCGTTGCCGCCAAATGACGAGTCCCAGTAGAGCGGCAAAGCTCATGAGGATGCCGGCGCCCGACAGCAGTTGACCCGGCGGCAAGAGTTTCATGGCACCGGAGACCAGCGCCAGGCCCGCCAGATTGACGAGTGCCACCACCTGCCTTTGAATGGCATAGACGGAGCCGCGATGGGTGGGGGCAATCGCCGTTCCGATATGGCTGTCCAAAGCGACGTGCACGATGGGGCTCGATAAGGCACCCGCTACAATCCAGAGAAGCGCGCTCCAAAGTTCGGCGCTCGATCCAACGCCCCAAAAGGCGAGCCCCGTGAAGAGCCACGAGAGGAAGTAGGCATATTTCAGGCGCCGGATGAGGCGCGGCACAATCAGCACGGTTCCCAGGACCGTGCTGATTCCCCATAGGGTCTTGGTGAGGCCATATCCGATGGCGTGGGCGTGCCATGGGTGCACAGCCAGCAGCGGCACCGCAATGGTAAACGCAGGCCAGAGGATATTGGCTCCGGCGCGCACCGTCAGAGCGGGCCCTAAAAACCGGTCGTTGCGAATGGCCCGCCACGCCTCCGTGAAACGGGCGCCCACCGGATGGGACTCCTTCTTGCGGGAGTCTTCTTCCGGCAGCCTATGCCACGTTGCCCCTGTTGCCAAAAAAATCGATGAAACCAGCGCCATCGCGGCAATTGCGCCGTAGGCGGTTAATATGGCTCCTCCCAGGATGGGGCCCGCCACCATCCCGATGCGGGATGCGATTTCATAGCGGGCTGAGGCTTTGGGCGCATCCTTCGGGGCCACTTGAGACATGAGCCACGCCTGGGACATGGGCACGAGGCGGGCCGTCACCCAACCTTCCAGAAGGGCAATGATGAGGAGGCTCACAGCCCCCTTGGCTGTCCAAGGCGCCATAACGCCAAGCAAAACGCCTATGCCTGCCAGCCAAAACGACGCACGACCGCCGATGCCCCATTCCGGACCGGTGAGCCCCACCAGGACAATTGGGAGGGCTCCGGCCGCGACGGCCGCGGCAAGCCATAGTCCGGAATCCGTAACGCGGAGCATTTGCCAGAGCAAAAACGTTGTCCACAGATTGGTGGCTGTATAAATGAGCGCAACGCCGGCGAAAAAGCGCAGTCTCGGAAATGCACGACGCATAGGGGGCTCCTTTCCCGCTTCAGGGCTCCATTGATGATGGGTACAGTGTAGCGGTCTGGACTATAATAGAGAAATGAAAATATCACGGCCTAGATATTGATATATTCGATAAGTGAGGTGACGAATGGATCAGGAGCAGATTCGGACGGTTCTTGCCGTAGAGCGGTATGGGTCATTTACGCTGGCCGCGGACATGCTGCACGTCACTCAGTCGACGGTTACGGCCCGAATACGGCACTTGGAGCGGGAACTGGGGGTGGCGATTTGGGAACGCACCACGCGTCGATTGGTATTGACCTCAGAAGGCAAAAAGCTCATGGCGCTCTTCGAACGGGTGGACAATCTGTTTGAACGCATGCGGGGTGTGGCGGACAGTTCCGGATTTGCACGCCATGTAGTTTTCGGGTCTGTTCATTCACAGTGGTCCTCGGGAATTCTCCCGCTCTTGAGAGCGTGGGCGGAACAGCAGCCATCTGTCACCTGGCGCCTTATTACGGGGCACTCCCGCGAATTGATTGAATGGGTGCGGGATGGATCGCTGGACGCCGCCATCACCTATTTCCCGGCGCACGAGCATGGCCTGCTGTCCGAACTGTTGGCTGAGCAACCGCTTCGGCTCTTGGGGGCGTCGATTCTGGGCCTCCCGGATGGGTCGCCGCTGACCACCGACCAGGTGAAGCAGCATCGCCTCGCCTATGTTGAATGGGGAGCACCGTTCACAGAGTGGTACCGGCAGGAATTCGACGGGTGGATTCCGGCCATTCAGGTTGATCAGGCTCCCTTGCTCGTGCAGCTTCTGACGAATGGGGGATACCTGGGATTTATGCCGGCTGCGCTGGCGCGGACAGCGCTTAACCAAGGCGTGCTTAGCGAGGTTCCGTACCTTTCCGAGACCCCTCTTCCCGCGCGTAGCGTGCATCTGATATCCAGTGAGCGAGCCCTGGCGAGGCCGATGGTGCGGGACTTATGGTCCCATGTGCTGGAACGTGGGTCGTCCGCCTTCCTCTAATTTCCGGCCGGCCCCGGGTCTATTGCCCGTGGGGCAAGGGGGCGGCAGGCACCAAGTTCCAAAGATTGAGGTTGAATGCATCGGGATTCTTGGTGTTGTTTGGAGGGTTTGTGTTGATGCTAAGCGCTTCGATGGTTGGGTGGGGGCCCGGATTAATCCAGAAGCTGGCCCGTCCCGTTATGACGTTGCTGCCGCGCGGACGAAAGCGGCGGCGAACGGTAAACTTGGCGCTTAAAACAATCGGTTTGCTTCCGGAATAGGTCACTTGGGACAACGCAGCAAAAGCACCAGCGGGCTGAATTCCGGAGGCTTGCTCCGCGACTTGATCTTGCTCCTTCAGCCACCCGGCCAATAAATTGGCCTCCGTGCCGGGTGCCGTGAGCCGCTTGATGGCCGAGACGGCCGATGGCGATGGCAAGGAAGCCTCCGCTTCAAGAAAAGCGCGGCAGAGCGCGGTGTAGCTGCGCTCGTTGAGGTGACGCACCCACAGATGCTGAGCACCAAATCCGACGACCGCCAGCGCGACCACGAGACTTCCGCCAAAGAGCAGCGACTTCTTCATGCGCCTAAGTATACTGCATTAGGCAGAGCGGCGGCAGAGCCCGTCATGATAACGCAAGGGCGAAAGCCGACCCTAAGATGATGGTCGCCGTTGCCAAAAGGCGCAGTGTGCGGATGGAGGTGCCTAGACCCCACTGGGAGCCCAGTGTGCTGCCGGCCAACGACCCGAGGATTACGGGGAGACTGGCTTCCAGGTTGAACAAGTCCTGATGAAGCTTCATGAGGAAGGTGGAGATGGCAAGGAAGAAGATGGCCTGCAAAACCGTGCCGACTGCCTGCCGATAGGGTAGACGGGTAATCCATAAGACGGCAGGTATGAGGAGAAACGACCCCGGCATTCCCGTGATTCCGGATGAGACGCCGACCCCAGCGGTAGCGCACAGCACCAGCGCTGTCTCAAGATGTGGCGCACGTGGGGATCCACTGTGGCGGGGCGCTATCCAGAGAAACAAGACGGCAAGGGAGGCCATCAATGCATCAGCGCCTACCACAAACAGTGGGGGCCAGTGATAGACCCAATGAGCGGTTAAAACCGCGACCATTGAGCCCACTACGCCCATCTTCCATGAGGTTCGCCACACGACCGTTCCGTGGCGACGGTGAGTTTGTGCGCCAATCCCACTGGCAATGGCTGCGCTGAGGGCAGCGAGGGTTCCAATTTGCTGTGGGGGCAGTGGAACGACGTTCATTCGATGAAGAACCAGAAGCACCGGCACCATGAGAACCGCTCCACCCAAACCAGCGCCGGTCGCCAGCGCGCTCACGCTGATGGAGATTAAACACAGCAGGGCGTCGCTGATGCAGATAGAGGGGACGTGGGGCGCCAGCCACAGTCCTGCATCAACGCCCAACCCTACGAATCCCAATGGCAGGAGTACGCGCTTTTGCGTCAATTGGGTGATCATGGTTATAGCATGTGCCGATCAAGGGCCGTTATACAGAGATGCAAGCCTCGTGTAAGATGAAGAGCGGGGCCGGGACAGACCCGGCAAGCGATTCCTATCCGAGAGGGGCCGGGGCATGAAGACAACACAGTCACACGAGTGGTTTGACCGGGCAAATGCGGCAATTGCGGGTGGGGTGAATTCGCCAGCGCGCTCCTTTCGCGCGGTGGGCGGCGATCCTCCGTTAGTGATGGATCGCGGCGAGGGCGCGTACCTCTTCGACGTGGATGGCAACCGATACATTGACTACTTGGCGGCATTTGGTCCGCTGGTTCTGGGGCACAGCCATCCCCGCGTCACGCGCGCGGGAGAGGCAGCGCTGGCGCGCGGCCCGTTGCTGGGGACGCCTCATCCAGACGAGATTCAGCTGGCGGAAGAATTGGTGCGGGCCATCAAAGGACTGGAACAGGTGCGCCTCACCACAACCGGAACGGAGGCTGTCATGTCTGTCATTCGGTTGGCCCGAGCCTTCACCGGGCGCAACCGCGTCATAAAGTTCGAGGGGGCCTACCATGGCCACAGCGACGCCATGCTGGTGCGTGCCGGGTCGGGAGCATCCACCGTGGGAACGGCGGACAGTCTTGGTGTCCCCGGAGGTGTCACCCAGGACATCATCAGTTTGCCGTACAACGACCTTTCGCGGCTGGAGCAAACCTTGGATGAGATGGGTGATGAGGTGGCCTGCGTGCTAACCGAGCCCATTGTGGGCAATATGGGCATCGTGAATCCTGAGCCCGGATACCTCGAGGCCATGGCGCGCCTCACCCATCAAGCCGGCGCCCTGTTGGTTTTTGATGAAGTAATTACCGCTTTTCGGTTTCATTACGGATCGGCCGGTGATTTGCTCGACGTGATTCCAGACCTGTATGCGCTCGGAAAGATTATTGGCGGCGGATTGCCAGCTGGAGCTTATGGCGGTCGCCGGGACATCATGGCCTATGTGGCACCCTTGGGTGGCATGTTTCAAGCAGGCACGCTGGCGGGCAACCCGTTGTCGTCGTCCACAGGCCTTGCGACCTTGGCCGTGCTGCGCGAGGAGAATCCCTATCCACGCATGGATCGACTGGCAAACGACTTGGCAACAGCCGTGCTGAGCCTTGCCAAGCGCCACGGGATTCCGGTCACCCTCAATCGGGCGGGATCAGGCTTTACGCTCTTTTTTGGCGCGGAACCGGTTAAGGATTATACCAGCGCGCAAATGGCGGACAAAGCGCGGTTTGCGGAATTTCACCGGTACATGCTGGAGGAGGGCGTCTATCTGGCTCCCAGCCGGTTTGAAGCATGGTTTGTGTCGGCAGCGCACGACGTGGCGATGATTGAGAAGACTGTGGAGGCGGCCGATCGCGCCTTTCAGCGCATGCGAGCCTAACCCCCCTGCTTGGTCTTTTTTGATTCCCCCCGGACATATCCATACCTGAGAGGATATCCGGGGGGCTCCTATGAATAGGCATTCCGTTTGGCGGGGAGCGTTTTGGCTCTCCATTGGCTCATTCGCATCCAAACTCATCGGGGCCATTTACCGCATTTTCTTACCTCGTGTATTGGGCGACTATGGCGTCGGTTTGTTTCAAATGGCCTATCCCTTGTATGCCATTCTATTGGCGGTATCCGTAAACGGCATCCCCACCGCGCTCGCCAAGCAAACCGCCGAGAAATTATCCCGTGATGAGTGGCAGGACGCCGAACGGCTGGGGTCGTGGGCTCAGTTTATCCTGGGCATTTTGGGATTAATCTTGGCGGCCGGCATGGAACTGTCCGCCTCGTGGATCGCCATTCATCTATTTGGTGAACCGGCCGCGGCATGGTCCATCCGGGCGTTGGCGCCAGCTCTGACGTTTGTCGCTCTGGAAGCCAGCTTCCGGGGCTACTTCCAAGGTCATCAGGATATGCGTCCGACGGCGATCTCGCAGATTTTGGAGCAGGTGGCGCGGGTCATGGTCATGTTCCCGCTGGCCTATCACTTTTTGCCCAGTGGGGTGGATAAGGCGGCCGCCGGAGCTACTGTGGGCGCTCCCGTGGGGGCTATGGTCGGCATGGTGTTTTTGGCGTCGGAACGCGTCAAGCGGGGGCGGTGGTCGCTTCGCGGCAGGTTTCCTGGCGCAGATTTGTGGCGTCTCTTGAAAGTGGCCCTGCCCATGTCGTTATCGGGACTTTTGTTCCCGCTGATGCTCATGGCAGATTCGATGTTTGTCCCGGGACGGCTCCGGTTGACCGGGCTCACGCTGGAGCAGGCCACAGCGCGCTTTGGACAGCTGAGCGGGGAAGCCATGCCGCTTATTAATCTGACCATGGTGGTTGGCGCAGCCTTGGCAGTGTCGTTGGTGCCCGCCATTGCCCGAGCCATTGCCGGCGGTGACGCGGCGGAGGCGAACCGGAAGGTGGATGCGGCGATTCATCTGGTTTGGCTTCTGGGCATTCCCATGGCGGCTGGATTAATGATGCTCGCCCATCCTCTGACGGGCCTCTTGTATGGCGAATCGGGAGCGACCGGGGCGCTGCAAGTGCTTGCCATGGGGTCGGCGGTTCTGGCCATGCAACAAGTGATGGGCTCCTCGCTGCAGGCGGCGGGCCATGGTTGGATCCCTGTGCGCAACCTGATTTTCGGCGCAGGAGTGAAGTTTACGCTGACATGGTGGTTGACCGCGATTCCGTTCTGGGGAATCCGGGGCGCTGCACTCGGCACGGTGGGGGCGGCCGTGACCACGGCCTACCTTAATTGGCGCGACTGGGTGCGCATTGTTGGAGCCGGCACTCATCCGTTTCGAAGCATGACGTGGCCGCTTTTAGGGACGGTGGTGATGGCCATGGGGCTGCACGTCTGGCTGAATGGGGTAACCATCGGGTCGTCCTACCTCGCAGTGGGGTTAGCGGTACCGGTCGGAGCGATGCTCTACGCCAGCGTCATGATTCTCTCGGGAGAAATGCGGACGCTGCTGGATGCCTTGAAAGAACGTTAAAATACGGGATATTGACAGATTTTTGCTATACTAGCCCTGCGGCAGGCCGCGACAACTCAACGGGAGGCACAGAATGGCTCAGTGGGTGTGGCAGGACGGGGATCGAGAGAATGACGAGTTCGTCATTCCCGGCCCGATTTCAGGGAAGGCGGTATGGGACCGATTCGGCCCCCTATTCCCCGAAGATGCCCCCACGCGCCTGATGCGAGCTAACGGCACAGAGGAAACAATGTCCTGGCGACAGGTGCCCTCGCTGACTGTCGAGACCGACGAGCGTCTTTTGCTTCCGGGCATTCCTGTTGCAGGTGGGCCGCTATTGTATGTGATGGCACGATTGTTGGGACCGGACGGATGTCCGTGGGACAAGAAACAGACGCCCCAATCTCTGCTCCGCTATCTCTTGGACGAAAGCTATGAGGCTGCGGAGGCCTTGGTTGCGAATGACCAAGAGGCCTTTATTGAAGAGTTGGGAGATGTCCTGCTGCAAGTGGCATTCCAAGGCTCCCTGCTTTCCGGGACAAGCTTTTCCGATATCGCAGAGCGCCAGGCACAAAAGTTGGTGCGCCGACACCCCCACGTGTTTGCGGAAGAGACATGGGCCAACTCGGAGGAAGTCCGGCAGCAATGGGACAATCTCAAGGCACAGGAACCTCAGCATACACGGACAGCGACTTGGGTGTATCCCGGACTGGTGGCAGCGAAGCGCCTTGACAAGGCGGGGATTCGTCCGGAAAGTGCGGTATATCAAGAAATTTTGGCTTTGCTAGAGGTATATTTTGACAAAAGTCCGGGGAAGATAGAGGAAATTCTGGCAGATGCCGCCTGGGCGGTTGCCTCAGGAGGCCGCATCCATCATCAAGACGCCGAGTGGGCTTTGTGGCAGAAACTGGCACGTATGGCCCGCAAAACTGGCGAAATCTCGAGGAATTTGCGGTAAAAAAAGGATTTCCGGAAGTCTTGGCGAATAATTGGATGCGAAAATCCGTTATCGAATCATTTAGGAGGGACGATTTTGAACAAGGCAGAACTGGTGACCGAGGTGGCAGAGCGTGCCGGCATGACCAAAAAGGATGCCGAGCGTGCCGTAAACGCAGTGGTGGAGAGCATTGAATCGGCTTTGACCAAGGGCGACCGCGTGTCGTTGGTGGGCTTTGGTACCTTTGAAGTGCGCGAGCGGGCAGCACGGGTTGGCCGCAACCCCCGCACCGGGGCGACTTTGGAGATTTCCTCCAGCAAGGTGCCGGCATTCAAGGCTGGTAAGGCGCTTAAGGACTCCGTGGCCAAATAGATTTTATAACGCCATGAGGTCGTGCTGTTCGTATGCACGGCCTCTTTTTCTTGCACGGAGACGAAATTCAGAGGGGGGCAGGTCATGCGGATTGATAAATATCTTAAGGTGAGCCGCATCATTAAGCGCCGCACGGTGGCCAAGGAAGTATTGGACATGGGACGGGTAGCCGTCAATGGACGGGTTGTGAAAGCCGGCTATGAGGTGAAGATTGGCGACCAAATTACCTTGGATGTGCCCGGGGGCCCCCGTACGGTGGTGGTCGAGGCCATTCGTGAGAATGTGCCGGCAAAAGAAGCGGAGACTTTGTACCGGGAGGTCTAAAGTGCGTGCGGCGGCCATAGGCTGGGAGAGAAGATTCTCAGCGAAAAGGGGTCCGTCGAATGGATGAAAAACGGGGACACTCGATTGCGTTGGCGAACCGCCAAACCCTCTCCCTCGAAGGCGTCCAGCATGTGGACAATTTCGATGATGATACCATCGTGTTGTCAACAACGATGGGCACACTCACGATTCGCGGACACAATTTACGCATCCAGACGCTCGATCTGGACCAGGGACGCTTTGTGGCGGTAGGCGAGTTTGACGCGCTGCAGTATGGACGCAAGAAGCCTCAACGCAGTGCGGGCGGCGGCACCTGGCAGAAGATTTGGCGCTAGGGGGGAGCTCGATGGTCCCGGATGCGCTCTTTATCATCGCGGTCTGGATTCTGACCGGGATGGGTTTTGGCATGCTCGCCACGGCGTATGGGGCGTGTCGCCGAACGTACCGATTCCCAGTCGGCGTTGGGGAAATTTTGGACTGGCTTTGGTTCGTCGTGGCCGGTGCAGGCTTTTTGGTGATGCTGTTTTGGACCGAGTGGGGCATGTTTCGGGTCTCGAGCATCCTGTTCGTGCTGATTGGGTATGGTCTGTGGAGTTGGCTTGCCGCACCCGTGGTGCTGGGGATGTTCTTGGTGATGGGGCATGCCCAAGCCCGTGTGGCGTATTATGCCCTGGTGCCGGGCCGATGGGTTTTTGGCGGTCTCAAAAGGCAACTGCAGCGGCGGAAAAAACCTCCTCCAAAAGAGTGACAACCTCCTGTGGATAACCTATAATGTAAAAACATCGTACAAATCTTGTACTAATTTTGTACACAGGTTGTGCACAGATTGTGGATAAGTTGAGGACTTATGCAGATCGAAATCCGTGGCATGGAGCGGCTCTCATTTCGGGAGCGCCAAGTCGTAGCTCTTAAAGAGACTGGACAATCCAATGATAAAGTGGCGAAAAAGCTCGGCCTATCTCCGGCTACTGTAGCTACCTTGTACAACCGCGCTAAAAGCAAGGGGTACGAAGTGGTGCTGGTGATTTCTGGTGATCCCTTGGGAGTGTTTGGGGAGGACGAGGAGGAGGGCGGTGACGAATGACCTCGAAGAAGACTGTGCGCATTCGTTGGCGCCGCATTGCAACGTTCCTTATCGCCGCCTATTTGGTCTACTGGAGTGGAGTCTCCATTCACCACATGTGGGCCATCTCCCAGCAAGAGCGTGCGCTTAACCAGAAGATCGCAGCCGTCCAGGCTCAAAATCGCGTGTTGACCCAGGACGTTCGGACTTTGCATAATCCTCGAAAGTTGCGGGAAATGCTAACGGGGCAGGCCCCGTTGCCGAGCATCACGCCCTAGTAAAAATTGGAAATATTTGCGGGGCCTTCCGTTGACATTTTTCAGGTGCCCACAATATAATGAACCATACCTTATTTGTTCCCATAGGAGGACTTTGACGTCTCAATGGCATCTGAAGTGGAAGTTGGCCAGATAGTCGAGGGCACCATAAGCGGGATTACCCACTTCGGGGCCTTTGTTGTGTTGCCGAACGGCAGAACCGGATTGGTGCACATTTCCGAAGTCGCAGATGCCTATGTAAAGGACATCAAAGACTACTACAAGGAAAATGATAAGGTGCAGGTCAAGGTGTTGTCGATGGACGCAAACGGCAAGATTGCGCTCTCCATTCGGCAAGCCCAGCCTAAATCGGCAGCCGCACCTCGGGAGAACAGCGGACCGCGTAAAGAATACCGGCACGAGCGGCGCGCCCAACAAGTCTCGTTCGAGGACAAAATGCAACGGTTTATGCGCGACAGCGAGGACCGCTTGCAGGATTTACGGCGCAACACCGATTCTAAGCGCGGCGGTCGAGGCGCCTAAAAGGTACAGAGGCCGGGATGGCGGAATCGGCAGACGCAGAGGACTTAAAATCCTCCGATCCGGAAGGATTGTGCGGGTTCAAGTCCCGCTCCCGGCACCAATTTTGCAAAAACCCGCACATACCCCTTGACGGCGGGTTTTATTTTTTGCCCAGAAACAACGCTGAAAGTGGTTTTTCGGTATTCGCTGATGGTTCCTGATGCAAGTGGGTTTATTCCAGTCGCGAAGCTCCTGTTTTATGGACTTTTCCTCTAGTATGTGTCTAAAAACCCCTTGACTGGGGCCCCATACATTTTGGCCGAGGCTAAATCGAAGTGAACTCGCACAGATTTTGACCGATTTATGCGAGCTTGTGCCGCTGTCCAGGTCGTCTCATATATCAAACCCGCACATAGACCATTCACGGGATCCAGACCTCGGCGAAACCTACTTCGCTCTTCCAGTAATTGCCTACGTGGCGGGGCAGGAGTTGTCTTAATCCGCTCCGAACTAAACGCCAGTGCCTCCCTGTCCCCGGTTATCCGTATGAATGCCTTTGGCTGAAGCTCTTTAGTCATCCTACTGTGCACCTTGCCATGTGCCCCGACAGGAGGGAGTTCGTGAAGCGCAACCTATATGCCGAATTGGTAGTTATTGCAATGGCTGCTGGCGGGATTCCGGCTGCCAGGAGGAGTGGGATGCCGTGGTTCGTTGCTGTACCCTTGGCTCTTGTATTGCTCGTGCGTCTGTACCGGTGGCGGTCGGTCATAAGGAGCTTCAAAGTCGGGGACATACTGGTGGTGTTCGGTGTCTTGATCGTTTTCACGGGGCTGACGTCCCAATGGGCAATAATCCCGATTTTAGGTGGATTGTTAGCTGTAACAGGAGTTGGCTTCATATTGTATGGGCGCGCAGAACCATGAACAAAACGCAGTTGCGTTCCATGCGACGAGCCTTGCATTCTTACCAACCGCGTGGCATAACAGTAGCAGAAGAACTCCCGCCCTGCGTCAACAGAGCGGGAAGGATGGCAGCACTTCCGGTCTCAACGGAAGGAGACCCTGCCGAACGCCGAGATTTTAGCAGACGATAACCATCTCCTTATGGGAGGTGGTTATTTCTTACGATTTCGCGGAACCACCAGCACGAGCAACCACGGAAGAATCCACAGCGTCCAGTGCATCGGCGGGGCCTCCTTTCCGGCGCAAGATTTCGGTCGCTGCCGGGTCTCCACAGCAGCATCTGCGAGCCATCGTGGCTCGTCTGCTGCACTATTCTCACGTGGTGAACATCCGCTGTGACAATTACCGGCTCCAAGACAAGAAGTGGGCTGGTGTGTGGGCTTCGCCGAACGTTCCAGTATTCCCGGGAGATTCAGCAGGTGGGTCAAATTTCACTGGCGAAAGTGGATCAAAATTGGACCGGCCTTGACCCGTGCCAGCATGGCGCGGGACGGCGCCCATTGATGTTTGCGCCCGTGAGTCCCGATTGATGCTTGGACGGGACCCTTGGTGAGCAGTCGGTCGATGGCTCTGCAGTGAAGGAGCCGAGACGGAGGTAATCGCATGGTCTGGGTTTCGGCTTCTCGCTGGCCTAGACATCAATCTTGCTAAGAGATATTATGAGATGACACCTGAAGTTCATCAGTCAAACAAGTCCCCACCATCACCGCCGTGCGTTGGTGGGGAATCTTCGTGCCTCGTGTTCCGTGGGGTTGCCTATAGGCTCCTACGCTGTGCGGCGGGGTGAGGAGTTGGCCATCCGCGACAGAGTTCGTTGGGGCTCCCCACCCGTTTCTTGCGCAACGGGAGCACTGCCTCGGTGACAGCTTGGGGAATGCCCTCCCGTGGATGACTGGCGGAAGCCCTAAGCAGCGGTGGCATGATGACGCAAGAAGATGGCTAGAGTGGATTCGTGATGATCAGACTTGAATAGGTCCATCAGAACGGTACGAACTTCTCAATGGCCACGGCCACCCCGTCCTCGTCATTGGACGCCGTAACGAAGACGGCTGCGTTGCATGGCTGGGATGGCATTGGCCATGGCCACGGGAACCCCGCACAGGCCAAAAAGCCCCACATCGTTCGCGTCGTCACCCAAGACCATGGTCTCGGCGGTGGACACTCCCATGTTGTGGAGAACCCCAGCGACTGCGGATTCCTTGGACACCGCTGCATGCATGACTTGCACCTACGCCCCGCCGTCAGTCGCCAGGATGTTGACAGCGTGGCGAAGTTCCTTATGGAGCTCCCACCACTTGCTAAGTCCCTGAACCACAATCTTTGTTGGAGACAGGGCCTCGATATGCGCGTCGTCGAGAACTTCCGGCTTGCTATCTCCTGGACCGACCCCGAAGAGGTCGTGGCTGGTGTCGGGGATAGGCCTCGCGGTATACCAGTCATCATTGACCTCGTACACGATGATGGCCTCGGGCTGGTGGGCTCGCATCAAGGCGGTGACACGCCGGCTCATCTCGGGAGGGATGGGCGTATGCCGCTCGGTAGATAGACACCGTACCAGGGCGCCATTGTAATAGACCAAGCAATCAACAGGGGGCATTTGGCGAAGGAACTTTTTGACAGCCCTTGGTGGGCGAGCGGTCGCCACGATGATACGAATGCCGGCCTTGATGCAGTGCTCCACCGCTTCGCGATTCCGAGGCGAGATCGTCTTATCCGTTTTGAGGAATGTCCCGTCCAAATCCAAAACAAGCGCTTTGATTGTCGGCACAGCCACTCGCATTGTTCCTCCGGCCTGATAGGCGTTAGATGGCAGAGAAGCTTCGATGACCGTAGGCCGGAATCCTTTGGGTTTCCAAGGCGATATGTCAAACTCGTGATGGTGGGCGCGTTGGCCGGACATCAGTTAGGGGGCTCGCTTCTTGGTCAAAGAGCTTCAATTGGTTCATATAATCTATGGCCTTGGTTTTGTTCGCTTGTTTGGCGACATATAGAGCCTCGGCTCTTTGCTTCATGCTGTGCAGTCTTTCTTCCGCCAGTTATCCTTCGTCAATGGCTTCCAATACCGCGCAATCTGTCTCGGACGTATGCGCATAATTTGCGAAACGGCACCGCCATGCCAGTTGCCTGATATCTTCGAATCCCTGATCAATGGATTTCAAAATTAGTCATGACCTCGTGGATCTTGGGGTTGGTTCTCAGTGCTTTGCTCCCTCTACTTGAACTCACTTCTGTGAGTTGGGATAGCAAGGCAGCGCCCTAGTCGACGACGGGCAAGCCGTGCCCGTCCCTGATCGACCGGATGCCCTCTTCGCAAACGCCGTAGGACCGCCAGGAACACGTGCTACATAGGGTGGTGATGTCTGAAGGCTCCACAGATTCCTTGATGCGTTGCTGGATTTCGGCCCAGGTTGCCGGTTGGCCGACGCCTAAATGAAGTTTTCCGATGACGGCGTTGTCGCGGGCGTGAACGCGACTCTCATTGCAATGGGATGGTTGAGATGTTGGAAACCTATCGCACAGGTCATCCGAACCGGAGACCAAAAGCACCGTTGTATCGGGCGCATTCCGCAAGGCCCGATGAATCTGCGTCATATTTTCAACATACTCGGGTGAATATCCCATGCCGCGGTATCCCAACAGGCACAATAGGTGATGGCCCCGCAATCGAATCATTACTGTCGCTCCTTCAATGGCGCTGCGATGCACCGTATCCATTTTAGCAGTTGAGCGCTTGTCGGGCAGCTGGAATATCCGGCGCTAACGCGCTCTCGCGGTTTTGTCGTAAAATTGGCTCAAAGCATACCCTGCCGCCGAATGGAAAGCGGATGGGGGCCATCGCCGCATGAGGCGCTTGCCACGTAGAAGACCCATCGGAAGGAGAGGGAACTCGATGCGATGGCTGCTCGCGTTGCTGCTAATCATGATAGGGGCCGTCGATCTCGGCGTTTTTATCGCGGGTCCGCGAGCGGAAAACCATCAAGTTGCCCTTTCGTACCACCCTGCATGGCTTCCGAGTGTCCTGGCCCCTCTCATCCCGGGTCTTCCTGATACTGCTCCAATCCCTCTTCCCCGTGGAAGCTATTCAGGACTCGGAGCAATTCCCGCTCCCTTTATGCCGCTGGTGAAACATCTTTGGGTGGGCGGCCATACCTATATGTGGCCGATGAGCGTCCAGAGCGCGGCAGCATGGGCTAGACGCCATGTTGGTTCAGTGTGGAAGCCGGTTCTGCACGGGGAGCGCGTTGACCCGGGTCAACCCACGACCTACGAATGGGGATTCAACAGCCGACAGGTGCCGTATCAAACGCTGTACACGCCGGCGTGCGACTGGGTCGTCATTGGGCGGGCGAGTGGGTCTCCCATTAAGGTCGATGCCCTTTACGCTCTCATTACGCGCATTGCTCGCAGCGCCGGACTGAAACCCATGCCAGGGAACTAGAAAAGCAGCTGAAGGTTCTACGGGCTTTCACACGATTCCGCGGCCCGTGTCGCTGCCGTCCATCTAGGAGTTAGCCGGGGAAGGGGATGAGTGATGGCGGCGATGCTGCAGAAGTCGAGCAACAATAAGATAGACCACAGGATACGCATATACGAAGACAATGATGGGCGGGATCAATTTTTTGGTGATCGTGTCTACCGCACGGATATTGGGGAATCGCAACGAGACACCGACAACTAGAACGGCCAAACAGACGTTAATTCCTCGATACCATGTCAATGTCCGGCGTCGGATAAGTGGCATGATTACATGGCTGATGGCCCAGAACCGGATGCTGATGAAGAAAAGGGAGACAATTCCCCAAAGAACTACGATGAGAAGTCCCAGTTTATTGATAATGAGTCCGGAGACGTTGATAAGTCTTAACGCGGATACGGCCGGCCATTGTAGGTGCTCGAGGTACCATGGGTTTTCTGTTGTTAGCGTGGCGAAAATGATGGCGCTGTAAAAAACACCTGCAGCCGTGAGAGCGAGGTACGTGTATCTGCGCGCGCGGGGCTGTTCGTCTGGACGAATGTACGGCCAGAAAATGGGTATCACCTCAAATCCTATGAAGATGTAGAGAGACTTGAAGGCCCCCGTCAAGGTAGGTAGGACATGAAGGTCTAAGGATGGGATGGCGGCATAGCTGTCCGTCATATATGGGACCAACAGGGTCAGCAGTACGACGGATATGGCCATGACGGGGAGATAAATGACTTGGGTGGTTCGTGCCAAGGCGGGCAGGTCCCACCATGTCACATAAACCGACATCGCGGTGAGGGCGATATCCACCAGCCAAATAGGCGTGTTCGGCAGGAAAAACGTCACAACCAAAAACGAAAATTGCGCGATGGCCAACACTGGAAGAATAAGGTGGACCACAGTATCGGCAATCCCAAAAATCCAATAGGGAGTGGACGACAAAATATCGCGTGCAGCGCCCAGCAAGGTCTCCCGTGGATTGACATAGGCGACCTTCAGCAAGAGCCAAGCTCCTACATAGGCTGCCAGCCAATCCGCTAAAAAGCCCCACCAGACATCACTTCCCGCGTGCATGACCAAAACGCGGGGAAATTCGAAAATACCAATGCCCATAAAGGAGGTCGTTTCTATGATGGCATATTGAAGTGGTGAGATGTGGCGTGTGGTTTCGTGCATCCTGTACCTCCAGTCATGTGTCGTGCCGCAGGCCTTAAGTTGCGTCGCCGAGCTGTTGCAGTCGCACCGTCACCGTAATCGCCCATGTGGCGTGGGCGTATGCATCTCGCCATTGGGACAGCGTGCCGGGGTGTTGCCATTCATAGGCGTTGCCGATAGTGAAGGGGTCCAAGTCATTTCGACTGAGTTTGGTTACTGCGGTTAGACAGTCAGAACTCAACTGGGCGCTGGTTTGCTGTTGCAGTCCTCGTACATGAGGTCCTAGCTCCAGGTCGGCAGGAAATTCTTCAACGCTCCCCGTCACTCGAAGATAAACATGAATGTGGAGCAGGCCGTCAATCCACTGCCATCGAATCTTGGGATTGGCTTTCAACGAGCGGACACTGACCGTTTGGCCATCCCAGTGGAGATTCACCGCGCCTTTGCTGGTTAGCCCTAACACATACCCAATATCGGCCGTTTGTTGGGACGATAAAATTTTCGCGGCGTGGTTGTGCCGGTAGATAACCATCTGATCGACGTGAAAACCTTGTGGCTCAAGGGTTATCAACGGGAGCCACAGATTCTGTGCGGGGGCATTAAGGTATTTTTCAATGGACCACACCCGCCGGCGCAACTGAACGGTCTGGCATTGTGAACACCCAAATTCTGTCGTGTAGTACAGGCCGGGAAGCGGGGTTGAATCCGGTGTCTTCCTCATGAATTGTCGCAGTGGGGCTGTGGTGGCGAGGGCAAAGGCGGTTTTATCCAACTGCCCGATCCGGGTGAGAGCGCTCGAGATAGCCTGAAACTGAGCGCCTGACAGGCGTGTTGAGAAAATCACTGCCTGCAGTTGACCCAAATATAGACCTTGATTAACTTGCGATTGAGCTTGGCCGAACGCTTGAGACAGCGTGGAACCTCGCCCGAATACGGTGTAGCTCGTCTTATGGCCCGGGCTTCCCGACCCGGTGCTGCCGCTTGTCAGACTTGTCAGCCCTTGAGGGGTGGGGATTTGAAATGCCACCGAGATTTGCTTGTGGGGGCCGGGTGCAAAGGCCATGACCAGCACTAAAGCTCGTTCGTTCAATGGACGGTTGCTGGCACACCCGGTAAGGATGCCCAGCATCAAAAACATCACGATGGCTTGCATGCCCATGCGTCGCCTCATGACTTTGTGGATCCTTTGGAGTTCCGGGGCCCAAGCCGGAAGGGCTTGGGAGTCGGGACGGGCTCGGCCTTTCGCCGATGGACAGGCCGGAGGTCTTCCGGGCGGCGCTGCAACAGCGGGATGGGCCACCGCATGATGGAATCCGCCCAGCCCGACATCTGCAAGGGACCAAAAGGGGTCAGATAGGGGGTGCCAAACGACTCCATCCCGGCAAGATAAGCGACAATGCCCACGGTCACCAGTAAGATGCCGAAAATGCCCAGAAGATACGCTCCCAAAATCATAACCCAGAACAGCCAGCGCCAGGGCGTCGTCATTTCAAAAGCTGGTGTGGTAAACAACCCTAGAGCGGTGAGTGTAGCGCTGACAATCATAACGTCGTCGACAATGCCTGCCTTGACGATGGCCGTTCCCACCACCACCGCACCAACAGTTCCCAGTGTGACCCCGAGCTGTTGCGGCAAGCGGTTTGCGGCTTCCCGCAGAATTTCGATGATGAGGTACATAATCATGACTTCCACGACGGGAGGGAAGGGAATTCCTTGGCGCGAACCGTCGATGGTCAGCAACAGGGGCGTGGGCATGAGGTCAACATTGACGGACGTGAGAGCTATATACAGGGGCATGAGGTACAAGCCTGCTAGAAGGCCCGCGAGCCGGATTAGCCGGATTAAGGTGGAATCCCAAGTTGAAAATGAATAGTCTTGGGATGTCTTGTAGAAGTCGACAAGCGTCATGGGCATTAGGATGGCAAATGGGTCATTCTCGACAAGAATCGCGACTTTGCCTTGTCCCAGTTCCCGTGCAACCCAATCCACGCGATCGGATAGCCGAAACTGGGGAAAGACTGCCAAGCGTCGATCGCTCAGATACTCGGCTACGTCATTGGCTCGCGTCACCACATCTCGTTCAATTCGATCAACGCGGTCCGTGATGCGGGATAGCAACTCGCGGTTGACTACCCCGTCTAGGTACGCAACGTACACGGGGGTTTGGCTGATTTTTCCCACTGTGTGGCTATCGAAATGCAGCCGGGGTGACCGGAGCCAGCGCCGCAGTTGATTCATATGAGTGAGGCCGACTTCATTGAACGCTTCTTGCGGGCCCTTGATGGCAGGTTCAATTTTCGTTGACGGAACGGTACGCGCCGGGTACTTTACGGTATCGACCACAAATGCACGAGGTAATCCTTGGACAAAAACGGCTGTGTTTCCTGTCATGACCTTAGAGACGACGGACGGCCATGATGACGTGGTCGTCACGTGCCCGACCGTAATCAGCCGGTCATAGGCTAGTGCCCCCAACTGTTTGGGACTGGTTTGGGATATGTCGGAGGCGTCTTCGAGTCGCTGGACAATATCTTGATCTATCATCTCATTGTCCACAAGACCGTCCACAAAGACCAGCAACCCAGGGCGGCGGGTTCCTATCCAGAATCGCCGGAACACGACATCGGGCGAAGGACCGACGAGTCCATGAAATACCTGCTCCGCTTGCGCGAGGTCTCCAGAGATCCGCGTCGGTTGTTGGTCATCCGTCGTGGCAAGCGTCATTGTGAGTGTCGAATCCAAGCGATCTAACGCACTGGTCAGATCGTCCAGTGCCGCTTCGTGGGCGTGTGTCGCCATTTGGTGCTGTGTCTGGCGCAACGTTCGGGCCAGTTTAATGGCCCGAGATACCGCCTCTTTGTCAGGGCGTTTGGCCTTAGGCACTGGGGGCCTCCTCTGCTTTTGGCCTATTGTCCCAAGCTTGCCACATGTTATTCGACCTGCCAGGGGCTCCTCCAGCACAGATTATTTCCAAAGGTTAAGAATTGAACATACCGGCAGTTCGTGCCCGGTCCTCAATTCGAGCGAAAAATTCCCCAAGCGATGTAGCCTTCACTTGTTCGGACCGGAGTCGCGTGATACCGAATGGTTCTGGAAGGATTCATCAGAGTGAACGGTTGGATGTCGACCATGGTGGGAATGGAGAGGTGTAAAGTGGACCCCACCGTCAAGACAATTTTTTGACCCTCCAAGTGTGAGACTGTGATCCCCTT
>JAKADO010000119.1 GCA_021820485.1 Bacillota bacterium
CAGGCAGGACCTCGGTACGAAGACGGAGGGCGAACGACTTTTGGCATTTTCTAATAGTGCAGACCCGCTCTTTATCTTCGGGGCGGTGGCCGTGGGCATGTTTGGGCAGCCAGCGCTGGGAGCCGTATTGGCGATGGCCCACTACGCATCCGTGTTGATGGTGGGATTGACGTTCCGCTTCTATAAGCGCAAAGAGGGACGAGACGCCAAGGAGGGCGTTGTGGTCCGTGGAATTCACGGCCGCGCTATGGATGCGATGATGAGGGGCCGCGCCGAAGACGGGCGAAACATGGGAAAGGTCTTGAATGAGGCGATCACCGAATCGGTCTCGACCCTTTTTATGATTATGAGTTTCATGGTGTTGTTCGCTGTCCTGATTCGAGTGCTCTCGGCGACTGGGTTGGTCACATTGTTGGAAGTGCCTTTCGGGGCCCTGCTCAAACTGATGGGCATGTCGCCCCACTTGGTTAACGCGGCCATTCAAGGCTTGTTCGAAATCGATTTGGGCTCGGCCGCTGCTGCCCATGCTTCTGCTCCTCTTTTGCAACGACTGGTGCTGGTGTCAGGCATCATCGCATGGTCGGGCCTCTCTGTACACGGACAGGTAGCCTCGGTGCTGGCGGATACGGACATCTCGATGAAGCCGTATTTTGTAGCTCGGGCATTGCACGCGTTTTATGCGGGCATTATGACGGTGGTCTTCTTTCGACCGGTGGAAGCCGCGTTTGGCGGATTGACGCTCCCGGCGTTCTCCTCGCGGGACTTTTTGATTCAAGGACCACCGGGAGGCATGGTGCTGGATGGCCTTCATATCAGCATTCTGATGGTGGTACTGTCTCTCGTCAGCTTAGCGGGCGGTGCGCTGATGGTGGGAATAGTCCGGCAGATTCGTCGCGGGTGGCATGCCCTACGCTACCATTAACTCTCGTCCATGGGCTGTGGTAGCATGGAAGCATCGATGCTGCGGGGAGGGCCCAACCATTCATGGCGGTTAATATCGGCAGGGGGGACAATGGGACTGCCGTACGTTTTGGATCGGGTGTCGGGCACGAGGTCGAGCGCGTATGGCACTTGGAGCAAGTTCGTCCCTTTTTGGAGAACCCGGACAGCGGGGGACCAGGCCTTATTGCCCGCTTTTACGGCGGAGTCGCGAGAATTCAGGAGCGCCGGGTATGGGAGCGTCTGCATTTGGAGTACGGCATTGTGGAGATTATGCCGGGGGTCGTCGGCCGCGAATGGCCAGCATTCCCCGGCCATCTGCATCGCGGGCCGCAGCGCACGCCATTCCCCGCCGTGTTGGAAGTATTGCATGGCGAAGCTGGGCTTTACCTTCAAAAGGACGGAAGCTTCGATCGCATTCATGAAGCGTCGATATTATGGCTCCGTCGACCGGATCGGGTGTTGGTGCCTCCGGGCTATGCCCACGTGCTGATGAACTGCGGGACGGAGGTGTTGGTGGTTGCAGAAGTGCACTCTTCGGCAACTTTGGTGGACTTCGATGAAATGGCGCGGCACCGCGGGGCGGGCTATTACTTGGGTCCCCAAGGCGCACGTCCCAATCCACATTATCGCGCTCATCCACCCCTCAGGGAGCTGCGTGCGGCGCTCATGGCGGCGCCGGGAGCGGGGCCGCAAGATCTGTACCAGGCCGTCATGGCCGCGCCCGATCGGTATCGATTCCTTCACCCATTATAAGAAAACGGAGGGCTTAGCGCCCCCCGACACCACTCAACGAGAACACATCCTTCGCATTGAGTTCGTCCAATACCCGCATCGTGGTGATGTCAGGTGTCTCCAAGCAGATCACCGCGCCTCCCCGGCGCAAAACCCTGGCATAATGCTCCGCTAATGTGCGTCTGACGCCAAATCGGCGCATCTGACGACACACATCAAGGAAGGGATAACAGGCCATATCGCGGCTAATTGGACCTAAGACAACGACGTCTTGCTGGTCAGGATCCTGCATAAGCACGGAAACTTGCGTGTCGTCGCCCAATTGGTTGACTAAAGACAATACCGTTGACGGGTTATGAAACCACGCCCACGCTCGCGGCACGGCCTTCACCTCCGGCCGTAGTGTGCCTCAACCACCAGGGGAACAAACCGGCAGTGATTGGAAGAAGGCGCTGCCCCCAAAAATCTCTGCCAGTTCCGCGAAACCTATCCACGTCAATCATTGAAGGAGGTGCCATACGTGTTTCGAGGAGCACTCACTTTGACAGTGGCCGGAATACTGGGATTGGGAGCTCCGGCCATGGGGATTGGTACGGGAAGCGCAGCACTAAATTTTGGCAGCATCGGCATGTTGCAAGAGGTGGCTAGAACGATTCAGTGGGACGCCACGTTTTCCGCCAGCAGCAAGGTGACCTTTCTGCTTCACGTGGCTGCACAGGATACCACCAGCGCCATGGCGGGTCTCAAAAGTCAACAGCGTCAAGTTGTCAATACACGCCTTAACGGGATTGCGGGCACGACCGCCTTGGCCTATTCGCTTTGGTCCGAGACAACTCCTTCCACCCAATTGCAATATCAGATGACGGGCGTCCTGCAGGATATGGTCCAGCTTAAATCGGCCATGAAGGCCCAAGGCTGGCTAAACCCACACTGGAACCGTGTGCTGACCGAGGCTATTGCCGAGGGACAAACGTTAGTGAAGGGGACAACGTCTGCCGGGGGAAATGCCGCAGGTGGCGCGACAGTCGGCCCGGCCTCCCTGAACACCTGGACACAAATGCCTGTCACTCAGAATAGCGGGGCGAATGCGCAGGGTTCAGGGACGCAGGGTTCAGGGACGCAGGGGACGGAACATTCATCGTTGTCGGCGACTACGAGCCCTCAAAAAGCGGGGGACAACAACCGCGACTCCTGGCTGAACACGCTTACGCAGGCTCCGCTGATGAATGGCAGGGCGTCATTTCACGGCCGTTGGACCCTCCCCATCCGAACGTCCATCAAAGGACGCGCAGGCGGACATGCCGGGAATCCACAAAGCGGAGACGTGAATGGCGAGACCTCATGGAGTTCGCAATTGGGACTATAGCGTGAAAGTCTCCTGCTCAAGAGCCGACGGCCCCGAATGGCGGGGCCGTCGTGGCTATTTGCCGAGGAACTCCTGATGCCCAACGGTCCGCATAAAAAGGTGGGCCAGACGGTGCCGCTCGTTGGGGGAGCCGGACTGCCAAGCCTCCAATGCCAAGAGATCGTCTTCCGAAAGATCGGTCGGCGGGTGGGCGGCGACGCGGTCTCCGATTTGCATCAGGACGGCATCCATGTGGGTGGCGTCGTGCGCGTCGAACCGCGCGGCAGCCCAGTCCCACACGTCTTGGAGAGAACGGGGCGTAACATCAGTTGTTGACATCCCATACCACCTCCAGCGTTAGCATGGCCGGAGGTTGTACGAACTACTCGCTACAGGGATTCGAGCGCAATTTTGAGGCGCAAAAAGTATTGACGCACCATGGAGACCAGATGCTGCCATTCCGTGGCTAGGGTGCGCGCCACGACAACGCTGGCGCGATGCTTGGCAACCGGCGGGGTGACGGAGACGAGCGGCAATTTGACATGCCGGGTCACCGGAGGACTCTGCTCGGTGACGAAGTGATAATGGTAGTTAATGGCCAAATAGGGGTCGTTCGGGCCGTTCTTGGCATACTGCCAATGAACCGAGATGTCCGGACGGATGCCGTCATACAAGGGAATGTGCCAGTCATCCTGCAACGCTGCGAAATAGCCGTACCGCCCCCATGTGGGGTCGGCCACAATCCATCCCGCGTGGGGCAAGTAGAACTCCACCCATTGATGGAATCCTCCTTGTCCGTCGCCGTTGTTGGTAACGTAACCGCCAATCAAGCGGGCGGGGATGCCGTCGGTGCGAAGCATCGACACATACAGCTCAGCAATGTCGCTGCAGATGCCAAGCCGCGTGCGCAAGGTTGCCAGTGCCGAACCTGAGGCCTGCAGGGAGTAATTGTAACGAATGTTGTTGGCAACCCAATTGAACAGCGTTTGCGCTCGTTGATACGGATTGGTCATGTTGCCCACCAACGCCTGCACCTCGGCCTTGATGGGCGCGGCATCGGTATTGACTTGGGCAGCCTCCAACCGCGGATTGGTATAGCGCTGGTAGAGCGCCGAATGAACGTTGTAGGCGCTGTACGACGCGGGCAGACGGTAGGAGACGTCTGACGACGTGGCTTGGTAATGGAGGACGATCGTGACCGACTGGTGCGGCTGGAGTTGGCTCCATGTGTACACGGCGATGAGATTCCCCGATGCATCGGTATACGTCGATTTCGGTTCCTTCGAGTATCCGGTCAACGTGACATGAGCATAAGCCGTGGGTGGTGCGGACAGCACCACGTCGGCCTTTACATCCAGCGCCGGTGCACTGCCCGTATTGGTCAACGTGACGGTTTTGGTGAAGCCGTAGTATGCGGGCAGGGAAGTCACAGCCAAGATGTTGGTTGTAGGGCTGCTCGCTGCCTCAACCGTGGCGGGCCACGCGGCGAGTGCCATGAAAACCAGCGCCATGAAAGCTACGCGGCGCTTGGGCATGCATGGTCACCTCCCGTGTCATTCTCCCATTATAGCGGCTGTGGGTGATCGGTGAAACCAAGAGTTGCCGGTGAAATATTGGCGGAGACGACGAAAAGCCCCGCACGGAAGTGTGGGGGGCGCCGAGACCAGCATTTCTTCACGGAGACCGCCAATAGAGGTCTATTAGCGGATTTTTTCAACCTCGGAACGAATGTCTTCGAGCTTCACGTATCGATCACAAGCGTTTTCTAGCTCCGAGGAAATCATGCCTCGCGTGCCCACGCCCACAATCTCCTTGCCTTTCGAACGCAACAATTCCACGGCTCGCTCGAAATCACCATCACCGCTCATCAATATGGCTAAATCGTATCGAGTGGCCGTGTTGAACATGTCCACAACGATTTCGATATCAAGGTTGGCACGCCGAATCACCGCATTGGAGCTTTGGTCCATGGTTTCTTTGATGGACTTCTCGCGAATGGTAAAGCCCAAATGCCGGAGGGCGGTTAGAAAGTCGCGCTGGCTGTTGTCCGGGGGCACTTGCACGCCCGTATAGTAAAAGGCGTTGTACAGTTGCCGGCCGCGGGTAAAATACTCGATGACGCGAGCAAAATCGAGGTGCCAACCGAGGACGCGCTGGGCATAAAACATATTTGCGCCGTCCACGAATATGGCCACACGTTCATTGTGGTAATCCACGTTCTCCCACCTATCGCACGGATTTTGATTGGGGTAATGTCTCCGATCTCCGGTTCGTGAGAGATCGTAGGATTTGGCTATATTATGACGCATTTTTTCAGCAATCGGAAGGGACAAAGCGGCAGTCCCGTGACTTTTCCTCGATAAAGCCATATCCCAGATTCTTCCGGGCCTATGTGGAGAAAATCTCATGAACTAAGGCCTTATGGCAATCCGATCGCCAAGTCATGGGTTTCAAGGACTTCGGCGCTCGCCCTCCTCAGCCAATATTCAGGAGCGATACGCGAGGTTTCCTCGGAGAAGCCGCCAGTTGTGACGGTTACGGACGAGTCTATCCCCAACCGGCGGGATGTTATGCTGTACGAAAGTTCGTAATCGGGAGTGTGGGATGATGGTGTGGCTCGGCTTGGATGGAGGCGGAACAAAGACGGAAGCCCTTGTGCTCTCTCTTGACGGTGCCCGGGGATTTGCGCGGGGAGGTCCGTCCAATCACCAAGGGGTGGGCTTGGAGCAGGCGGTGGCGACTATCGTGGAGGTGGCCACTGATGCGCTTCGCGATGCCGGCGTCGAGTCGCAGGCGGTTCGAGGGGCGGTGCTGGGGCTTGCGGGCGCTGATTTCCCCGAAGATGTCGAGAGCCTTCGCGACGGACTCAAATCGCGGCTGACGTTCCCGTTCCAGGTGGTCAACGATGCGGAAATCGCGCTTGCGGCTGGCACCGAAAAAGGGTGGGGCATTGCGGCGGTGGCCGGTACTGGCGGCAACGTCTTTGGCCGAAACGCCGCAGGCGAGCGCCGACAGGTCGGAGGGCTGGGCTACGAATGGGGGGACTATGGAAGTGGAATCGATGTGGCACGCGCGGTGCTGCATCATGCCTTTCGCAGTGCCGAGCTGCGGGGGGAGAAGACCCTGCTGGAACCGATGGTGTTGACCATGCTGGGATTCCCTGACTATGAATCCTTGAGCCGCGCGATCTACTTTCATCAGTTGCCGGAGGCGGCATTTTTAGTTCTGGCGCCGCTGTGCTTTCAAGCGGCGCAGCAAGGGGATGCGGTGGCCGTGCGGATTCTTGAGGATAACGGCCGTGCCATTGCCGAAAGCGTCATTGGATGCGCTCGTCTCCTCGCCATGGATCACCTGTCGGTTGACGTGGTGTTGGCAGGCAGTCTTTGGCTGGGGATGGCGCCGCACATGCGAGAAGCCTTTGATGCCGTGCTGGCGACAGGTTTGCCGCGGGCGACCGCGCGCGTGACAAATTTGCGGCCGGTGGCGGGGGCGGCCTTGATGGCCATTTCCGCAGAGCTTCCACCGCCCGAGTCCTTGCGAAATGCGCTCCGCCAAGACATGCGCTTCAGTGGTGTGGAGTAAGGCGCTGACAGTCAGGGCACAGACCGTGAACTTCCATTT
>JAKADO010000120.1 GCA_021820485.1 Bacillota bacterium
CAGCTGCGTCTATGTGTTACATTGGGCAGTCGGGGTGTGCAGCGGAACAACCCCTTATAATTCGTCGGCGGATTTACTTGTCTTATGGTCCTATGGCCCGAAATTCAAGGAATCGTTGCCATACCCCATGATGGGCAACCCTTGCCTCAGGGTCCGCACTATGCCGATTGGCTCCTGCCCATCGTACGCGCCGTGGAGCGCGTGTTGATTCCCGGGGGTGTCTTGGCGCTGAACCTCAACGGGCAGGCTGCGTGGACCTTTCCCGAGGAAGTCGTGGTCCGGGTGCCACGTGAGACGGGCCTCGTCTTGCACGAGCGGGTGTGTTGGGTAAAAACCAATGCCATTCCCGTCGGGCGCCGAGAAAGCCACCTCATTCCCGAATGGGAACCGATCTGGGTCTTTCGGAAAGGACCATCCTTGGCGTTTTTCGGTCGTGACGACATCCGCCGTCCGTATTCGGAGGCCACTCAGCGCCGGGCAGCACGAGGCTACCTGCATCGCGGCCGCCACGGCAACCATCGGACGCAAGCTCATCCCTATGTCCGACGCGACAAGCCCGAATTCATCCATCCGTTGGGCCGTGACGCGAGCAATGTCCTGGTTGCGGCGCCGGAACAGTCCCCTAAATATCCGCACCCGGCGCGGTTTCCCGAAGCGCTGCCCGCATTCTTCATCGCGGCCTATTGCCCACCCGGTGGGACGGTGCTCGACCCTTTTGCCGGCAGCGGCACGACATGCGCGGCCGCAATGCGGCTAGGACGACATTCGGTGGGCATCGAGCGCAATCCGGCTTACGAATGGATGATTCATGACCGTTGCCAGCAACCCAGCTTCGTCTTCGCGGAGTAACGTGCCGACCGTCACACAGAAGGGAGGGAAGAGACCATGGCCGCCCCGATCATCGACTGGTGTCATCTCTGGCAGGCCGAATTCGCCGCGCGCTTCGACCAACCCGTCGTCTTGGATGCCCGCCAATCCATTCCTCGCGAGCTCATCATCCCGCTCTACGTCTGGATGCGCCAAGATCCGGCATGGACTGCTTCGCGCACCGCTCTTCGCATGGGCCTCGACGAGATGACCCAGAGCGCGGTCGACACCTTGATCGCCCGGAAATATCCGACCTATGTGCTGCCGCAATGGGGCACCGCCGAGGGCGGTGGCTGGACATGACATCACAACGCGACGCCGCGTCAGGCGGAAGGCTTCTTGACACCCTCTCGCTCACCCACGGGCTGATCATTCGGCCACCGTGGGTGGATCGCATTTTGGACGGGCAAAAGACCTGGGAAATTCGGGGGACCAACACTCAGACCCGGGGGCCTATTGCTCTGATTCAAAGCGGCTTGGGACGCATTGTCGGGGTGGTGCAGCTGGTCGACGTCCGACGTCTAACCATAGACGAATTTCGCGATGGGGCCGAGCATCACGCTATCCGGGATGCGGTCCAGCGCCCGTTGCCGTATCCCACTTGCTACGCATGGGTCTTCCAAGACCCGATTCGCTTGCCACAGCCCATCGCCTATACGCACCCGCGCGGGGCGGTACGGTGGGTCCGATTTCGACCGCCGTTGGCGGTCCCACCATCTTACCTTTGAGAGGAGATCCATCCATCATGAACTCGATCGTTAATCCGCGGCGCCCCGGGAGATCCCGCCTACTCACAACTCTCGCGCAACAGGAGACCGAACGCGGCCTGCGCGTGTGGCTCCGGCTATTCCTAACCATGGCGCTGGCGGCGTCCCTTGTCTGGTTCACCGCCCACCCGTTCGGTGATACAGTCCCGCCAATCTATCGGATCGGCTTTCGCTCCGGTTGGATCATAGCCAGTCTTCTCATGCCCGTACTGGCTATTCTCTACGGACTCACGACGTCCTATCACAGTGCCGGCCGGCACTGGTTCATCGCCGGTATTCTCATGCTCACCGGCACGGCCCCCGTCAATCTCAGCCGCCACTTTCTGCATCCCCTGACCGCAGGGCATTGGACGCTCACCGGCAGTCAAATCGTCATCGTGATCCTCGGTGCGTTCCTGGCGCTAGCGATGCAAGTGGCTCTACTGGCTGTGATACGGTCGGTCGTCGCCCTCATGGGCATAGCACCAGCATGGGGAGCCCGCCGCTTATTGCGGCGCCGGGACCACTCTCCCAGCGCATCCTAACGACCTATTGCACTTTCCGTTCCAATACTACCGACCTGTATCCCACACTTTCGAGGAGGTGTTGTTGAATTATGGCCACACGCGAATCCTTTCGCGACATCCAAGAAAACACGGCCGCGCTACGGCAAATTCCCCTGGCGACCGTCATTCCCATCGCCTTTCCCACCGCTGCGGGGCCCACCCCGGGTCAAGGCCGGGACGTCGTGCAATGGCAGCTGCCGGACGGCAGCAAGGTCAATGTGAAAACCACGGGGCAATCCGACCTGTACCGCGTCTGGAGCGGCCCGCAGGCTGGCCGCGCCGGCACCGGCGCCATCAACTTTCTCGTGGACCTCGGCGTCTGTCCGGACTTCCCGAGCGCCAAGGCGTGGCTTCAGGATGCGGTCCCCACCCTCACGCCGGCACGCCCACCGGCACCGCCACGCGAGACACCCCCGGCACCATTTCAGATGCCGCATTTCTATCGCAATCCCACCGAAGCGTGGCCCCTCATCGCGGACTATCTCACCGACGTGCGTCAGCTGCCGGCCCCCTTGCTCCGGACCGTGATCCATCACGATCCGCCCGCCATTTTGGCGGGCTGGGGTCCCAAGTACGGCCATTACCTCCTTTTTCCCTGCTGGGATCACAGCCAACCGCTCAAAGATAGTCACCCGACCGGGGCGATCTTGCGCTGGCGGCACGCCGATCACGATCCGGCGCCGGAATGGTTTGGCGGCAATCCGCGGCCGATGGCCCCGGGGAGTCACAAGCAAGCGGGGTGGTGGCAGATCGGCCCGGCCGACGCCGCCACCCTCATTATTACGGAGGCCCCCATCGATGGGCTCACCGTGGCGGCCAGCCTCCCGACCGTCACGGAGCGAACACCGGACCTTCCGGCCGGCGTGGCCATTTGTGCCTTGGGTGGCGAGGCGGGTTTTACGCCCCCGCAATTGGTCGGGCATCATCAGATTCTCATCGCGACTGACAACGACGCCGCTGGTGCCCGGTTTGCCGCCCAAATTCGTGCGGCCGCACAGCCCGGGCAAATTGTGGAGCGGGTGAGCCCCCCTGCGGGGTATAAGGACTGGAATGCCGTGTGGCAAGCCCAGCCGGCCTTGGCCCGGGTCACATGGGCCCGGGCGTTGGAGGCCTCCCGGGATCCCGAGGTGGAGGCAGAACGATGAGGCGGCCATCGCCTTCAGGGCGTTTCCGGACTGTCCAGAGACTGAGCATGGCAGCGCTTTTGAGCGCGGGCTTGCTGGCGGGATGTGGGATTGTCCACGCTGCATCCCATCCCGTAAGTCACCAGGCACCTCCGGCGGCGCTCACGTGGATCGGGGAGCCCCAAGCGGGCTTCCGCCCCTGGGCGGCCGCCCTGCGGCAAGCCAAGACCGGGGTCGATGTCAATGCCTATCTGCTGACCGACACGGCCTACGCCGACGCGCTCAAGCAGCTGGCACAGCGAGGGATAGCGGTGCGCGTGATTCTTGCGGCCAATCCCTACCATGATGCGACCGCCGTGGCCACCGAACGGCGTCTGTTCGCCGGCAGTCGGGTGCAGCTCCATTGGGCGCCGGCGCGCTTCGATCGGCCCTATGCGACGGATCATGCCAAGTATCTCGTGGTCAATCCGGGAACCCCGCATGCGCTGGCCATTATGGGTTCGCCGAACGGAACATGGAGCGCCTTTGGGGGGTGGAACGCGGAAGATGCTATTGAAACAACGGCCCCGGCGCTGACGCAGGCCCTCACGGCGGTGTTTCACGCCGATTGGACGGGCCGTTCCGTCGGGTCCGCCGTACGGCGGACGCTCGTGCTCTCGCCGGGTGCGACGGGCCCGTTAGTGCAGCTCCTACGGACGCCGGGGCCTGTCGCGATCGCCACTGAGGAGCTGGGCGACGTCCCCACCCTGTATGCCTCCTTAGCCGCTCATGGAGCCACCGGGCGGCTGCTCATTCCGCTCGACGCCACGCAATCCGCCAAAGCCCGACAGTGGCTGGCGGCCCTCGCCCGTGCGGGCGTACAGGTGCGCACACTGGCCACACCCTATGTGCATGCCAAATTGATGATCACCGCTCATCAAACCTGGGTGGGATCCCAGAACTGGTCGGAACCCAGCCTGATGAACAACCGGGAAGTGGGTCTCATCACCACCAACGCGGCCATCCATGCGGCCGCGCTGACGTGGTTTAATGGCCTTTGGCACCACGCCCACGGCCTACGTTGATGAATGATGAAAGGGGGCACGTCCCGTGACCCAACCGCAGACACCGCCACCGGCGTTTTACACGACGGCCGAGGTGGCCCGCATTCTGCGCTGTTCCCTGCGGACGGTGCAGAACATGATTCACCGCCAACAACTGCCGGCGACCATCATCGGCAAAAATCGCTACCGCATCCCGCGGAGTGCTCTTGAGGCACTCTTATACCCCGGGGCGGTCGACGAGGAGGCGACACCATGCGCTGGTACCTCTCAGCACCCATGACGGGTCTACCGGACCTCAACCGCCCGGCCTTCCATCGCGTGGCCGCGAGCGTCCGCGCTGCGGGCCATGACGCCCTCAACCCAGCGGAGCTCTGTCCTCCGGGCATTACATGGAAAGCGGCCATGCGCATCGACTTGGCCACCCTCAAGACCGCGCATGGGGTCATCTGCTTGCCCGGTTGGGAACGATCGCGCGGAGCCCGCATCGAAGTCTGGCTCGCTCGCAGACGCGGACTCCCCGTCTGGCAGTTCGGAGACTGGCTGCTGGCTTACGCGGCCTAACGGCCGCAGCACGATATCACGAGGAGGGATTGATTATGCGTTGCATTATTGCCGAAAAACCGAGTGTCGCGCTCGATATTGCCCGCGCCTTGGGCACACCCCAAAAGCACGAAGGGTATGTCACCGTGGGGGCGGATACGATCACCTGGGCCTATGGCCACCTGCTGACGTTGGCCAATCCGGAGCAGTACGATCCGACCTGGAAGCGCTGGGACTGGGCGACCCTGCCGATGCTGCCGGAGCGCTTCCAGCTGACACCCATCGCGTCGTCGCGGGCGCAGCTGACCGTGATTCAAAAACTCCTGAAGCAGGCTGAGCGGGTTGTGGTGGCCACCGATCCGGATCGGGAAGGCGAGGCGATCTGGAGGCGCATCGCGCAATGGGTGGGGCTCGCGCAGCCGGCGGACCGGTTATGGCTGGCCGAAAATACCCCGGCCGCCATTCGGGACGCCCTGACCCGTCTCAAGCCCGATGCAGCCTATGACGCCTTGGCACGCGCGGCCGAAGCCCGCGCCCAAGCCGACTGGCTGGTGGGCCTCAATGCCACCCGAGGCTTCTCCCTCCGGCATGGGGAATCGGGGCAGCCGCTCTCGGTCGGCCGCGTGCAAACGCCGACACTCCGGATTATCGTGGATCGGGATACCGCGATCGAGACGTTTCAATCGACCCCGTATTGGCAAGTGGCGGTGACCTTTGCGGCGGCCGCCGGCACCTATGTCGGGGTATGGCAGGGACCCGATCCGGAGCATCCGGACCGGATTCCCGATCCGGCTACGGCGGCCGCCGTGCTGGCCCAGGTCAAACCGGGCACGCCGGGGGTCATCCAGTCCCTCGAACGCAAAGTCGTGACGCTGCAGCCTCCGCTGTTGTATTCGCTCAATGACGTGCAAAAAGAGGCCAACCGCCGTTTCGGGCTCACGGCCCAACAGACGCTCGATGCGGCCCAAGCGCTCTATGATCAGCATCTCACCAGCTATCCCCGAACGGATAGCCGCTACATCACGCAAGACATTGCTGGGACGTTGGCCGACCGATTGGGCGGGCTGATGGCCCTGAACGCCTATCACGACCTGCTGGCGGCCGTGCCGCGGCCGCTCACTCCGGGACGGCTCGTCAATGACGCCAAAGTCGCCGCGGCAGGCCACTATGCGATCCTGCCGACGGGCCAGGTGCCCAGTGGTGCGCTGCCGGAACGAGAACAGCAGGTCTTTGATCTCGTCGTGCGGCGGCTCATCGCCGCGCTGATGCCAGCCGGGCAGGATGAACGGACGACGATTCTGACCGTGGCTCACGATCAGCCGTTCAAGACCACGGGAACGCGGATCGTGGTACCAGGCTGGCGGACCGCGCTGCAGCCGGTGCCCGACACGGAGGACACCGAAGAGAACGACGAGACGCCGCCGGCGATTCCGGCCGGGCTCCGACTGGGGGATGCCGTCACGGTGCAGGAGGCCGGCATTGCGGCCAAGGAAACCAAAGCGCCGGCGCGTCTCACCGATGCAAGCCTCCTGGCGCTCATGGAAAAGCACAACTTAGGCACGCCGGCCACCCGGGCCCGCATTGTGGAAGTGCTGCTGCAACGACAGTATGTGGAGCGGCGCAAGAAGGCCATCCAATCCACGACCAAGGGCCAGCAACTGCTGACGCTGGTGCCCGAGACCCTCCAGTCGCCGGCGTTGACCGGGCAGTGGGAAGCCCAGCTGGAAGCCATGGCC
>JAKADO010000121.1 GCA_021820485.1 Bacillota bacterium
CCAATCTGGGAGTATCGACATGTCGACGCGGGCAATTCGCAATAAGTCCTGC
The DNA here is from genome assembly GCA_021820485.1 of Bacillota bacterium. GTDB lineage: Bacteria > Bacillota > Sulfobacillia > Sulfobacillales > Sulfobacillaceae > Sulfobacillus_B. The sequence continues at coordinate 53 of JAKADO010000121.1, forward strand.
GCCCACTCGCGGTAGACGTTGGCTCGGCGGTCATCCAGTGCGTGATAGGCGAGCGCTGTGGCCCACAAGAGGCGTCCGCGCACCGCAATTGCCTGCAGTCCAGAATCTTCGCCAAGGATGGCAAGACCCTTTTCGGCAGCCTGCAAGCAAGGATGCCATTGTTTTTGCCACCATTCGAGCTCTGCTAGGGTTTCATACAATAAGGCAGCGTTGATGCGGTCTTCGGTATCGTCAGGCGTCGAGGCGCATTCGGCCTCCAACAGCGCTCGCGCTTGCGGAATGGAGAGCGTGCTGATAAGCGTCCGAATCTCCACCGACCGCGCAGATATTTCCATGGGCGGGTAGGGGCCCCTGCGGGCGATTGCTGTGGCTTGGGCCACCGTGGACAAAGCGGCGTCGACCTCGCCGCGCGCTTGAAGCGCGGAGGCGAGACCCACCAGGGCCCACCCCTCCAATTCGGTAAGCTTCATTCGGCGAGCTATGACGATCGTGCGCCGGTATGTGCGAGCTGCCTGCCGATGGCGAAAAGACGCCTGGTAGGCGTTGCCCAGGTGCAACCGCAAAGTCGCTTCCTCGGTGCTCGGGGGCGTTGCCAAGTGACGTAGCCAGATTTGGTACAGCGAGATGGCCAATTCAGGATAGTGGAGCCGCAGCAGGGACTCGGCCAGAAGCACAATGGCCTCGGACGTCCGCTCTTCGAGATTGAGGGTTCGCAAGACCGCTAGAGCCGACCAACGGGCGGTGCGCTGATAGTTTCCGAGTGACAGATGCGCTTCGGCCAAAATCTGATCGACATGCGCGAGAAGCGGCCCGTCGCGCAGACGACGCACGTGCGGGAGAATGGCGTGACATTCCGTCAGGGTTAACTGGGGACGCCGTTTCCGAAGATGGTTTTCGGCGCGGGCCAGTCGACGGGTGATGACAGCACGGTCCTCCGGCGCGTGAATGAGGTCATTGACAGATACCCCTAAACGAGTTGCCAGGGCGGCCACGACGCGCGCAGAGGGCGCGAGGATTTCTCCGCGCTCCAATGCCCCGACCATGCTCCGGGATACATGGCCCGGCACGGCCAAATCGGTTTGACGCAGTCCGCGAGCAATCCTCAAACTGCGCACAGTTTCTCCCAACGTTGCGGCTCTTTCCGTATTCACGCCATTTCCCCCGAATCAACGCAGTCCACTCGCCAGCATCCGCGAAGCATTACTCTGAGGTTCTACAATATTCGACAAACTCCTCTGGACAATCAGTGTACCAAACTAGCGTGCGCCATTGGATGACGAGAAAATGTGGCAACTGACTCCGGCTTTTCCTATCGGACTGGCGTGCGCCAGTGGGACGGGGTGGGGGGCAGACGTGGGGCCTACCCAAGCGCTCGCGTGATTAGCAGGGCGCCCAGCCCCGCTATCAAAATGTACAGGGCTCGTTGGAATTTCGCCGTTGAAAGATGCCGATGCAATTGTCTTCCGACGAGGATGGCGGCTGCGATGGCCGGTAGGGACAACCCGTACAGAGTGAACATCTGTCGGCTCCATAGGCCGCTTAAGCCTTGGGCGCTGACGATGAGCGCCCCGGAGACCAGAAAGTATCCCTGCAAGGTGCTTCGAAACGTATCTGGTGGCCAGTCAGAGAGCGTGCCATAGACTGCGATGGGGATTCCGTTCAGGTTGTATGCGCTTCCAAGGGCGCCGGAGACAAAGCCGAAGAGGAGGCTCCATCTCGAGGCCCAATGTACGGGGTAGTCTCGCTTCCGTGCGAGCGACGCAATCCCATAGGCTATCAATAAGGCCCCGAGTATCCCGATCATCAAGGGCTCGGGCACCACACGCATCATGAGAAGTCCCATGGGAATGCCGACCAGTGCCGAGAGCGCCAGAGGCCATAGAATGCGCCAATCAATATGGCGTCGGCCGGCAATTATCGCTACGCACGCAACCGTGAGGCCAACCAGACCCATGAGCGCCACGGTCGTGCGCCACGGAAGTGGCAGCAATGTCAACAACGGCATGGTGATGACAGCTTCCCCAAAACCAAATGTCATTCGCGTCAGCGCTCCGAGAAACACGACGGCGGTGACGCTCACTAAAAGGGTGTCAGACATCTTTCTATGGTATACCGTCATGGCGAATTCGAAAATCCTCCAATCGGGACGACGCAAAAGGCCTTGCATAACCATGGAGACTTGACGCAACCTAGTTTGAACGCTGCGGTTCCACAGGAGGAGGCTCGGCCGTTGTGAGTCGGGAGAACATGCTCACCAAAAACGTGGGCACTTGGGATCGGATCATTCGATTTTCGGTTGGGGTTCTCATTGTTGTCGCGGTGCCATTGTGGGTTCGATCGCCGTGGTGGCTTGCCATCTTGGGGGCGTTTGGCGGGGGACAGATCATTACCGCCATCAACGGGTACTGACCCCTTTATTCATTGATGGGGTGGTCTACCCTGCAGGAGAGGATCCATTGAGGGCTTTCGACGCATAGCCGGCATGAAGCCTCTTCACCCACGGTTGCCCGTGGTGGAGAGGCTTCATCGTCCGTGAGGAATGGATTAGCCGGCTTATGCGGAATGGCTGATTGATTGAGCCAATTGGGTAAGGCGCGATAAGATGAGGCTCAACGTGGATTGCAGCGAGTGAAGCGCCCCAAAGAGAGCCAATTGGAATCGCGCGGATTGCTGCGATGCGTGATTCAATTGGTCGGAAACTCGGCCCACGGCTTGGTTGGTGAGGGCCAGCTGGTGCACGGCAAGAGCCCCTAGAACGGCGAGCACAATCAGGAGTGCCACAATGGCGCTGAGCCATCGCGCCAAGCGACGCGGTCGGCGAGTGCGCGTTTGGGGCGCACGGTCTGGGGCATCGGCGTGATCCATTTGGCGTAAGGGTTCAGACATCGTGTATATCCTCCTTTTCTCACTCTGTCAATGCGGCTATTACAATATTCGTCTTCCCGGCAGATTTTTTGTCCGGTCGTTCCCTATTCCGCGGAAGATGGGATTCATATCGCGGCATCGGCATGAACTTGGTCGGAAGCGGATGCCGTGACAGCGCTGCGGTGCGCATAGGTCCGGGCGCTGGCAGGACGCGATTCGCTGCGCTGCATCACACGGTGCTCAGCGACGCGTCCTCGGGTTCAGTTGGGGGAAGCGCCTGCCGCTCCGCAATCTAACCCTTGCGGATGGCGTGTTAACGGCGCGGCTGTCACTCCGGCTGCAGGATGCCGTCATCTGATGGCGCGACGTAGGCTTCGTGCGCCTCAGGTCCTAATCCAATGTATTTCAGCAGCAGGCGCACTTCGATAATGCCAATGATGAGGTAGAGGAGGGTGAAGCCGGTGAAGCTGATGGCGACCTCATAGATTGGGACGGTGGGCGAGACTCCGTGCACGGTCTTTTGCAGTCCGAAAACAATCCAGGGTTGGCGGCCAACCTCGGTCATGACCCACCCCATGATGTTGCCGAAGGATGGCAACAAGATGGACCAGTTCATCAGCTTGAGATAGGTGGGATGACCCTCGACCTGATGCTTGCGAACGTACCAGAGTCCGAGGATAGCCATTATGGCCATGAGGAAACCGATTAGGATCATCAGACGAAAACTCCAATAGGTTACCAGGACGGGTGGGACATAATTGCCTGGCCCATAGCGGTGAACGTAAAGGGACTGGAGGGTGGAAATCCCTCGCACGCGGCCCGTGAGCCGATTATAGGCGAGAATCGACAGCATGTAGGGAACGGGTATCGAAAACCAGGTGTAATGGGTCACGGGATTAAAGAAGGAGACAATGCTCCATGATGCGTGAAGAGCGCTGTCGTGCCAGAGCGCCTCCGATGCGGCCATTTTCATGGGCTGGGCAAAGATCAGGTGCTGTGCCTGGTCATGGCCAATGACCACCACCATCACACTCCCCACGGCCGCTACGATCAGACCGATGCGGAAGGCTGGCATGTACCACTCCCGGTACTCCTTTTTGAAGCGCAAGAAATAAGCGCTGATGCTGGCGACAAAAAAGCCCCCAGTGGTGAGTGCGGCGGCTTCCACATGGGGGAACTCCACCCAGAGTTGGGGATTTCCCAGCAATGCGAAGAAGTTGTCCATGGCGGCGTGCCCATGAATGAGGCGATATCCGACAGGTTCCTGCATAAAGGAGTTGGCGGTCAGAATCCAAAACGCCGACAAGCTGGTGCCAATGGCCACCAACCACATGGACCAGGTGTGAAGGCGCGGTGAAATGCGGTCCCAGCCGAAAATCCAGACCCCGACAAACGTGGATTCCAGGAAGAAGGCTGCCAATGCTTCGACGGCCAGGGGAGCGCCAAAGACGTCGCCAACAAACCGCGAATAATTGGACCAGTTCATACCGAATTGGAACTCCTGCAGGATGCCCGTGACCACGCCAACCGCAAAGTTGATGAGGAAGAGCCGGCCAAAGAAGTCCAACACCTTGCGATCTTCGGGCTTTCGCGTCTTCCAGTAGCGCGTTTCCAGAATCGCCAACACAAATGCCGTACCAATGGTGATCGGCACAAAGATGAAGTGGTAAATGGTCATGGTGCCGAATTGCAGTCGAGCAAGCCCTACATCTGTCATGGTGTGCACCTCCGTTGAAAAGTCCTTCCGCTATGGTGCCGTTGGTTCTCGGGCCAAAGCGCACTAGTAATGCCACGTATCCTTGAACGAGACCCGTTGCCGAAACACCCAATAGGTCCACGCTTGATAGGCCAAAACGAGTGGCAGCACGGAGACGGCCACGATAGTCATCACTCTGAGGCTGTAGGTGTTGGAGGCCGCATTGTAGATGGTCAAGCTCCAGTGCGGGTTAAGGCTCGAAATCATGACCCGCGGAAAGAGCGCCAAGAAGACGCTGATGGTGGAGAGAATGATGGTCAACCCGCATGCAAAAAACGCCCAACCCCGGTGGTGTGCCGGAAGCAGAAACCGTACCGCAATGATGCTGACCCCGGCCAGCACCGGAATGGGCCCGGGATCCAGCCCCAGCTTATGTGCGAAATTGGCGTATACATAACTCATTATCACAAAGGCGAAGTAAAAGACGGTGGCCAACCGGCCAATTTGGTAGGCTGCGCGGTGCGCCCGTTGCGCCAGTTCTTCGGGTGCCTTCAAATCCAAGTAGAGCGCTCCATGGAGGAGCATTAGCAAGAGCGTGGCCACAGCGCCGACCAGTGCATAGGGATTGAGCAGGGTAAGAAAATTTCCGACATAATTCATCTGTTGATTGATGGGCACCCCGTGGAGCAAGTTGCCCATGGCAAGCCCCCAAACAATGGGAGGAATGGCGCTTCCGATGACAATCAACACATCCCAGCGCCGCCGCCACTCTGGGCGGGCATCTTTGCTGCGAAATTCCAGCGCCACGCCTCGCAGGATCAATGCTGCCAGCAGAAGCGCCAGCCCCAAATAGAAACCGCTAAAGAGAGTCGCATACCAATTGGGAAAGGCTGCGAAGAGGGCGCCGCCTGCTGTGATAAGCCATACCTCGTTGGCATCCCAAACTGGCCCGATGGTCGCAATGATGGCGCGTCGCTCCTGATCGGTCTTACCCAGCCAAGGCACCAGCATGCCAACACCGTAGTCGAATCCTTCCAGATACAGATAACCCACGAACAGGACGGCAATCAGGACGAACCAGATGACAGGCAAGGTCATGGCTTTCGCTCCTTTAGTGGCGTTCTCCCCAAAATATGGGGCTCTTACTAGATTGACCCCCTTTCACCCAACTATGCGGAGTACGACATAACAATTGCCGGCGAGCCTCGCTCTCGGCGGCGTGGTGTGCCAAGATGGAGTTGCCAGCTCGGGGGCTTTGAGAGCCACATGAATCGGAAATGGAAGGTGAACTGCGTGGACTTCATGGTAAGGCAGGCCGTAATCACGGATGTGGAGCGTCTGGCATCCGTGTTCGACGCGTATCGCGTCCATTTTGGACAACAATCGCGTCGTCAAGAGGCCGAAGAGTTCCTCTTTCAGCGCTTCGAACATCGCGAATCGATAATCTTCGTGGCCGAAGGAAATGGCCAAATCCTTGCAATGGCTCAACTGTATCCGGCCTTTTCCTCCTTAACGCTGCAACGCATCTGGATCTTGAACGACTTTTTCGTGGTTGAGGACGTCCGGAGCCGGGGCGTGGGACGGCGCTTGCTCGCCGCCGTCAAGGAGTTTTCCCTAGCCTCCCGGGCAAAGGGGATCGAATTGTCGGTCGAGCATACAAACGCCAGGGCGTGGGCTTTTTGGGAACGCGAAGGATTCTTGCGCGATGAGGAATTTCGTTATTACATCTGGAAGGCGTCACAGCATAGGTAGGTAAGTCGTGTCTCAATGGGAAGCGAAGACGAGGAAGTGGCCGCCCGTGGTTGAAACGGGCGGCCACTCTCAGTGCGCCCGGCATGGGCGTGTGCTTTAGGGTGAAAGTCCCAAATGGGGGATGACCGTTCCAACCATAGCTTAAGGCAAGGGTGCTCGTCGCGAGGCGGGAT
>JAKADO010000039.1 GCA_021820485.1 Bacillota bacterium
GTCTTTCAAGAGGCGGTGGGCGTGACCGGCATCGTGCTCACCAAACTGGACGGAACCGCCAAGGGCGGCATCGCCTTTTCCATTCACCAGGCGCTGCATCTACCGATAGCTTTTGTGGGCGTGGGCGAGAAGCTTGACGACCTGATGGTGTTTGACGCGGACCAGTATGTCCGCGCCATTTTAGGGATGGAAGATCGGGAGCTGGACTAGGGACACTGAAAGAGCCAGAATCGGGCGTGATACTGGATGGCGAAGGGGCGCACATCGGCGTATTCGCCCGGTCTTAAGAGATTGATGAGGTTGTGGGACTCAAGTTCCATCCCCGCCAGCCACAGGCTGATGTCTTTCAGCGTGTCAAAACTGAGCGCGCCCCGGTGCTCGTTCTCGCGAATCACGGTGAGCGAGAGGCTGTCCGCCATCCGCTGCAGCTCCTCGGATGAGAGGAGGCTCTGCGGGTGGAAGGCCGGGTTCCAAATGGCCTCAAGGGCCGGGGAAAATTCGGCGTCGGCGATGAGTCCGACGGCGATTCGGCCCTGATGCTGGGTCACCCGCACCATATCGCGGAGGGTGGCCTCTGGATCGTGGTCGGGGAGGGCAAAGGCGACAAGCGCGAAGTCGGCCGACTGGCTCACGATGGGCAAGCGGTCGGGGGCGGTGCGCAGAAAGTGCACGCCGGCGGCCGGCTGCAGGGTGGCCTGCCATTGGCGATGGATGCGTGTGAGGTAGGCGCCATTATGATCGGTGGCGAGGTATTGGCCGCCAGATCCCAGACGCTCCACCAGTCCTCCTAAAAAGCCGATTTGCCCGCGTCCGGCATTCACCTCCACAACCGCCATCCCCGCCTGGAGATCGATAAAGCGGGTGAAGGCCTCGCGCAAGGGACGTTCATCGGCATGCTGGACAATCCGGTCCAGACTGAAGGCCTCAGCGGCCTGATGCTGTATGGGTGTCCACAATGCCCGTCGGCCGCTTGCGGTCAACACCAGCCGGCTGCCTCGCTGCGTTCCCAGTAAGAGTCCCTTGTGCTCAAGCAGGCGGCGGTCCGCCTCTGCAATGGCGGTTTGCAGGGTGCCCGGTTGAAAGGCGGCCGTACCGAAGGAGAAGGTTGCAGGAACCCGGGAGGAGATGCTCTCGAAGCTTTGAAAGTTCTGCGCCAGAGTTCGTCCCAGCGCCTCGGCCTCCGCCTCCGTGCGATCCTTCAACACCACCAAAAACTCGTCTCCGCCGTAGCGGACAGCTATGGCGCTATCGTCCTCAGTCAGGTAGTGAATGAGGCGCCCTGCATCGGTTAACAGCCGGTCGCCCTCCTGATGACCGAACAGATCATTGACCTGCTTCAACCCGTCCACATCTAAAAAGATCACCGAGCCGCTCAGAGAATCCCAGTTGGGGCGTTCCCGTTCCCACCAGGCCCGGGTGGGAAGGCCGCTTAAGGGGTCTTGGCCCAAGAGCGCCGGCAGCGTGCTGTCCTCCGAGTCCGGCATTAAGGCAATGAGCTTAAAGGGGCGTGGGCGATTGCCAATGCGGATGCCGATCATGGTGAGGTTGGCGGCTACGGTGCGTCCGTCGTGACGGTGCAAGAGCACTTTCTGGTGCGAAAGCTCACCTACCGGCAATTCCCCCGGGAGAACCGCCGAGATGTGCATCAGTCGCGGCTCATCGGCGGCGAGCCCCAATACTTCCTCGGCGGGCTGGTCGGCAACGTGCTCCAGCGATACCCCAAAGTGGCGCTCGGCACGCAGATTCATGCCCACCACGCGATTGTTGCAATCTACGATTAACGCGGGGAACGGCCAGAGGCTGTACATGATGTCGCCAATTTCGGTGACCGAGAGCAGGGGACTGGCTGAGCCTGCGGTTCGATCCCACTCCGGTGGCGCAAAGATGCTCAAGGCAGGTTCCAGGTCGTCCAGGCGCGCCGCTTCGAGACGTTTCAACCAGGATTCGGCTGGCTCCGGACGTCCGGTGGCATATCCCTGGACGTAGCGTATGCCGAGCCTGGCGAGCGGCTTTAAGAGCGCAACATCCTCGACACCCTCGGCAATGAGATCCGCCTCGATCTGCTTGGCCAGCGCCACCCAGCGCAAAAGAGCGGTGGCATGCCCATTCTGCCAGGCCTCGATGACTGGTTGGGCCACTTTGACGAAGCGGGGCTTGATCCATTTCAGGCGGCTGGCATCGGAATTTCCGGTGCCTGCATCGTCGAGCGCCAGGGCAATGGCGCGGCGGCGCATGCGCAGGATGCCGGCATCGACTGCGGCATGCTGCTCAACTTTTTGCTCGGTAATTTCGAACACGACGGCGCGCCGGTGACGGAAGGTTGCCAGGGCCGAACCGACCGACCCGAAGGGACCTTCCGATTGTCCCATGTGGTTGGGATTGATGTTGACGAACAAGAGGCCGGGCAGGATTTGGGCCTGACGCAGCGCTTCCTGAGCGGACAGGCGATCAAGATGAACGCCTACGCCGGCATCCACGGCGGCGGCAAAGACTTGATCCGGAGTGGCGTCGGGAAAGCGCGCCAAGGCTTCAAATCCCAAAAGTTGGCCTGAAAGGGTGTCCCAAATGGGTTGAAAATGATGCGCCATGCGGCGAACCGCCAAGGTTTCATGAACCAGATCAACGAGTGTTGTGGGCATGGGTTCCTCTATATCCACGGATTTGTCCTATATCGTACGAGGTTTTTGGCGTAATAAGGAAATTTTAAGGAGGAATCTGCTGAACAAGTTGGCCCTGGAAGGGCTCGGTACGTTGATCCTGAGACGCAAACAGCATATAATGGGATCACCTTGAAAGCGCCGAATTCAGGTTTGAAGCGGAGGACCCAAGTAGTCGGGGTGAATTGTGTGATACAAGGGGCATGACCACGGCCCTAACCCGTCAGCTAACTTCGTAGGCGTTGGGGGCTCAAGGTGTGAAATTCAAGACGTTTCCCTCTCCCCCCGGGGTTCCTGGGGTTTTTTAATGCCCAGGTTTTTGAGGGAGGATGACACGATGATTCGCCGAGTATTGCAAATTTCGCTTCATGCAGATCCCCTAACCTATGGTGACAGCGGCGCCGTTGGCGGCCAGCAAATTCTTATTCGTGAACTTGTCAAGCATATTCAGGGTCATGGTTATGGGGTGGACGTCCTGACCGCCCAGGCCAACCCGCTCTGGCCGGAAAAATTCAGTTTGGGCCATTTGGGTCAGGTGATTCGTCTGAGCCAGGGGTTGGATCGCCATAAGGAAGGCGAGTGGACGGGCATTGTAGACACCTTGGCGGAGGAAGCCATCGCATGGATGAAGGAGAGCGGACGGGATCACCATCTGATTCACAGCCATTATTGGATCAGTGGACTGGTCGCCGAGCGTATCCATCAGGAGACTGGGATTCCCTGGATTCATTCACCGGTCAAAATGGCTGAATGGACTCAGCGTCCCGGGGATACGGTCAACCGGGACCGCGTCGAGACGGAAAGGCGGCTCCTAACGGAAGCCAACGCCGTGGTGGTATCGTACCTCAGCGAAGCGGAGATTATTCACGGCGCCAACGCACGACTGCCTGTCTACGTGGTGCCGCCCGGGATAGACCCGACGCAGTTTTTCAGCCGGGACGCCGGACCGGTTTTGCGCACGCTGGGGTTGAAGCGCCGCCCTGTCATTTATGTGGGCCGGCTGGAACTGGCGCGTGGCTTGCGCCAAGCGCTGGAGGTCCTGTCGCGGCGGGAGCTGCCGGAGGATTTTGTCCTCTTGGTCTTGGGCGGTACGCGCCAAGAGGTGCAGCGTGGGATGCCGGTGTCGCCTGACTTGGCGGAGCTGGCGAAGAAACTGGGCTCGCATGTGCAGTTTGTGGGCGGCATGCCGCATCGCGGCGTGGCACCGTTCGTATCAGCCTCCGAGGTGGCCATTGCGCCTAACCAGGGCCCGACGCTGGGGATGGCGGTGCTGGAGAGCATGGCTTCTGGCGTTCCGGTGGTGGGCACGCGGGTTCCAGGGGTCCAGGATTGGATAGATTCGGGTGAAGATGGCTATCTGGTTAACCCTGAGTCTATGGAGGAACTGTGGGATCGCGCCTTGGAGTTGTGGATGAACCCCAACCAAGCCCGCAAGATGGGCAAGGCGGGGCAAGATAAGGTGCACCGGCTGCACACCGTCACCCAGATGGCGGAGCAGATGGTGTCCTGTTACCAGGAGGTGACTGGCATTGGCAGGGATCAAGTGGGTGTTGGCTTCTGATATTGACGGCACATTGGTTGGGCACGGCGGAGAATCCGAGTTGGCTCAATATTTGAGCGAACACCCCGAGATTGGCGCCATCTATCTTACGGGCCGAACCCGGGCCAATGCTGAGCCGCTGATTCGTCGCCACGGATTTCCGGAACCGTTGGCCTTGGCTACCGATATTGGGGCCGATGTGTATTGGGGCTCGGAACTTCGGGTGGATGAGAGTTGGGCATTCCAACAGCGCCGGGATTGGTCGCCCCGGCGGGTGATGCGGGTGTTGGAGGGCGTGCCCGGTGTGGAGTACCTGGGGCGGAGCTCGCACTGGCGTCTGGCCTTTCGGGTGACCGACCACCATGCGCTGACGGCGGCCCGCACCCGATTGGTGCAGGAAGGCGTCATGCATCGCACGCTGTGGGACGGCGAGCAGGACCGGATGGATGTGGTGCCGCGAGGAGCCTTCAAAGGCCGTGCCTTGAAGTACATTTTGAATCGGCTTAGCATCCGTCCACAGCAATGCTTTGTCGCTGGCGATGCGGAAAATGACGGGGATTTGCTGGAAGGCCGCTATCGGGGCGTCTTGGTCGCCAACGCGGACATTGGCTTGCGCGAGAAGTTGCCGCCCGTCATCCTGCGGTCCCCCTATGAAGGGGCTTATGGGGTGTTGGATGGCCTGCGGCAGTTCTTGAATGACCCGATTGACCAATTGGAGGCGGAGTACGCGGGATAAAGCCGACGAGGCAAAGTTCCATGAAAAAGAGGCTTCCCGTGCGGGAAGCCTCTCGATGTTGTGAGGCAACTTGGCGTGTTCGAGATAGAAGCGGTATTCGGCGATTTCGCGAAAGCCCATGCGGCGGCAATTCGGAGCCGAGGTGCCTTCGACCGCTTGCACCACCGCCGCCGTGGCGCCGGATTCGCGGGCCAGCCGCAGCCGTGCTGCGACAAGCGTCTTGTAGATGCCGCGCCCCCGCCAACTTTCGGACACGGCGGAACCTCCCAGCAGCACAACCTCTAGCGTCACTTGGGAGAGCCGGGAAGAACCAATGACTTCCTCCGAGCCCTTGGCTGCACAATGAACAAATCACCCAGAGATCCCAAGGCCATCGCCTTGAGGGCTTCGGTGCTGATGCCCATACCATAGGCTCGGGCCAGTCTCTCGGCGTAGTCTGATACTTCTTCGGGCAGGATGCGCCGGATCACAATGTCTGGATTCTCCGGAATCGGCGCAGACAAATCCTCCAGCACCATGCCCAGCACCGTTCAGCTAGGACGAAGCCGCGCTCCTCCAAACGCTGCGGGAGGTTCCGTGGTTCAGCCAGGGGGCCGACAAACCAGCTGAAAGGCGCTCCGCCGTACGTTGCACTCGCGTGTGAGGTCCGCCGTTTCTTCTTCGTGTGATGCAAAACAGGCCATAGGAGACTATATCTTGGGGAGTCGATGCGCCGATCAACGGGGATCGAGGGCGGTAGGGCGGGAAGGCTGAAACCAGTACGGGAAATGGGGGCGGGCGACTCGGCACTAATGGACAAGAAGGAACGAGAAGATGGCGTGGTCGGGCGAATCAGGACCGTGTGGGACTGGATTTCCGCGTCGGATCCGGGTCTCGCTCGGTTGCGCATGGGGTTGAACGTCGCGGTCAGCATGGCCTCGAGTTTCGGCATCGAGTACGGCCTGGCGCGGATCATTCATGTCAGCGGCGCAGGCCTCATCGTGGCCATGCTGCTGGGCGCGATCATGGCGATGCAGGGAACCATGGCTCTGACTGGACTCATCACCTGGCAGCAGAAAATCAAAAGGGCGGTATTTTTCCCAGTGGCCGTTGGCGGGGGCATGGCAGCCGGTGTGGTGACGTCATTCAACACGGACCTCAGCCTCAGTGTTTTCGTCCTGGTCATGTTTGTGGCGGTCGCCATTCGGAAGTTTGGCATTCCCTTTTTCTTTTATGGCTTTATGGGGTGGATGGGCTACTTCTTTGCATCGTTTACGCATGCCGCTATGGGTGAACTGCCGTTCTTGCTGCTGGCGGTGGTGGTGGCGGCGGCGTGGGTTTTGCTGTTGTCCTTGACGGCGCTGCGAACCCGACCACAGCGCACGTTGGCGCGGACCGCCCGGGCTTTCGGGGTGCGGGCCCGGGCTGTGGCCCAAGCGGTTGCCCGGTATTTGCGGGCAGATGATGAGGCCGAGGAGGAGCGGTTGAGGCTTCGCGTAAGAACCCAAGCGGCCCGGCTCTCCGTGGCCGCCCTGATGGTGGAAGGGTGGGTGGTCGAGCCGGGGGCGCTGCCCCAAGGATGGTCCGCGTTGGCGGTGCGCCGCCGGCTTTTGGAAGTCCAGCATGCGATGGACCGCATGGCTTGGGCCGCCACGGTACTGAAAGGCTCCCGGAGTCCGGCCGTGGAATTGGCAGCGGAGATCGCGGCGGCCTTGGCGCGGCGCGACGACCAACAAGCCGCGGAGTGGGCGCTTGGTCTCCGAAGTGTCGAGGGACTGCAACACCGCGCGGCCTGTGAATTCTCCCGTGCGGCGGCCGATTTTGTGGAGGTGGCCACCGAAGCGCAATCGGCCCGAGCGATCAAGACAGCCATCGGGCCGGATGAATTTGAACCGGCGGTCGGCCTCATGATGGAGGATCTGCCGGGTTCGCCCGCCATTGCGCCTACCGTGAACGCCCGCGGACACCACTGGAATCCCCTGGCCCGTCTCGCTTTTCCGGTGCGCCAGGCGATTCAGGTGGCCATTGCCGGGGGTCTGGCGATTCTAGCTGGTCGGGCGCTGTCCCCGGAACGGTATTATTGGGCTGTGATTGCCGCCTTCATCATGTCAGCGGGCACCGCCACGCGGGTCGACGTGCTGATTAAGGGTGTCAACCGTGTGATCGGAACGGTGGCTGGCCTGTTCGCCGCGGTGGCGCTGGCCGAATTGACCGCTGGCCATGTTCATGCAGTGTTGGCGGTGGTGGTGGCGTCGATGTTCTTCGGCATCTATTTGTTCCGCGTCTCTTATGCCTACATGATATTTTTTCTCACCATCATGCTGGGTCAGCTTTACAGCATCCTTCACGAATTCTCCACCGGTCTCTTGGTGATGCGCCTTGAGGAGACCGCTGTGGGCACCGCATGTGGCTTGGTCGTATCGCTCCTGGTGGTGCCGATTTCGGCCCGGGATACGGTGGACACCGTGCGGCGAGGCTACATGGATGAACTTCAGGCATTCTTGCAGAAGGCGGCCGAGGCACCGAAAGTTGGTCTAACCGACGCGCTCGAGCAGCGGGTGCGTCTTTTGGAAAACCGGCACCGGCAACTGGTGCAAGTCGCGAATCCGATTACGCCGCCCTTGGCATGGGGCATCACCCGGCCGCAAGTGCGCCACCGACTGGCCATGTACGCAGCCTTGACAGGCTATGTCCGCACGCTGGCGGTCGCGCTGCGGAACACGCAGTCGGACACGTTTCCATTAAACTGGTCGCGGGCGTGCCAGCGGTTGGCCGACGTGGTGCGCCGGGCAGCGGATGGGGCCTCGGCCAGCGAAAGCGGTCTCCCGCTTGAGATCGGGGAGTCCGGCGAAGAGCGGACAAATCCCCTGATGCGGACTCTCGGACAGATTGAAGGCTTGGTGGCTGACTTTGTCTCGTCGGAGCCGCTTTAGGGCAACGAGGCTGGATACTCAGCACCCGGCCTCGTTGCTCAGCGGCGGACCTTAGAGCGCTTTCAAGGATCTAAAGGAGAGGGTGCCGTCATACAGGGCCTGGCCAATGAGGATGCCGGATAGCCCCAATTGTTGGAGCCGTTGCACCGTGTCGAGGTGTCGGATGCCGCCGGCTGCCCACACGCGGAACCCTTCCGACTGACACCGGAGGATGGCTTGGGCCTGGCCTGGCCGAAGCGCCGGTGCGCTCCACGCGCCAACCAGCAGGAGATGGCTGACGCCAGCCTGGCGAAGCGAGCGGAGCGACTCTTCCATGGCGGCACCCTGCGATTCATCGACGCTGATGGCGATCATGAGGCGGCCGGGCGGCAGGGCGTCGGCAAGAGTGTGAACCAGGCTCACATCCCGGCCGTTGTGGCTGATGACCAGCCGATCAGCTCCTTGGCCCATCAGGAGCTGCGCATAAGCGGTGTCACGAAGGCCGCCGCCAGCCTGAACTTCAACAGCACTCGGCCGGCATCCCAGCAATAAGGCGGGGAGAGTTGGCCATCGCACCCCCTGTGGGCGGGCGCTCAGTTCTTCCACATGAATGCGTCGTGCGCCTTCGGAAATCCAGTGCCATGCGGTGGCCAGCGGATTTTGGCTGACCGCCCGGGCGGCAGAGCCCACGACGCGGCCATAGGCGACGGGAATGGACGGGACAATCTCAAAGGGTGGCATCGCCTAGGCTCCTTTCATGCACGGCTGCTCTCCTTAGTAGCTGCCGATGGCTACGGACTCCTCATCTTCATCGTCAGATTCGCTGCTCTCGCTGGTGAAGCTGACCTCGCCATGGATGGCGCGGTCGCCTCCGAGAAGTTCCGGTTCGGCGGCACGGAGGGGGACGACAAGCCCGATAAGTTTCAAGATGCCCCACGTCATCAGTCCGTCGTAGCCGACAATGACCAGTAAGGCCGCCAACTGCACCCACAACTGATGCGGATTCCCGTAAACCAGTCCGGTGACCGCCGCGCCAGCGGAGTGAACGCCAAGATATTCCAGCATGTGCGGGTCGGCAAAGACCCCGGTCAAGAGACCGCCCACGGCTCCCGCCACAAAGTGCGTGTGGAAGACGCCCAGAGTGTCATCCACGCGGCCGAAGAGGCGTGTGCGAGGAAGCCACCGCATTGTCAGCCAGGGAATGGCGCTGGCGGCCACGCCAATGATGATGGCGCCATAGCCATTGACGTAGCCGGCCGCGGGGGTGATGGCGACAAGCCCGCACACCATGCCGTTGATGACGCCGACCAGCGAGGGGCGCCGCGCCGTCCAGAGATCAAGAATGAGCCAACTCACCAGCGCAACCGCCGTGGCAATGTTGGTGTTGAGGACGGCGGCCGCGGCATCGGCATTGGCGAAATACGGGTCGCCGCCATTGAATCCGTTCCACCCCAGCCACAGGATGCCCGCGCCGGCCAGGGCCAGCAGCAGGTTGTTGGCGTTGAAGTCGCGTCGGTCGCCGGCAAGCCGGGGACCCACCACCGCGGCCGCGACAAACCCAGAAATGCCGGCTGCGACATGAATGACATAGCCGCCCGAATAATCAACCGCCCCCAGTTGGCCCAGCCATCCGCCGCCCCACAGCATGAACGCGTTGACGCTGTAGACCAGCGTGGACCAAACCGGGACAAAGATCATCCAGGCGCGAAAGTTCATGCGCCCCAGCACGCCGCCTGCCAAAATGGCGGGGGTGATGGCCGCGAATACAAATTGGAAATAGATGAGCGAGGATTGGGGAAACCGCAAGCCGGGCATCAATCCGCTCAGGAGCGGAATAACGGCCTTGGTCTGGAGGTATAGGTCCGAGAGTACCGGGTGCGGACTGCCCACGATTCCACCAAGGATGCCGGGGCCTAGCTTGAGCGGGCTTCCAAATCCCATGCTGAAGCCGAATAGCACCCAAGACACCATGACAATCGCGAAGGCGTAAATGACCATCATGGCGGAGTTGACGGCCCACTTCTTCTTGACAATCCCCCCATAGAGGATGGCGAGGCCTGGCACGGTTTGCAGGCCGACAAAGGTGGCAGCCGTGAGTTGCCAGGAGTTATCCCCGGGATTGAGATAACGTGGATCTGGGATGAGCATGGTTTAGACCCCTTTCTTTATTGTATTAGTCAGTAATGGTATTGAGTTGTGTTAGGTATGTCAAGATATCTAACACAAATTAGTTGTATTTTGGGTCTAATGGGTCGTTTAATGTTTCTTATGCGTGGGAGTAGCGTTACATAATGATGGGAAATCGAAAGTTCTGTGTAAGGTTTGGGGATCGAATTCTGGAAGGGAATGTTTCCGTTGTCGGGTTATGAGGACGGAGCATTTCTTTTGTTGAGCGTGGAGCAGGGGTCTGGCCACTTGGTTGCGAACTTTATCCCAAGCAAGAACTAAGGAGGCGTGGCGTGTGAAAACGAAAGCACCAGAGCATGCTGTGCGGGTCAATCCCATCGTGGCGCGGGACATTCCGGTGGCGGTGCGGGAGAGGGCCCTGGCACGGCCGTCGGTCGTCGAGGACTTGTCCGATCATTTTCGTGCCCAAGGATGGAACCTCAGTGTAAATTTTGGGTCATTCACCAATCCTACAGCCTGGGACGGGATTCTCATCGGGCCGGCCGTGACGGCCCGCTATGCGCCGAAAAGCGTACCTAGTCCCGAGAACCATCTGGGACATCAAGCCATCGCTCAAGCGTGCCCTCCGGGCTCGATTGTCCTGATGGATGCGCGTCAGGTGCGCGGCGCCGTGCTGGGCGGGCGGGCCGCAATGACGCTGAAGGCGGGCGGGGCGGCAGCTTGTGTGGTTGACGGCATGGGCCGGGACTTTTCGGAAGTGAACGAGAGCGGCCTGGTTGTTCGCACGCGTGAATCCGGAATTGAAGGCGGCCGTGCGTCGGCGCAATTGGTGGAGATTGGCTCCGTGGTGGTGATCAACGGCGTCTCCATTCAGAGCGGGGATACGCTCCTCATGAACCGGTGGGGACTAGTGGCCATCCCCGGATGGATATCCTGGGACGACGTGTTGGAATGGATGGACACGACACCCTAACCTTCTATGGAAGGGGTGAGGATGAGGCGCCGCCTCTGCATGGCCTTGACATGCTGGAGTGCCTGAATGCCTTTTTTGTCGTTGAGGGAGAACTCGGTCCAATCATCAGCCAGGAATTCGAAGGTCAACTGATGTTGGTTCTTCTCCTCATCATCGGTTCGGGGTGGCGGGAAATCGGGAGCTTGGGACAGGTCGTACTTGGACTCCAACCGTTCAGCTTCCGCCAGAAAGAGGTCCAACGGCAGGACCGTATTGAGGCGAATGAGCCAGTCATTCTCGCTGGAGAGCGCTTGGCCTTCCCGCTTGTGCCAGCCGACTTGGCTCTGCGCCTTAAACGCCAGCCAGATTCCGGCGGCCCCGACGGCGGCGTTGCTGGCGTGGATGAGGAGGTCAACCCACTGGGTGATGAGCGGAATGCCGCCCATAACAATATGCCCGCGGGACTCCACTTCGATGCGGTGCACGCGAAGACGCTCGGCGCCCCGGGAAGGAGCCCGATGCTCCAACTCCTCGTACACGGCGTTGTACAGCGAAGCGAGGCTGCGAAAGAGACTGGAGAACTCGGTGCTGAGTCCCGGGCGTCCGACTTCGACAATCAAGGAATGCTGGTCCATCATGTCCACCCCATTTTATGGTACAAGTCTCGGGGCGGGGAATGCACGCTTTAGCGGCAATTGCACAGAGCAAGGAAGGCGCAATCTCGGATATAATATCGCCTGAGAGAGTCATCCTGGCCTTCACGGCTCAGGGCGACCGCGGAAGGAGGGAGCGCCTTGGTCAAGGTGCGTTCCGTAGAGTGGCATGACGAGGCTTGGGAAGTGCGCTTTGAGATCAAGGAAGGGGTTTATCAACTGGAGAGCTATCCAGTGCGGATAACCCATCTGGGGCACTCGGAAATCGAGGGATTCAAGGATTCCGTCGCCACGGTGGCGACGGGGCTGCTGCGCCAGCACATGCGTCGTGGAGCCGTTCCGCCCCATGCGGTGGTGATTAACTGGAGTCGCGTGCTGCGGTTGAGCCATGGCGGGTCTTCGGATGTCAAAGAGGCCATCCAGCACATCACGCAAAGCCGTGCTCAAAATCTCGAAAGTGCGGTCTCGAGCCAGTTCTAGAGGAAAGCGAAGGTCATTCCGGGCGCGGAGTGGCCTTTTTCATTGACATTGCCCGGGCAATTGGGTACAATCGGGTTCGGCTGTTAAGGAAAAAGCCTTTACAGGAGTTGAGTCAGACGGCGAATTCGTTGGATCGCGTGAGGGCGGGGCTGCTTTTTGATATGTACGGCGCGCTCCTGACCGACCACCAACAAGAGGTCTGGCAGCTCTACTATCTGGACGACTGGTCCTTGGCGGAAATTGGGGAAGCTCGCGGAATATCGCGGGCGGCGGTGCACGACTTGCTGGACCGCACCCATCGCCTGCTTGAGGACTACGAGGCCCGCTTGGGCCTTCTGGCCACCCATGAGCGGCGGCGGACGCGCTTTCAGCAAATCCGCGAGGCCCTGGGGGCGCCGGCCGACAGCCCGGCACGGACAATCTTGGAGCGATGGGCAGAAGAGGAGGGCCTGACCGATGTTTGATGCGCTGACAGACAAACTGCAGCAAACCTTCAAGCGGATGCGCAACAAGGGTCGCTTGACCGAAGCGGACGTCAAGGAAGCACTGCGTGAAGTGCGTCTGGCCCTTTTGGAAGCTGACGTCAACTTTAAGGTGGTCAAGGAATTTTTAAGCCGGGTTGAAGCGCGCGCTGTGGGCCAAGACATTCTTCAAAGCTTAACCCCCGATCAGGGCGTCATTAAAATTGTGCGCGATGAACTGGTGCAGTTGATGGGCAGCCACGTGGAACGCGTGCGCATGGCCTCCAATCCGCCCACCGTCATCTATCTGGTTGGCCTTCAAGGGGCTGGTAAAACGACAGCCAGCGCCAAGCTGGCGCGCATGCTGCGCCATCAGGGGCGGCAGCCGCTGTTGGTGGCTGCGGACATCTATCGTCCCGCGGCTATTGACCAATTGAAGGTGCTGGGGGAAAAGATTCAGGTTCCCGTGGTGACCGAAGCGGGAAAGACGCCGGTGCAACTGGCTGAGCTTGGCATGGCCATGTCCAAGCGCATGGCGAAGGATGTCATCATTATTGACACGGCCGGCCGCCTGCATGTGGATGACGCGTTGATGGGCGAGCTGGAAGAGATGAATCGCCGCGTGCCCGCCCACGAGATGCTGTTGGTGGTGGACGCCATGACGGGTCAGGATGCCGTGCGTGTGGCTTCCGCATTTAAGGAGAGGCTGCCGCTGACCGGTGTCATCATGACCAAGCTGGACGGCGATGCGCGCGGTGGTGCCGCGCTGTCCATTCGCGAAGTCACGGAACTCCCCATCAAGTTGGTGGGTTCTGGCGAAAAAATCGAGGATTTGGAACCTTTTGCCCCGGATCGCATGGCGCAGCGGATTTTGGGAATGGGGGACATCATGACCCTCATTGAAAAAGCCGAAGCAGCCATGGATCGCGAGGACACGCAAGTGTTGGCCGAAAAAATCACCAAGGCGGATTTCACCTTGGATGACTTTCGCGCCATGATTGAACAGGTCAAGAAGCTGGGCCCGCTCTCCAAAGTGATGGAGATGATGCCGGGCATGGGGCAAATGGCCAAACTCAAGAATAAGGTTGACGACCGCAGCATGGTGCGCGTGGAGGCCATTTTGAACTCCATGACCAATAAGGAGCGGCAGCGTCCTGACATTATTGACGGCAGCCGCCGTCTGCGAATTGCGCGAGGCAGCGGCACCACGGTGATGGAAGTCAACCGGCTCATCAAGCAATTTGATGAAGTGAAAAAGATGATGAAGCAAATGAAAGGCAAGAAAGGCCGCGGACGAATGCCGCGCATGCCCTTTCCGCCATTGGGGTAACACCGGAAGGAGGTTAGACGATTGGTCAAGATTCGTTTGCGCCGCATGGGTGCCAAGAAGCGTCCTTTCTATCGCGTGGTTGTGGCTGACGCTCGGTCGCCCCGCGATGGACGGTTCATTGAGGAGATTGGGTACTACGATCCCACCAAGGAACCGGCTATCATCAAGATTGATGAAGAAAAGGCGATTCGCTGGATTAACAATGGAGCTCAGCCGACCGACACCGCCCGCTCGCTTCTTCGGAAGACTGGCGTGTTGAACAAGGTCCACGAGCAAAAGCAGCAACGCGCCGAGGCTCATGAGTCGTAAAGAGGCAGAGGTGTGGCCGGGGCACGTCATGATTGGCCAAGTCACTTCGCCGTTTGGGATTGATGGATCGCTCAAGGTCTATCTCACCACAGACTTTCCCGAACGCTTGTTGGGATTGAAGAATGTGACGGTGGACCGTTTGGGCGAGTCCCGACCGGTGATGAAAAGCCGGTTGCAGCCGCCCATGGCCGTGATTCAATTGGCCGGGATTACCACCCGCGAACAGGCTGAGACGTTGCGCGGCGCGCTTCTGATGGTGCCGGAGGCGGATTTGCCGAAGCTGGCCCCTGACGAGTATTATTGGCATCAGTTGGTGGGCATGGCGGTTGTGGAAGAGGGCACAGGCCGGCTTCTCGGGGAATTGGCGCATGTGCTGCGAACCGGGGCTGGGCATGATGTCTTTGAAGTGGCGCGGGACGGAAAGAAACCGCTCCTCATCCCAGCGTTGAAGTCGGTGATTAAACGGGTCAGTCTTGGGGAGCGCACCATGACCGTGGAGTTGCTTCCCGGGCTGGAGGAAATTACCGAGTGAGCATGGTCATTCACGTGGTGACGTTGTTTCCGGAAATGTTTTCTGGGGTGTTTGGCACAAGCATATTGAAACGGGCACGGCGCGATCGCCGAATCGACATTCGTGTGGTTCCGCTTCGCACCTTCGGCGTTGGGCCGCATCGGCAAACCGATGACTATCCCTTCGGCGGGGGCGAGGGCATGGTGCTCCGGGCAGACGTGGTGGTTCCCGCCGTGGAATGGGCCATGATGCATCAAGCCAGTCCAGCACGGGTGTTGGTCACCTCCCCGCAGGGGCGGTTGTTTGACCAGCGGCTGGCGGAAGAACTGGCCCAATCCGAGCATCTGATCATTGTGGCAGGCCACTATGAGGGGCTCGATGAGCGGGCTCGGCTGCTCTTGAACGCGGAAGAGGTGTCGATCGGAGATTTTGTCCTGACGGGCGGCGAATTGCCGGCCATGGTGATGGTGGATGCAGTCGCGCGGCTTATTCCGGGTGTGTTGGGAGCCAAAGACGGCGCTCGGCACGACTCCTTCAGCCGGGAGCATGGATGGCTGGAGGGTCCGCAGTACACGCGGCCGGAGGAATACCGGGGGCTTCAGGTGCCCGAGGTGCTGTTGAGCGGCAATCACCAAGCCATTCGTGCATATCAGGAATCCATGGCGGAGTTATGGACAAAGACGCGGCGGCCAGATTTGTTGAACCCATTATCCCCAGAGGGAACGCATGATGAAGGGAGGGACATTGACTGATGGATTACATCAAGCTGTTGGAAGAAGATCAGATGAAAACCGACTTGCCGGCTTTCCGGCCTGGCGACACGGTGCGCGTGGCGGTGAAGATTAAGGAAGGCAACCGCGAGCGTGTTCAGATGTTCGAAGGCGTCGTGATCCGCAAGCGCGGCACGGGTCTTTCCAAGACCTTTACGGTGCGCCGGGTGAGCTACGGCGTGGGTGTGGAGCGGACTTTTCTCCTGCACTCGCCCCGTCTCGAGTCGATCGAACTGGTGCGGCGCGGCAAAGTGCGGCGCGCACGTCTGTACTATCTCCGTCAACTGCGGGGCAAGGCTGCTCGAATTCGCGAGCGCCGTTAGCGGGCAGGCGAAGACATTGTCTTCGCCTCCATTTTATTCCCGGATGAGGTGACAGTGTGGCGGCAAAGAGCAAGAAGAGCGGCACCCGGGAAATCATTGAGACATTGGTGCTGGCCCTGGTGTTGGCGTTTGTCATTCGTACCTTCGTATTCGAATCCTATCAGGTCCAAGGCACGTCCATGAAGCCGACTTTGGAAAACGGCGATCGCGTCTTGGTCAATAAACTCGCCTTTGTCTTCGGAAAGCCCAAGACCGGCGAGATTGTCGTCTTTAAGAGTCCCGTCAACCCAAGTCAGGATTGGATCAAGCGGGTGATTGGCGTGCCCGGCGATACCGTGAGCGTCAAGAACAATGTGGTGTACATCAATGGCAAGCGCTATCCCGAGCCTTTCCTGAAGTACCGGCATTCCATCCCTGTCGCCCCGCGCTATGTGCCCAAGGGATATCTCTGGGTGGAGGGCGACAATCGGCCGGTCAGTTATGACAGCCGCTATTTTGGGCTTCTTCCAGAAAAGAATCTGCGCGGGCAGGCCTTTGTCATTTGGTGGCCGTTTGCGGCGTTTCGGTGGTTGCCCTAATGTCGAATCGGGGCTGGTATCCGGGCCACATGGTGGCCACGCAAAAAACCATACGGGATTTGGCGCCGTACCTGTCGGCCTTCATCGAGGTGGTCGACGCGCGGGCGCCGGAGTTGACCCGGCACCGTCCGTTGGCCGCCTGGGTGGGGCGCACCCCTTTGATTCTGGTATTGAACAAGAGCGATGTGGCGGATCCCGAGGTGACGGAAGCCTGGGTGCGCTGGTATCAAAAAGCCAACATTGCGGCAGTGGCGCTGACGGCAGAAGCCCCCGACGCCCAAAAACGGCTGAAGTCCGCCATCACGCGGCGCTTAAAGCCGCCGTATCGGTTGTCCGTGGTGGGTTTGCCCAATTTGGGCAAGTCGACCGTGTTGAACCGCATGGTGGGGAAGAATCGGGTGCGCACCGGCGGGAAGCCGGGGCTGACGCGCGGGCCGCAGTGGATCCGCATGGAGGATGGCTGGGAGTGGCTGGACCTGCCCGGCGTGGTTACGCCGTCCAAGTCGCGGGATTGGCGTATGGCTCTTTTGGGGGTGGTTCCGGTGGACCCTGCCGAGGCCGAGTCCATCGCCATGCAGGTCTGGAAGCTGTATCATCCGCAGGCGGGTGACGAGGATTGGCTGATGTGGGGAAAAAGTCGCGGGTACCTGCAGCAGGGCGGGGTGGTGGATGTGCAACGGACGGCTGATGCCATCATTGCCGGGTTTCGCAGCGCCAGTCTGGGGCGATTGAGCTTGGAAGCCCCGCACGAGGCAGGGCCGGACGCATGACGCATCCGGACTGGCGGACGCTGACCATCTTTGAAGAGATATTTTCCCAACAGGGGCTTTTGGTGGCAGGGACGGATGAAGTGGGACGCGGCCCGCTTGCCGGTCCGGTGGTCGCAGCGGCTGTCATTCTTGATCCGGGGCGGCCCATTGGGGACCTGGACGACTCCAAGCGTCTTTCGCCAGCGCGCCGTCTCGACCTTTTCCATGTCATTCAAGCGGAGGCCCGCGCGATAGGGATCGGGGCGGCTGGGCCGCGCACCATTGAGCGGGTCAACATCTATGAGGCGGCGCGGCTGGCCATGCGCCGAGCCATCAAGAACCTCGGCGTTCGCCCCGAGGTGGTGCTGTCCGACGCCATGCCGCTTCCGGGCGCACCCCACCATACCGTGCCAATTGTTCGAGGCGACAGCCGATCGGCCTCCATCGCGGCGGCGTCCATCATCGCCAAGGTGGTGCGCGACCACTATATGGATGAGCTGCATGAAACCTTTCCGCAATACGGATTCGATCAACATAAAGGATATCCCACCCGCTTGCACCGGGAGGCGCTGCGGGAATGGGGGCCGTCGCCGGCCCACCGAACCACTTTCCTGCACGATGAACCGACGGCCTAAGCCTTGAGCCGCGCGTGCCGTCCCATCGGGAGGATGCGGCATGCGCTCATTTCGAGCCGACGGAGGACACGCGGCGCTTCTTCGGATACACCGTCTCAAAGAACGTCTGCAAGAAGGCGGAATCGGCGGGCCGCGTCATCAGGCTCACGCCGAAAAACAGGATAAGGTTCACGATGAGGGCGACGAACCCCGCGTTGATGCCGTGCCACGGATCCTCGTGGGTGAGGAGCAGCCAACCGGCCACAATCCATCCGCCGAGAATCCCGGCGAGCGCCCCCTCCTTGGTGGCGCGTTTCCAAAAGAGCCCGCCAATGACGATGGTGGGAAACAACTGGGCAATGAAGTCATAGGCCACCAACAGCACGACCACAATCAGGGCTGGGGCGAGTTCCGCCAGCACCAGAGCGAGAAAGGTGATGGGCAGCACCAAGCTGCGCGTGAGGCGATAGGTGGTGGCGTCACTGGTCTTCGGCCAGATCTTTTGATAGACGTTGCGTGCGAGAAGGCCTGCGGAGGTCATGATGATGGGACCGGCGGGAACAATCGCGGAGAATACCGCAGCCACGGTAAACACCGCCAGCATCCAACCGGGAAGCACGTGGCCGGCAAGCATCATCACGACATTGTTGCCCTCTTTTTTGTGGTACCCCAAGAGCAGCACCGCGGCAAAGCCAATCACAATGACCATCCACTTAATCAACTGGTAGAGCGGCATGAAGACCGCCTGCAGCTTCAAGGACCGAGGCCCCCGCGCGGTGTAGGATATGCCAAACCATTGCGGCCACATCCATTGGCCCATGCTGGTGAGCAGCACGGTGGTCACGAGCCACAGGATGCCCATTTTGGGCGCAATGCCGGGCATCACCATGCGGGATCCCAATTTAGCATGAAACTCTTGAAACATGGGGCCAAAGCCATGGAAGAAGTGGAATGGCACCACAAAGAAGAGCGTAACGATGGCGATAAACATCAAAATGTCCTTAATGGCTGATTGCCAAGCGTTGCCACGGATGCCGCCAAACATGACCGCAAAGCCCAATACCACAAATCCCAGCACGTCCGGCCAAATGCCCGCGATGCTTCCGCCGCTGATCACGTGAACCACCGCGCCCAGCCCTTCGATGTTGAGGTCGATGTAGCCAATCATGATGAGCGCAGTCGCCAAGGCCACAAAGATGCCGAGCCCGCGGCTTTGATAGCGGCTGGCGACGAAGTCGCTCTGGGTGACATGGCTGAAGCGCCGGCCGAGCAGCCAAAAGGCGGGCAGCAAAAAGAAGCCCAGGGCATAGGCGACGTCGTTCAGGGCAACATTGTAGTAGGCTGCGGCGCCGTTGACGTAGGCGTAACCCGCGAGTCCCTGGAAGGTAAAGGCTGTGTAAATCTCCGTACCTAAAAGAAACCACACCAAAAACGGGCCCATGAGACGGGAATTGACCAGCCAGCCGTCCAATGTGCGGGAATGGCGCCGGCCATAAAGAATGCCGCCAATTGTCATGACAATGACTGCCGCGAGGGCAATCAACAGTATGATGACTCCTTCGCTCATTATTCCCTCCTCTCGTGTTCGCGCCCTTTAGCCCGAGGCGTCGGTGAAATAATCCTGCTGCGGATTGTACCGACGGTCGAAGAGGTATAAGGTGCCTAGAACCAGTGGAGTGACAATCGGCACGACCAAAAACCAAAATACCAGGGGTGGCATGCCCAGAATGAGCGGCGACGGGCGGTTGAACCAGAGGGCGGTTGCGCCCAGGTACAAGAAGGCCACCAGCAAGACGGCGGCCAGCCAGGCCGTCAACATGCGGATCACGTTCTCACCCCCCTCGCTCGGGTCATGGATCCGTAAAGCGTATGAGGGATGACAAATTTTGATGCCAGGGCACTCAGGCGGGATCAGCCTTCGACACGTGGGTTGCCATGCGCGCGAAACCGGTAACCGACGCCGCGGACGGTTTCAATGAGGCTTCCCGCGCTGGCCAGCTTTTCGCGAAGATTTCTAATGTGGACGTTGATGGTGCGCGCGTCGCCGGAGAAGTCATAGCCCCAAATGATGCGGAGCAAGTCATCGCGGGAAAAGACACGGCCGGGATTTTGCATGAGGAGCGACAGGATTTCAAACTCGGTCAGCGTGACGTGAATGGGAGTGCCGTCAAGCGCGGCCGTATGCTCTTCCGGGCGAATGACCAAGCCTTCGCGATGGATTTCGGGTGATGGCTGGGGCACAAGCGCCTCACGGCGGCGCAGCAGGGCTTTGATGCGGGCGATGAGCTCCCGCATCGAAAAGGGTTTGGTGACATAGTCATCGGCACCGAGTTCCAATCCCAGGACTCGGTCGATTTCCTCTTTGCGGGCGGTGAGCATAATCACCGGGATGTCTCCCGCCTGCCGAATGTGGCGCAGGACATCCAAGCCCGAGACGCCCGGCAGCATGAAGTCCAGCACAATCAAGTCGGGACGGTCCTCTTGGATACGCACCAAGGCGTTTTCGCCATTTTGAGAGGTTAACACGCGAAATCCTTCGCGCTCCACATGGAACTGCAAAAGCTCGAGAATCGATGGTTCATCATCCACTAGGAGAATTGTTCGATTCAATACGATGCCTCCCACGTCGAGATCGGGCGTTCGGCGAAGACAGCGATGGCTGTCACATTAAGAGACAGGGCTTCTGTTTCTTTATCCTAGCGAAGAGTTGTTAAGATTTTATGAGAGCCTGATTAAGATTCCGAAAAGACTGCGTGTCGCCCCCATCGGGGCCCGAAAACACTTGCGTGCTGTGGTGCCGGAGATGGTTCAAGCAGGATCCGATGGTGCATTTGCGACACCAGCTCCAGGAGGCGAATCCATGCCGTTTTTGGACATTTCGGGTCCGATGCAGGTGCGGTGGGATCGGTGTGTGGGCTTCCCGGACTCCGGGGATTCATTCGGGGGGTCAAATGTCGTTGGCGCCAGTGGGTCAAATTTTGAGCGGCGTTGGAAGGAGGTTTCGTGGCCCCATGAGCCTAACCATGAGGAATTCGAGATATATCCCCACGTCCACCGGAGCGTCATCGAGCCGGATCCGCGTCATCCCTCTCTGCTGCCACCCCGACGAGCCGCTGGTCTTTATCGGCGAAGCTTCGCCTTTGGCCACGCTGCCCCTCGCCTTGTCCAGCGCGGCGCAGCGGTTGGCTGAAGGAGGAATCCGATGACAGATTTAGAGTCTTTGAGGAATAAGTTTGGATCCTCCCGGCCGAAGTCTCTTCTATTGGGGTTCGCCGGGTATCGGGAGTGTTTTCACCGGCTTGGCGCCGGCGTGTGCTTGGTGGTGGTCGTTCTTCGTCCAACAGACCACCCCATTGTCAAGAAATGGTTACGCCAGGATATTTATGGAAAAAAAGGAAATCACGAGTTCCGGTGATGGGGGGCACGATGCGGCTTCTTCGGGGTCGAAGCTTGGCACGAACGGGTTGGCGCCCATTGGCTCGCGTCGGATGGACGGGGAACGCCCGAATGCCAGTCGGACTCGCGTCGGAGCGCCACCATGGTGACATAGGGGCCGCATCCCGGATGCCAGACGGTATTGGGGTTGCTGGCGGGAACGCGCACCGGATACCAGGTGTTGTCCTTTCTGGTCGGCACCGTGCCTTTGACAAACCAGGCGCCTTGAATTTCATTCTTCGGCGTATAGCGACTCGGCAAGAGTCCGGAGGTGATGCTGACGCGCGGTACGTAGACCAAGCCCGGGGGACGGGGAAATGGCTCTGTTGGAAGATTCAGCGTCCTATTGACCGAGGTCATGATTTGGCGCCAAATGGGGCCGGCGGCGACTGCCCCATAGGCGGGTCCGTTGCCGGCTATGGTATAGGGCTGAGCCACTTCGCCCGTGCGGTTGCCTTCCCAGACACCCACCACCATTTGCGGTTCATAGCCCATAAACCACGCGTCGGCTTCCTGGTTGTTGGTGCCGCTCTTTCCAGCCGCCGGCCGGCCGATGCCCAACTGATATCCGGTGGTGTAGGCGTTGGGGCCGATGCTGGGAAGCGCCGTGGGGGTGAGCACCCGCTCCATCATTTGCGTCAAGATGGCGGCATTGTCTTGAGACATGGCGCGGTGGCGAATGGGACGCGCGGTGAATACGGTCTTCCCATGGGAGACGACCCGCGTGACGAAGACGGGACCGAGACGCGTGCCGCCGTTATCGATGGCTGCATAGCCCTGGGTGAGGCTCAAGAGGTTGGTGTCGACGCCCAAGGCGACTCCGAATCCGGCTTGTCCTGGGGGAATGGCAATGCCAAACCGGTTCTTCAGAAATTGGCTGGCGTAGCCTAAGCCAATCCGGTCGAGAAGGTGCACGGCAATGTCATTGTCCGAGATGGCCAAGGCATCCCGGAGGTCAAGGTACCCGCGATAAATGTAGTCGTCGTTGGCAGGCCACCAGGATTGGTGCGCCACATTCTTGAACAGCGGGACGTCCTGCAGCACGGACATTTGGGTGTAGCCTTTGGCAAGGGCCGGAGCATAGTCCAAGAGCGGCTTGATGGCAGAACCGGTGGACCGCGAGGCGTTGATAGCCAGGTTGTCCTGGCGGAACGCGAAATGCTTGCGGCCCCCAATGATGGCCCATACGTGGCCGTTGTGGGGATTTTCCACCACGACGGCCGCTTGATGGTGCGGATAGGCATGCTTGGCGGGGCCGAAGTTTTTATTCATCCATTGATCGACCGCGGTCTGGGCAATGCGGTATACCTGGGGCCGCAGCGCGGTATAGATGTGGAGCCCGCCGTCCAGGATTTGGTTCATGGTGAAGCCTTGGGCCTGCAGTTGATTCACCACTTGATCGACGTACCAGGGATCGGGATAGCCGTTTTGTTGCACCGACGGAGGCTCTGGGTGGAAGCGCATCGGCGCCGCCATCACGGCGCGCCCTTCCTGGACGCTGATGTCCCCGTACCGCACCATGGCGTCCACCACCTGCGCCTGACGCTCGCGCGCCAGCCGCGGGTTGACCAAGGGATCGTAGAGGGAGGGGGCCTGGGGGAGGCCGGCTAGCATGGTGGCTTGGGCCAAGGTCAACTTTTGGGGCGTCGTATCAAAATAGACGTGCGCAGCCTGCTGGATGCCGTCTGCCCCCTGGCCGAAATAGGCTTCGTTGAGGTAAAAGTCCAGAATCTCCGGCTTGGTGTACCGGTGCGCCAACTGCAGTCCGAGGAGAAATTCCTGCACCTTGCGGACCAAGGACTTCTGATCACTGAGATAGAGTTGCTTCGCCAGTTGTTCGGTGATGGTGCTGGCCCCCTCCAC
Organism: Bacillota bacterium; assembly: GCA_021820485.1. Taxonomy (GTDB): domain Bacteria; phylum Bacillota; class Sulfobacillia; order Sulfobacillales; family Sulfobacillaceae; genus Sulfobacillus_B. Next base: position 22,980 of record JAKADO010000039.1, read on the forward strand.
CGGCGCGCGATGCACCAGGTCAACATAGGCGGCGCGCAGGATGGAGCGCAGGTCAAAGCCCGGATTGTGGTAGAAGTTGTGGTCCTCAATGGCCACCATGGATTTCTGCATCCACGGCGAGATGTCTTGAATCGGGGTGAGATGGTGGTGCGGCGCTCCCAGGCGCGCCACCACCTTGCCAGTGCTGTCGTAGACTAGGGAACTCGGTGAGCGATCCATGGCCGTGACCAGATTGGTCACCGAGGGCATGTGCGCCGTGGCCTCGAGCACAATGCGTCCGACCAGGGCGATGCTGGCCGCCCCAACCGCGAAAGACGCCAAAAGCGCCAAACGCCCCCAGCGCATGCGCCGCCGCTCCCGATGGCTCATGGCGGCACCGCAGAACCGGCAATACCGCGACTTCTCTTGGTTCAAACGGCCGCAAGCGGGACAAATCACGAATGCCACCCCACGTGAAACAAGCTCTCGATCGTTGGTCTCATCATACGAACATGATTTCCCCAGATCATGAAAATTATGTCGGTGGCGGCTCCCCTCCAATCTCGGAGGGAAAAGACTGGCATGCGCCAGTCCGTAGGCTGAAAGGCCCCCAAAAGATGGACCATTTGGCCTATCGGCAGGGACTCGTCATCCCGTTACGCTAATGGCATACTGCCAAAGGATTATCAATGTTTTCCATTACCAATTCCGACAATGAGACACCAATGCAAAGGCGATTTATTGACAGGTTTCTCGTGACCCCAACGGTTGGCGCGGGAGATTTCGGGTGTCTTCTTTTCGGGAGGGATTTGGTTGCTGTGGTTGCGAGCCATCGACGCGATGGCGATCGGGAGCGTCTTGGCGAGTGTGATTATCTCCCTGTGGCAGGGAGCCTTCTTGGCATCATTGTCCCGCACCAGTTCAGGGCTGGTGATTGGGCAATACGCCATGCCGGTGGCGGCGCTGGCCGCCTTGGACACCTTCCGCATCATTCACGTTCCGCTCGGCATTTGGCTTGCGCTGGTCGCGATTCTAAACATCTTGGAGGACGAGGCGTCGCCGCTGGCAAGACTCTTGGGCAACGTCATCCTTGCATTGGCGGCCGTATTCACGCCCCATGACGTCAGCAGCGTGGGCAGCCGTCTTTGGGACTTAGTCTGGGTGGTGGCGGTGGCCACCGTGACGGTCTCGCGCCGCCGGTGGTCTCTTTTTCTGGGATTTGCCGGTGTGTTGGTGGGAGCCATGGCCAGTCTCGCGTACAGCTTTGACCCGCTTCGCGATGGATTGACCAGCCTCGTGGCCGGCCTCTGGCTCTATGTTTTCATTTGGTACCACAAGCGCCATCGCGCGTTGGTGGAACAGCGAGAGCAGCAAGCCTTCTATGATGCCCTGACCGGCGCCTTGACTCGGTATGGGTGGGCGGATTGGTACGCCCAATGGCCGGAAGGGCGCCAGCCGGAAGGGACCGTGGTGGCTGCCGACTTGGATGATTTCAAGTGGGTCAACGATACCTACGGGCATGGCGCCGGCGACACCATTCTGAAGCAATTTTCGACGCGCATCCAGCATGTCGCCCCCTCCAACGCGCGGGTGGTGCGCTGGGGGGGAGACGAATTTCAAATCTGGATTCCCGGATTGGACGCCGCCTCGGCGCCGCCCATCCTGCGGCGCATGCACCGGGCCGTCACGGAAGATGGGTATGGGCTCGATAGCGGACGCATCAACATGGGCGTATCCATGGGGTATGCGGTAGGGCGGCTGGCGGCGGAGACGGCCGACTTGGCCGACCAGGCGCTGCTGCGCGCCAAGCGTCTCGGAAAAAACCAAGTCCAGATGGCAGGAGTTGACCCGGACGCGCCGCCCGCAGATGGGCGTGCCGCGAGCGCCGCGCTGGGGTGGCTTGCGGGCGCGGTGCAAAGCCTCTGGGGGGACTGGGACAAGCCGGCGGTCCTGACCAACGCCCACGGCGACGTTCTCTATCGCAACGCGGCCTATGCCTCGGTATCAGGAACGGAGTCCCCCCTTAAGCCCTCGCTCCCCGATCGCCCCGCGGCTCGCCAGGCCGATGCCTTGTACGCGCGCCTGCGCGACCAGCTCGCCCGCGGCCATGCTTGGCGTGGACTCGTGGAGAAGCCGGGGGCCGGGGATCCCCGGTGGATGGCGGAAACCATTGTTCCAGTCAAGCAGGGAGGTCAGGTAGTGGGATACTGGGCCACCGTCGACGATGTATCCTCCAGCCCCGCCGATCAGACCTGGGATTCCTCCGTTCTCGATGGGACCGACATTGAGATTGTGTTTCAGCCCATTGTGGAATTGGCATCGGAGGAATGCCTCGGATTCGAGGCGCTGGCCCGGCCTTCCCGAAATGGTGCGCCGTGGGCGCCTGTCGAATTCTTTCGGCTAGCCGATCGGGTCGGGCAGATCGTGGCGGCCGATTTGGCCTGCCTCTCGGCTATTCAGTCCACCCTGAGCCAGATTGATTGGCCATCCGACTGCCAGCTCTTCGTGAACGTGCATCCCAGCACATTGATAGAAGGCGACTTTCGCAGCGTTCAGCGGGCTTTTTGGAATCGATTTCCCGAAGTGCCGGTTGCTTGGGAATTGGCGGAGAGGGGCGATCGCCGCTTGACGGAGCGTGCCCGCCACGCCGTTGGCATGACGTCGGGCCCTTGGGTCATGGATGATTTTGGCGTCGGAGATGCCGACGCTTGGCGCCTCACTGTGTGGCCTTGGTCGTGGATTAAGCTGGACCGCTCACTGGTCGGGCGGCTGCCCAAGGACGAAGGGGTGGTCGACTTGCTCAAATCCTTGGTCGAGTGGGCGCACGCCCGAAATATCCGGGTGGTGGCTGAGGGCATTGAAACCGAGGCGGAGCGGGACAAGGCCCGCGCAATCGGAGTTGACGCGGGACAGGGGTTTTTGTGGAGCCGGCCCAGTTCCTGGGAAACCGTGGGTCCACCGGCCCAGGAGCGTCATCGTTCTTTAAAGCAACCGGCCGCCGGCCATCAATGATAGAGGAGATGCGGTATAGATGTGGTCACGATTATCGATCAGCGCCAAATTGGCGGTCACGATGTTTGTCATCCTGCTGTTGCTGGGGGTGTCCGATTCGTTGATGATGTGGCGCACCCACCAAGCCAACCAGCAAGTCACGACGGTGGATCGGCGGGCGGTGCCGTTCTTGCTGGCCACTAGCCAAACCGCCGCCACCTTCAACCACCTCGACGGGGTCATGAACGCCTACCTCCTGGAGGCCTCCCAGCACAATGCCGCCTTGGTGGCCAAGAAGTGGACCAAGGTTCAGGGCATTCAATCCAGCCTTTTGGCGGAGTTTCAGGCGCTTAGCAACACCGGATTCGACGCCGCCGCGGTCCACCGGCTGGAGCAGGCATGGACCGGCTACGACCATTACATACTGTTGACGCACCAGGCCATTGTGGCTGGCAACGTGCCGAAGGCCATCTACTGGCAGACCGTGGCCAACTCGCCCGCGACAGAGGCTATGAATGCGGCCTTGGCGCAAGTAGCCACCGTGGGCGCGAGCGGCGTGCAGACCCGCATGACCTATGTAGCGTCGCGATTGCATGGAACCCGGGATGAGATGCTGGCTGCTTGGCTCATTACCATGATAGTCGCCGTTGTGGCGCTGGTCATGCAGTGGCGGGGCATTGCCCAGCCTTTGCGAAAGCTGACCGCCGTCGCCCAAGGTCTGGCCGAGGGGAAGACCTCCTTGGCGGTGCCGCCAACCCTTGAGGACGAGACCGGCCAACTGGCCGCCGCCTTTCGGGACTTGATGCAGTATCTCACGCAATTGTCCCAGGTGGCGCAGGCCATTGGCCAAGGCGACTTGACGCGCCGCGTCGCCATCGCTGGGCCCGAGGATGATCTGGGCAATGCGGTGGCCATCATGCAAAAGCAGCTTCAAAACCTCCTGAAGGAAATTCAGCGGGTCAGTTATTCCGTGCATGCGCAGTCCCGCACTGTGGAGTCGGCCGCCGAGAAGACTGGCCAGGCCTCGCATCAAATTGCTGAAACCGTGGCCCAGACGGCGGTGGCGACAACCCAATCGGCTCAGGGGTTGCAATCGGTGGCGGAGCGCATTCAGGAAGTCAGTGAAGCGGGCGGCCGGGTCGCCGAAAGCGCGGAGGCCCAGACAGCCGCGGTCAATCAGAGCATGACTGCGCTCCGTGCCTTGGATGAAGCCCATCAAGCCATGCAGCAGGCGACCAACACCTTGAGTCGTGTCAGCCAGGAGGCGCAGCAAGCCAACCAAAGCGGCCGAGCGGAAGTTGACAAAACGCTCGACACCATCAAGAAGATGGCCAATACCATTGCGGGAGTCACCGTATCCATGAAGGAGCTGGCCGACCGTTCGCAGGCGATTGACCATATCGTGGAGGCCATTACCAACATTGCCGAGCAAACCAACTTGCTGGCGTTGAATGCCGCGATTGAAGCGGCCCGCGCTGGAACGGCCGGGCAAGGATTTGCCGTGGTGGCGGAGGAGGTGCGCCGCCTGGCGGAGCAGTCAGCCCAAGAGGCCCAGAACATTCGCGGGCTGGTCACCTCCATTCAGCAAGACGTGATGCACGCGGTCACCGCCGTTGAGGAAGGCCAGACCCTGACCGCCAATGGACTGGCGTTGGCGTCGGAAACGCAAAAGGCGATGGACGCGATGGGATCGACGCTGGCAGCGGTGATGGCGCACAGCACCGATTTGGAGCATTCGATGGCGCTGGTGCTTCAACAAAGCGTAGAAATGCGTCAAGGGGCCTCCATGATTCAAGAGAAGGCGCAGGTCAATCAAAATGCGGCCCGCGATCTGGCAGCGGCGACGGCCGAAGTTTCGGCCACCGTGGAGGAGATGGCAGCCAACTTTGAAGAGACCTCGAGCGCCTTGGACTTCGTGGCCGAACACACCCGCGAGGTCGCGGGGCTCTCAGCCTCCGTGGCGGAGCAATCCCGGCCCTTGACCGAGGCGGCCAGCGCGCTTCGTGCAGAGGCGGATCGGTATCAGTTGACCCCGGACGGATCATCCCCAGCGAGCGACGAGGTAGCCTGAACCACCCTGGCATCCCAAGGCGGCGAAGTGAGCTAAAAAGGGCTCCTTCGCCGCCATTCTATGTCGGGCGCCGGGATTCTTGGACGGCCTCCCATCCTTCCGTGATGACAAAATAGAGGAGCGGCAGCGCCACGACTCCGTTCAGCCACCACGCATCCACCAAGCGGTTCAACAGCAGGCCGGCGATGAGGGTCCAGGCCATGTAGGCGCATACCTTACTGCAGGCCCCGTCCGACTGCAGGGCGTGACTGCACATCCGGCCGCCGATGCGGATCTTGAGAGACGCCAAAAGCGGCATGATGATGCCGGAGGCCACGGCCAGCGCCAGTCCCCAGTTCGAGGGCAGGGCAGCGACGCGAAAAATTATGTCAAGGCCCGCAGTAACAAGGATGTAAAGCGCCAATACGAGGAGCGCTGCGCCGACCACAGCATTGGCCCGTCGCTCGGCCGCCTCTAATCTCCCGGCCGTTGCCCGGCCGGACACTTCCACCTGCAATCGCCACAAGAGCACCCCGCCAGCCACGAGCTCAACGACGCTGTCTGCACCAAATGTGGTGAGTGCGAGAGAATGTGCGGCTACACCAGTGCCGACGCCGACGGCCGCCTCGATGGCCATCCAGACGATGCTGGCTATCTCTACCACCATTCCTTGGCTGGCAAAAACGCGTGTGTTCATGTCCTGCATGGTTTGATGGACCTCCTTGGGGCTGGTCGATATCAGCCTATATATGTGATCCGCGTGCAAAATG
>JAKADO010000122.1 GCA_021820485.1 Bacillota bacterium
CGGCTTTCATTCCGGCGCCCGATTTTGAGGCGAATGCCACGCACGGCCGATCCGGCTGTCAAACTTTCGCGGCAAGTGGGTCATGCTGTTTTCGCACCCGGCAGATTTCACACCGGTGTGTACCACCGAGTTTATAGCCTTTGCCCAAGCCTACGAGGAGTTCGAGAAGCGCCATGTGCAGTTGATTGGGCTCTCGGTGGATTCTCTACCGTCACACGTGGCGTGGACCTATTACATTGAAAAGGAACTGGGCATCCATATTCCCTTCCCGGTCATTGCCGACGTCAAGATGGAGGTTAGCCAGTTGTATGGGATGATCCACCCGCGAGACAGCACCACCAACACGGTGCGCAGCGTCTTCTTCATTGATGACCAAGGGATTGTGCTGGCCACGATTTACTATCCGCTCTCCCTGGGACGCAGCGTACCGGAACTGATCCCCGTCATCGATGGGCTGATATTCCATCAACGTGAGAAGCTGTCCACGCCGGTCAATTGGACGCCTGGCGAACCCGCTGTATACCCGGCCCCGTCCACGGCCGAGGCATTGGAAAAGCGGATGCAGGAAGACCGAGGCAATCCGAACCTCAAAGCCTGGTGGCTGAAAACTACGTCCTAAGCGCATATGGTGAGAGACCTCCGTTGCTCGCGGGTCTTTTTTTCTCTGTTTCTCACCCTTTCCCGGGTTCTTCATATCATGAGCATCATCACCAAGGGAGGGTGAGAGATGACTGGCGAGCAGGATTTCGACCGAGGAGGGTTGAGCCGTTTTCACTATCGATTGATTACGGTCGCGGGCCTCGGGACATTGTTTGACTCGATGGACGTCGGTATTGTGTCTTTTGTCATGGCTGCGTTGATTCACGCTTGGAGTCTCAATGCGTTTTGGATTGGCGTGGTGGGCAGCATCAACCTGGTGGGCATGGCTATCGGCGCGGCCGTCGCGGGATCGCTGGCGGATCGCTTTGGCCGCCGCCAACTGTTTATGTTGACGCTTCTGATCTACAGCGTCGCAACAGGGGTTTCGGGCCTGTCGATCGCGCTGTGGATGCTCCTCTTGTGCCGGTTCTTGGTGGGCGTTGGATTGGGCGGGGAACTGCCGGTGACCACCACCATGGTGACCGAATTTCTACCCCATCGAATGCGAGGGCGGGGCATCGTGCTTCTGGAGAGCTTCTGGGCGGTGGGTTGGCTGATTGCCGCCATTGTGGCGTTTTTGGTCATCCCGGCATGGGGGTGGCGCGTGGCCTTCTTCATCGGCGCCATACCGGCGCTCTATGTGCTCTATCTGCGCCGCGGCATCCCCGAATCACCGCGCTATTTGATGCGCACAGGACGGTCGGATGAGGCGCGTCAGGTGATGAGTCTGGCCGCAGGGCGTGAGATTGCCGCGACCAGCGCAGTGGTGCCGTCCAGCGTGACCCGGCCGCGGCTGGGAATCTTGTTCAATGGGCAATTTCGGCGTCGCACGGTGATGCTGTGGGTGCTGTGGCTGGGCATGAACTTCGCCTATTATGGCATGTTTTTATGGCTTCCTTCGGTGTTGGTTTCCCATGGCTATTCGTTGGTGAACTCCTTCGGCTACACGCTGGTGGTCACCGTCATGCAGTTGCCCGGCTACTTTTCGGCGGCATGGCTGGTGGAGAAAGTGGGCCGCAAGCCCATTCTGGTGATCTACGTGATCCTGACAGCGGTGTTCGCTACGCTCTTCGGGCACGCGCACGGCGTCGCCGCGGTGTTGGTGTTTGGCTCGTTGCTGGGTTTCTTCAATCTGGGCGCATGGGGCACCACCTATGCCTTTACTTCGGAACAGTATCCCACTATGGCGCGCGGCACCGGATCGGGCTGGGCCATGGGCGTTGGCCGCATCGGGGGCATCGTCGGACCGCTGGTGGTGGGGATTCTCTTGGCCGGACATTCAAGCGTGTCGAGCGTCTTTTGGATGTTTACCGTGGTGCTGTTAATCGTGGCGGTGGTGGTCGCTTGGCTGGGCCGCGAGACCCGGGGCCACACCATGGCCGACATCGAGGCGGGGCGATAGCGCCAACTGGGTTTCCATGGGGGAAGCTGCCTTCCATCTTGCGGCAGCTTCCCTCGCTGTTGTCTCGGCTGCGGTTTCCGGCTTCCTAGACGGCTAGGCCGCCATCTGTGCTATAATGAGGAGACATTTTTCTGACAGGCGTGTAGGAAGGCTGGGATGATTGTGAGCACGGCCCTTATTGTGGGCGAGATTGTTTTTGGATTAGCCTTGATGGCTTCCATATTGCTGCAAAGTGGGTATACTCCAGGCATGTCCGGCGCGTTCGGCGGAGGGTTTAGCCAACCTAACGGATATGGGGGTAAGAAGCAGGGAGTCGACGAATTGCTGTCCCGCGTAACGGTGGTATTGGCGATTGTTTTCGCTGTTGTGACCTTGCTATTGGCGCGATTCTGGTAGGCATGGTTCTAACCCCTGCTTTGAGGAAAAAGGCCTCTAGTCACCCCTGTGGGGCTTGGCTGGAGGTTTTGTTGTTTATTTCTTGAGTGAGGAGAAACCGATTGGCCAAACAGAAACGAGCACAACCCGAAAATTTTTTGGAGAAGATTTTTGCCCTTCTGTATCGCGAGCCACCCCTCCCGGAGGGGAAAGTGGTGGCACGGTTGGCGGGCGACCAAAAGCCGAGCAAGGCTCTGTACCGCGCCTTCGCTGAGTACCGACATGAAGGTTGGCTCACGCGCGACTTTGAAGGCCGCATCAGCGTGGAGACGCGTGAGGGCGTGCTGAGGGTCAACCCGCGCGGATTTGGCTTCGTCGTCAGCCCCGAACATCCGGGGGATGATGTGTTTGTGCCGCAGCGATACCTCTTGAGCGCTACCCACGACGATCGGGTCTTGGTCTGGATGCGCCGCGTGCCCAATAGCCCAGGTCCGGAAGGGCGCATCATGGACGTGGTGGCGCGCGCTCATACCCATCTGGTGGGGCGGTTGGATCACGCCCGCGGAGGGGGTTGGCGGGTGATACCTCGCGACATGCGGAGGCCCCTGGTGATGATTGGGCGGGCCCCGGAGAAATCGGGCTGGCGCACGGGCCTCATTGTGACATGCCGGATCACGGATTGGCCCCTCGACCCTAAGCGGCCCGTGCGCGGCGAGGTCGAGGAAATTCTTGGTGAGTCCAACGATCCTGGGGTAGATGTTCGGGCGCTCATGGTCGAGCGCCATCTGCATCCGCACTTTCCGGCGGAGGTGGTCCGGGAGGCTGACGCTTTGCCGGATGGGGTTCGCGATTCGGATTTGGCAGGCCGTGAGGATCTCCGCGATCGCTTGATTGTCACCATCGACGGCAGTGACGCCAAGGACTTGGACGACGCCATTTCCGTGGAGCGCCGGGGAGATGGCTTTCGGGTGGGCGTGCATATTGCCGATGTGAGCCACTACGTCCCAGAGGGATCAATGCTGGATTTGGAGGCGCGCAATCGGGGCACGAGCGTCTACTTGGTGGATCGGGTGATCCCCATGCTTCCAGAGCGGCTCTCAAACGGCATTGCCAGCCTCAATCCGCATGTGCCGCGGCTCACGGTCACCGCTTGGATCGACTTGGACGCCCGGGGACACCGAACCGGGGTGCGGGTGACCCGATCTGTCATTGAAAGCCGCCATCGGCTAACTTATGACGAGGTGAACCGCGTCCTAAACGGGACACTGGCGGTGGACCGCGACCTGGCTTCGTTTCTGGCCGCGGCGGCCGAGGTGAGAAATCTCTTGTATCATCTGCGGGTGCAGCGCGGAGCGGTAGACTTTGACCTGCCCGAAGCGAAGGTCATTTTGGACGACGCCGGCCATCCGGTGGACATCGTGCAGCGGTCGCGGGGCCTTGCGGAGTCCGTCATTGAAGAGCTGATGCTCTTGGCTAACGAGGCGGTGGCGGGGGAGCTCATCCGGCATCATTTGCCGGGATTGTTCCGTGTGCATGATGAGCCGGGCGATGACAAGATGGATCAGTTTCGTGAATTGATTGGAGCGCTCGGCTATCGGCTGCCGAAGCCCGTAACGCCGAAGTCCCTGCAAAGCCTGTTGAATGAGGTGAAGGGACGGCCAGAGGAGCGGGTCATCAATAGCGCGCTTTTGCGCTCCATGAAGCAGGCGCGCTATGGTCCTGTCAACACCGGCCACTTCGGACTGGCTTCCAGTGAATACACTCATTTTACGTCCCCCATTCGTCGGTATCCGGACCTCTGGGTGCATCGTGTACTCACGCAGTATCTGGGGCGGCAGTTAAGCGACGACGAGCGAGTGCGGCTTGAGCAATTGGTGGCCGACGTGGGAGAATCCAGTTCCTCCCGGGAACGCGAGGCCATGGATGCTGAGCGGGACTCGGTGCAGATGAAGGAAGCCGAATACATGCGCGATCGGCTGGGGGAGGAGTACCACGCGGTCATTTCGGGAGTCACCAACTTTGGCATCTTCGTCGAGTTGCCCAATTTGATTGAAGGATTGGTGCGGCTTGAGGACTTGCCGCCGGACTATTGGACGTTTGATTCCGTCCACTATCGGCTGACGGGAGAGCGAACCGGACGGACCTTTCAGTTGGGGCAGGAAGTGGACGTGGTGGTGGCGGCCGTGGACGTTGCGTTGCGGCGTATCGACTTCCGGCTTCTGATGCCGTCCAGCCCGTCTGGCGCGTCGCGCAGCAAAAAAACGAACCGATCCCCCTCCAGAACGCGGCGCCGGCGGTGACCTAACGCTGCATGGCGGCGTTATGGTAGTAGGTGATGACGATGAGCATAGTGCATGGCTCAACAGCAGGGATGGCGCCGGAACTGACGCTGGCCTTGTCCTTTGGAACCAACCGTCTCTATTTGGTAGGACGACGCGATGCGCCCTTGTGGACGCGACGGCGTGGTCCGTGGCAGCGGCCAGTTACCGTGCCGTGGCATCGGCTGGAACAGGTCTCCGGACATTGGTGGTTGGCCCAGCGCGGTCGGGAACTCGTGATCTTGGGCCAGGGGCCGCGCCCCGCCCTATTGCTGGAAAAGGCGGGGGGTGCCTGGCGGGGGTTTTTGCCGGCGGGCTACCAGTCCACAGTGATTGTGCTGCCTGATGCCGACACCTATACGGTAAAGCCGGTGAGGGCGCAGGCTACCGGGTATCCGAGCCGGGGCCGTCACTCCACTTGAGCAGTCGGTTCAGCCAATCGCGATCAATCGTTTGCTCGCCGTTCTGGAGCACCTGAACCGGGGACCAATCTTCGGGCAAATGAATATTGAGAGTCTCTCCCATCATCTCGACTCCTTCGGTGGTCTCGGGCCGGGAGATTCGCCACCAAATGACGCGCATCACACTCACCTCTCTTACGAATTATGTAGGAGGGGCGGGGTTTAGAAGATGCGCATTGATATTTTGAGGCGTCCATGCGAGAATGGCGGACGGGAGCGAGGTGATCGTATGGCGCGCGAGGAAAAGCCCATCGCGGAAAACCGCAAGGCACGGCACGATTATTTTATTGATGAAGTGGTCGAAGCTGGCCTTTCCTTAACGGGAACGGAAGTGAAGTCGATGCGCTTAGGCCGTGTCAATTTACGCGACAGTTATGCTCGTGTCGTCAATGGCGAAGTGTTTTTAATGAATTGCCATGTGGCACCATACGAGAAAGGCAATCGCTGGAACCACGATCCCTATCGCGACCGTAAATTGTTGCTGCACAAAAAGGAAATCCGTGAGCTGCAGGCGAAAGTCAAGCAGGATGGCATGACGCTGGTGCCATTGCGATTATACTTTGACAAACATGGCCGCGCTAAGCTATCATTAGCTGTTGCCAGGGGAAAGAAGCAGTATGACAAGCGGCAGTCTCTCCATGAGCGCGAAGCACAGCGCCATATTGACCGCGTGATGAAGGAACGCACACGGTAAAGAACGTTGGGGGCGAACTAGATTCGACGGGGATGGACGGGGTGCCGGATAGCGAGCCGAGCTCTGTGACTCGTTAAACCGCAGGAAACAATTAACTGCCAACGAATCTAACGATTCTTTCGAATACGCTTTAGCTGCTTAATTCAGCTAACGTGACCGAATTCAGTGCCTGTCCTCAATTCGATCACGTAAACTAGGCAGGATACCGTTTCAGGCGCCCGACTGAAACTGGGAAACTAAGGGCTGGCCAATGGTTGCCGCGCTTCGGACGGTAGGCATTCGGCGAGATTAATTCCGAAGCTACGCTCGTAGAAGTCTGGTATAACGTGTCTTCGGACGGGACGGGCAGCACGTCCCCGCCTCCACCAAAATTTGACTCCCGACGACATGTTGGGAGTTTTTTACATATCGTACGGATACAGCGGTCAGGATGAGAGACACTAGCGACGTAGCACAAAGGAGGATGGACGCGTGAGGCCCGATGGACGCAAACAGGATGAAATCCGTCCGATTCATTTGGAGATGGGCTATAACCGGTGGGCGGAAGGGTCATGTTTAATTGAACAAGGGAATAC
>JAKADO010000040.1 GCA_021820485.1 Bacillota bacterium
TTGCTCACCGGCAAGTACCGCAAGGGCCAGCCCATTCCCGAAGGTTCGCGCGCCAGCGAGACCCGCATCAACGGGTCGTTGCAGCGCATCCTCAACGAGGAGCGGCTGGAGAAGGTCGAGCAGTTGTTGGGCGTCGCTGATGACCTAGGCATCACCATGAGCCAGTTGGCGTTGGCATGGGTGCTCCGGCAGCCGGCCATTTCCAGTGCATTGATTGGGGCGTCGCGTCCCGACCAAATCAAGGAAAATGTGAAGGCGGTCGAGGTCAAGCTTTCCCAAGAAACATTGGACCGCATCGAGACAATCTTGGCATAGGAAAGCCAAGCCTCGCTTATCCATATAGGGGGGCGAGGGATGAATGAAATGGCAAAGATGGATCCGGTGGCCGGGCATTTCGTCACCGGATCCCCTCTTTTTGCGCTACATCGGACGGGTGCCGACGTGGCGAATGGGCTTGGCGACCATCGTGGGCGGCCTGATGGTGTTGGTCATGGGGCACGCCGCCCATTCCAGCGCGGTCGGCTATGGATACGGAGGCCTCTTGTTTGTGGCCCTCAGCTGGCCGCTCATCCGAGCGGTGGCGCGGTCGCTGAATTGGACCGACAGCACCGTCTGGCAAACCATTCTGTTGGTGATTGCCAGTTTGGCGATGGGGAGCCTGGGCGACAAGCTGCTGGGATTTAATCCGCAATCGGGGAAGATCCATCAAATCAGTTGGCCCGAGGGGCAGCACCTGCTCTGGCAATTTCCCCTCGTGCTGCCGGTCGAGAACTTGATTCTCCTCGGCGGCCTCATCGCCGTCTGGCAGTTGGTCCGGCCGCGCTCGAGCTTTGAGCGGCTCATGGTGGCGGTTGCGGCAGCCTTTGTATTTGGGTTGTGGCATGTTCCTGCGTGGGGTGGGTGGACGATGCTGGTCATCGGGCTGACCGTCCTGCCCTGGACGCTCTATCTCTTGGCGACCGGCGACATGCTGGTGCCCATTTTAGCGCACATCGTGATGGATACGGTGGCAGTGACCGGAAGCACAGCACCGCCGGGCTCCCTGTTTCGGCATTTTGCGGATCCCGTGCTCCTGCTCATGCTTTTAGGGCTGGGACTGATGTGGTCCTTGTTTCGGGAATGGCGGGAGCGGCGAACGCGTCATCCTTGACCCGTCGACTCGAGTATGATAGAGGCGGGGGGGGATAGACATGGACAGACGTTGGCCAATTTCGGCCAAAGGCATTCTCTTGCGCGGTGAGCGGGTGCTCTTGCTCGGCAACGAGCGGGACGAGTGGGAACTGCCTGGCGGCCATGTGGAACCGGGGGAAAGCCCGGAGGAGGCCTTGGTTCGGGAATGGCAAGAGGAGACCGGTCTCGCGGTGCGGGTTGAGCGCTTGGTGGATGCGGCATTTTACACCCCGCTTGCCCACCAATCCGTCATGCTGTTGTTTTACCACGTGACGGAGGCGGAAGCGGGCAAAGAGGTCCGGCTGTCCAACGAGCATCGGGGACTGCTTTGGGCGATGATTGCGGAATTGCCCGCCAATCTGCCGTCGGTCTATGAGCGCGCTGTTCGGAAGTCGCATCCCGCGTCGCTGGCGGAGCGCGTGGGCATCGACGTTGTGCAGCGTCTAGGGCGGGACCGCGGTCGGCGCTTGGAGCGCCTCAAAGTGCCTGGCGCCATGGAACCTCGCATTGGCGTGGGGGAGGGTGGCCAATGACCATTCTAGAGCTCCATGAGGCCTATGTGACGCGCCGACTAAGCCCCGTGGAGGTGTTGGGGGAGCGCCTGAACGCCCTTGACGCGTGGCAGGCGCGCACGCGTCTTTTTGTGAGCGTTGATGCGGACCGCGCGCTCGAGGAGGCTCGGGCGTCTGAAGCGCGATACCGGAAAGGAGAACCTCTCTCCCAGCTTGACGGCATTTTGGTCGGTTTGAAAGATTTGATTGATGCGGCCGGCGAAGTCACCACGGCAGGTTCCGGATTGCGGTTGGGGGCTGTCGCGACCAAGGACGCCCCGGTCGTTGAGCGATTGCGTACGAGAGGGGCCAACCTCAGACTCGGCAAGCTGAACCTGCACGAGTTCGCTTACGGCCCAACCGGGGCCAGCTCCTATTTTGGCGCGGTCGGCAACCCCTATGATCCCACCCGCATGTCCGGGGGTTCCAGCAGCGGATCGGCGGTTGCCGTGGCGTCTGGCCTGATGTCTGCCGCCTTGGGCACCGACACGGGCGGTTCCGTGCGCATTCCATCCGCATGGTGCGGGATTTCCGGCCTCAAGCCGACGTATGGCGCGGTGAGTCGAACCGGGGTGGTGCCGCTGTCCTGGTCTCTGGATCATGTGGGGCCAATGGCGCGCACTGTCGCTGACGTCCGGATTCTCTTCGAGGCGATGGCCGGGCGGCCGCGGGAAGGATCCCTGTCCGGCCGGAAGGTCCGTCTCTTTTGGCCCGACAACACGGCGTGCTATGAGCCAGGTCTTGAAGAGCACGTGTCCCGCGCCATCGAAGCCGTGGCGCAGAGTTTGTCGGCGGAGGTGTCTCGCGGACCGCTGCCGGAACTTGAGAACATTTGGCTGGCCCAGACCATCATCATTGGATCCGAGGCGTTGAGCTATCATTGGAGCGATCTGGAGGCGCGCCGCGACCAATATCAGCCTGACGTCGCCGAGCGGCTGGCGGCCGGCGGGGCGCACCTGGCCGTGGAATACCTGGCGGCGCTGCGCTTTCGCCAGGCGGTGGCAGCGCGCTATGATGAGTGGCTGAAGGAGTACGACGCCATCATTCTTCCGGCAGTGCCGATTGCGCCGCCGAGTCTGAGCGCTGTCACAGTCCCGGCGCCGTCGGGTGCCGCGGAGGACGTGCGGGCGGTGGCGACGCGCTACACCAATCCATTCAACCTCCTGGGACTGCCAGCCTTATCCATTCCATGGGGACTTCACAACGGGTTCCCAGTGGGATTGCAATTGGTGGGACGCCGCGATGGCGATGGCCAGCTGCTGAACCTTGGCGAAGCGATTCAAGAGCGATTCCCTGATTCCATCCCCACGCCGCCGGCCGCCGCAGTATAAAACCCGGCGGCCTTTAGGAAGCTAAGCCCATGGTACGATTGCCCAAATTGCCGTGGGATACCTTGGAAGAGTGGGGACTCAGCCTGCAGGTCGTCAAGACGGCTCTGGCGGCCGGGCTGGCCTGGGCAGCGGCGGTTTGGCTGGTGGGATCCGCCCGGCCCTATTTCGCCCCGCTGGCGGCCATTCTTTCGGCTCAGGCCACGATTGCGGAATCCATTTCGCGAGGCGTTCAGCGCATTCTGGGGGTTGTGGGCGGTATCCTGCTGGCCATTTTATTCACCCATTGGCTGGGACTTCATGCCTGGTCCCTGGCGGTCTTGGTCTTTATTGCCATGGCCGCGGCCACCCGACTGCGCCTGGGACCGCAAGGCATTCCACAGGTGGCGATCAGCGCCCTCATGGTGATCGCCGTGGGATCGGAAGTGAAGGGCTATGCCTGGTATCGGGCACTGGACACTGCATTGGGCGCCGCCGTGGCCATTTTGGTGTCGGCCCTGTTGTGGCCGCCGGACTTCACGCCCGACGCGGCCGAGGCGCTGCGTCTCCTGGCCGTAGGGCTGGCTGACGTCCTTGATGGCATTCACATCGACCTCGTGGGCGGTCTCGATCCGGACGAAGCCAACCGGCATCTTCGGCAGGCGAGGGCCATCGAATCGGGGCTTCACCGCGCCCGGCGGGCGATTCAGCGGGCCGAGACGGGCTTGCGCTGGAATCCCTGGCACCGCAGCGCGCGCGGCAGGCTGGAACGGCTCAGGCAAGCGGTTGAGGTGCTGGACCATTCCGTCATTCAAGTCCGGGGCATCGCCCGGACATTGTTTGTGACCTTGGATCGCGATGTGAGCCAGCCCTCGGGGGCGCTGCCGCCCGTCTTGGCTGAGCGGCTGGCGCGGATATTGTCCTTGATGGGCGAGGCCTTGAAGAGCTATGCGTACCTCATTCAGGCCCGGGATGAGAGAGCGGCGCTGCGACTGGAAGGGATTCTTCACGAGGGTCATAAGGAGCGACATGCCCTCATCCAGGCAGCGGGCGCCCTTCTGGCCGAAGACGGCGCCCGATTTATCGACATTGCCTCGGTGCTGGTGGACTTGGACAAGATGAGCCAGGATATGACGGTCAGCGCCCGGCTCATCATCCCCATTGTTCGCGCGGCGCCTTAGTGGCCCGGTTGATACCGTTGACGGGCCTCTTCTAGGACCTTGAGCGCCTCGTCCCGGCCCTTCCAGCCGCCAATGTGCGTCTCCTTCTTCTCCAACTGCTTGTATGTTTCGAAGAAATGGGGAATCTCCTTCAGCACGTGGGGATTCACGTCATCCAACGTGTTGACATGACTGAAGCGCGGGTCGTCCGCAGCCACGCCCAAGAGCTTGGTGTCGATGCCTTTCTCGTCAGACATCTCCAACATGCCCAGGATCCGTGCGCTCATGATGCAGCCGGGGAAGGTGGGGAAGCTGGCGAGCACCAGGACGTCGATGGGATCGCCGTCCTCGCCCAGGGTATCGGCAATGAATCCGTATTCGGCAGGATAATGCATGGGCGAGTGCAAAACGCGATCGAGCCGCACGCGACCGGTTTCATGATCGACTTCGTACTTGTTTTGACTGCCTTGGGGAATCTCAATGACCACATCAACCTTCAAAGCAAGGCCTCCTTAGTTCCATCGTTCTCGGGTTCATTCTGCGGGATTCGAGGAAGAAAATCAATGATGAAGCAAGACAGGCAACCCGGACATGCCATTTGTGATACGGTGAGCAGGGAAGGGATTCGTGAGGCGCGGGGGGTCTTCAGCAAAGGACGGAAACGCATGGTTCTGCACTGCTTAAGGGCTGTTTCTCAGCTTCCCCTGGTGGATGTCGTCAACGCTGTGAGGGCATGCGAGGCAGGGGATGAGGTACGCGTGGTCACAGACATCGAGGCGCTGGTTGCCGACTTGAAGGCCTTTGCCCACATGTCCGGCAATCGCTTGACCCGGGTGGAGCAACAGGTGTTCAGGACCGTGGTGCTCACGACCGAGGACGGGCAACACTTCGTGCCCAATGCCAGCGGGCCCTCCGAAAGCGCGCTGGGATGGGTGGTGACCCTCGAGGTGCTCGCCACGAGCCAATGGGCTAGCCGAAGCGAATCAACTCCTCGAGCGCCTCTTTAATGGCCTCCGGACCACTGCCGCTTTCCGAAGCCATCGATACCCGCTCGGCCACGCTGCAGGCGCTGACAATGCGGGACACTTGCTTCAAGGCGCCTTCAATGGCCGCAACCTGCACCAAAATGGCTTGGCAGGACTTTTCCGCCTGTATCATGGACTGCACGCCGCGCACTTGTCCTTCCACGCGCCTCAGCCGCATCAGAAGATCGTCCATGTCCCAGTACATTTTTTGTTCACGGGTCATTCGTCGTTGCTCCTTTGATTGGTAATGCCAAGCACATGCTGGCTCCACGCTTCGTCGACTCGCCGATTCCAATCCCGCCAAGCATCGGGCGGTGCTTGATGCTCCAAAAGCCAGACGCAATACCACAGGCTCGCCCTGAGTTCCTGGGGAGAGAGTCGAAGCTCCTCAGCCAGTCGATCAATCGCGGGGTGGGCCTCCAGATCCTTCAAGACGGCCGGGAGTTCCCGCTGGGCATGGCGCAGATACGGGACGCCCTCTGCGGTGTCGAGTGCATGGCCAATGAACTTGAAAATAACCCAGAGGGGGAATTCAGGGCGTGTGCGATTATCTTCCCAATAGTCGAGCCGCAACTGTTGTTCGTCCATGGAATCCTCCCATCTCATGATATCGGATTTTAAGAACACTGTATCATACGAATAGGCGAAGAATTCAGGGAGTGGTACTGATGCGGATTGATCACGTCACGTTGGCTGTCAAGGATCTGGAGACGCTGGCCGAACGCCTTCGGGATATGGGATGGCTGCCTCGCCCCGTGCCCGGGTTGTTTCCTGGGACCCAGCGTCTCATGGTGCCGTTGGCGGCCGGATTCTTGGAGGGGGTGTCCGTGGACAACCCGCATGCCGCCCGAAAGTCCCCTTGGGGGCGCGCGCTGGTTCGGTTTTTGCGCGAGGGCGAAGGAATCTTCCGCGTGGTGGCGGGAATATCGGACATGGACCAGTTTTTAGCCGTGCGCCGTCGCGTGGGCGCTCGGTATTGGCCTCCCATTGTGGAGCGGGTGCATGGGCCGGCGGGGGAGGCGGTGGCCGTGCGCCTCACCCAGATTGACCTCATGATGCCGTGGATTGTCGAGTATGGCGCGCCGCCGCCGTGGCTGCCCGAGGAGCGTGCGCCTCTCTGGGTGGGGCTTGACATCGAATCGCGCGATCCGATGGTTACCGCCCTGCAATATCGCCTCGCGCTCGGGATCGCCATCGACGATGCCCCCGGGAGTATGATTCAGTCAGCCATCGGGGACGCCCGGCTGCGTTTTTTTCAGGGGACGGCTACGGGATACCGCCGGGTATTCCTGCAAGACGGCGAGCGCACGATCGAGATTGCGACCCACGCAGGCATCCTCTCACTCTGCGCCCAATTGACTTGAGAGGTGCCCCAAGATTTCCTCCGACTCGCACATAACCACAATCTCGGCCAGTTCCTGCCCGGCTTTGGCCTTCCCTTGAAGATACAGACGGTACGGGGCGTCGTCGCGAATCACCTCAATCTGCCAATGGCCCATGGCAGGGGGCTTTCCGTCGCCCTGGGGGCGCAAGTCCGCGCGCATGGCCAATTGATAGCCGGGCACCGCATTTTCGTAGGGCAAGAAATCCATCTTGCCAAAATTGATGTTGCGGAGGGCCTGGTTGATGCCGGGAAGCTCTTGTGCCAGTTCGGGAAACAGTTCACTGCAGGCATCCAAGGGAATGACTTTGCGGGTGGTCTGCAATCGTATCGCATCCTTTCATGGTGATGGTCCACATCATTTAAAAGAATAGATCAAATAGATTGAAAAAAAAGTATTGTAAATTACATCCAATCGTAATAGACTGATCATGTAGCAAGTACCCATACCCGTACCGGTGCTGTGTTGTGTGAAGGGAAGGGGGCCTCTCAATGGAGGACCGATTGGCGATAGTCTGCTCCAAGGGCAGTCTTGACATGGCTTATCCCCCGTTTGTCCTTGCGACCGCTGCGGCCGCAATGGACATGGAGGTGATGTTGTTCTTCACCTTCTGGGGCCTCGACATTATTAACCGCAACAAGATTGACTCCCTCGAAGTGTCCATTGCTTCCAACCCCGGAATGCCGGCCATGGCTAAGGTGGCCGGCGTTGTCCCGTTTGGAACCAAAATGGTGAGCAGCATGATGAAGGATCAGTTTGCCAAGTCCCATGTCATGTCCATCCGTGAATTCGTCAGCACCTCAGCCGAGATGGGCGTTCACATGGTGGCCTGCCAAATGTCGATGGACGTACTGGGTGTCAAGCGCGAGGACCTCATTCCGGAAGTGGAGGATGTCGTGGGAGCCGCTACCTTCCTCGACTTCGCGCGCGACGCCAAGATTCAGTTGTTTATCTAGATTGAGCCGGGCGGAACCGCCGTCCTGGCTGAACCAAGTGTTAGGACGAGGGCCATCAGGACATCATCTCGCCGACACGCACTGGCCCTCCCCATGGACCTCATTCAGTGATCAGATGCCGTCATTCCAGCGACAAACTTTGTGTCAAAGGAGATGGTCGAGGTTGCTCTCCAACCTTTACCCCGAAGTGCCACTTGAGGAAAAGCAGCGGCTGTTTGATCAAGTCAAGGCCGATGCGCGTTTTGAAGATTACTTGTACGGTTGCTACGAGTGCGGCATATGCGTGGCCGCCTGCCCATCGGCCCGGTTCTACGACTTCTCGCCGCGCAAGATTGCCCAAACCTTGGCGCGCGAAGACATCGAAATGTTCTATGAGCAGATGAATGACGACATCTGGAACTGCTCACAGTGCTTTTCCTGCGTTCGGTGTCCTCGGCACAACAATCCTGGTGGCCTTATCACCATTATGCGCGAGGTGGCGGTCACGAACGGCCTGCGCTCCACGAAAGAAGCTTTGGCAGGCTACACCCGCATCATCTACAAGATTATGACCACCGGCACACAAGTCTCGCCTGACATGCTGCAGGAGGATGCCTTTCCGGACTGGGGACCACAGGTCAAAGAGGTGGCCAGTCACTTGGATCTCTGGCGGCGGGCCCTGCCTCCGGAAACACTTCACACGACCGGGCTCTCCTGGCAGGTGGAGGAACGCACCATGCTCGAGCTCTATACCATTTGGAAACTGACCGGTGTCTTGGACATGATTTCGGAGCTCGATGAAGGGCTGCACGACATTATGGAAGAGGTCATGGACGATGCCTTGGAAGATCAGGGCTTCACCATTGCCTAACGCGAACGAGGAGGGAAGCGCGTGAATCGGATCTCACTACCGATGGCTCCACGGGGCACGACGCCGGAGACTGGCCGCACCTTTTCGCCAGATCCAGACAATGCGCCCGAGGAGGACCTGCGGGAAGCTATCGCGCAGTTGGGGCGGGAGGGTGAATGGATTGTTCAGCCGGTGCCCGAACCGTACTATGAGGCGCGAACCAAGTACGGCCGCATAAAGAAAATTCCGTTCGAAAAGACCTGGCATCACAAGAGCTGTGGCCAGTGCGGCCACATCCCCGGCTATTCGACCTCCATCTTCTGGTTGAATCGCTTTCTTGGATACGATTACTTCGATCCCCGGGACCAGACCTCGTGCACGGCGTGGAACTACTACGCCTCGGCGACCTCCAACCAGGTCGCGCAGGCGGCCGTGGCGATGCGCAACTTCTCGGCCGCCTATGAAACGGGCTACTACCCCTTGATTCACTGCGGCACAAGCTTTGGCCACTACAAGGAAGTGCGCCACGAGTTGGTGCACAACCATGACTTGCGGCGCAAGGTGCGCGACGTCATCACCAAGCTGGGCCGCCCCTTCGTGATGCCCGAGGAACTGGTCCACTACAGCGAATGGATGTACGCCATCCGCGACCAGTTGAAGTCCCGGGTGGTGGTGGATCTGTCGGACATTACCGCCACCGTCCACCCCGCCTGCCATTACTACAAGCTGCAATCCGGCGACGCCATTTACGATCCGGAGATTTACGGCGGCCAGCGGACGGCCGCGGTGACCGCCGTAGTGCAAGACTTGGGCGCGCATGTGGCGGACTACTCAACCTGGTACGACTGCTGTGGCTTCGGGTTCCGACACATTTTGGTGCAGCGGGACTTCACCCGCAGCTTCGCCACCATGAGAAAGATTGAGGTGATGAAGGAGGAGGCCAACCCGGATGTGGTGTTGACCCATGATACCGGATGCGTCACCTCGCTGGACAAAAGTCAGTTTGCCACCCAAGCGCATGGACGCAATGTGGGAGTTCCGGTCATGTCGGAGTCCCAGTTTGCGGCACTGGCTGTCGGTGCCCATCCGTTTCGGGTGGCGCAACTCCACTGGCATTCCACCGACTATCGGCCGCTGCTGGCCAAGATGGGCATAGACGTGGAAGGGGCTTGGGCGGAGTTCCAGGAAGACCTATCCAAGATTGAGAAGGGTGCGATGGACTATCTCACATGGGACGCTGTGTTATAGGCGCTCAAAAAGGAGACATAGGTATGGCAGTGGATCGCCTGTTGGTTATCGGCGCGGGGCCGGCCGGACTGGAGGCCGCTCGCGGCGCCGCGGACATGGGCAAAGAGGTGCTGCTGGTGGAGGCCACGGGTGAGTTGGGGGGAACCCCCTATGCTCATTACGCAACCTTAACCCCGCATCTCCAGGAGACGCATGATGCGATGCAGGAAATGCTTGACGGGGTGAAAACGCACCCGGCCATCGACATCCGTTACAACACGCGTGTGGTGGAAAGCGAAGGTCAGGCCGGCAACTTCCAAGTTGTGCTGGAGTCCACTGACGGTACGCGCGCCACAGAAGCGGTGGGCGCGGTGGTGGTGGCCACCGGCTTTACGCACTTTGATCCCGGTCGGGAGACGCAGTTGTACGGCTATTACGAGTTCGAGGACGTCATCACCCTGGTCGACGCTGAACACATGATGAAAGACGGACGGATTGTGCGGCCTTCCAATGGTCAGCCGCCGGAGAAGGTGGCCTTCATCCAGTGTGTCGGATCGCGGGACCGGCACATTGGCAATCGGTGGTGCTCCAAAGTCTGTTGCGGCATCGCCTCCAAGCAAGCCATCGAGATTAAGCGCATGCTGCCCAACGCCAAGGTGTTCATTTTCTACATTGACATGCGCATGTATGGATTCTGGGAGGACCAGCTGTATTGGAAGGCGCAAGAAGAGCACAAGGTCAACTACGTGCGCGGCATTGTCACGGAGATCTTGAAGAAGGGCGACAAGCTCCTCATGAAGGGCGAGGACACGACCATGGGACGTCCCGTAGAGGTGTTGATGGATCTGATTATTCTCTCGGTCGGCATGGAGCCCTCCAAGGGCACGTTGGAAATGGCCAACGTCTTCAACATCCCGCGTGAGGATCACGGTTTTCTGGCCACCGTCGGCGAGCCGCTCGATACCGTGACCACCCCGGTTGCCGGCGTTTTTGTCGCGGGGGCGGCCGCTGGACCAAAGGACATCGAGGACAGTGTCTCCATGGGAGGAGCGGCAGCCATCAAGGCGGTTTCGTTCCTGAATCGCCTGTCCAAGAGTTTGGCGTGACGCCGGTGGCCCCGCTCGTTGATGCCGAGGTTCTGCGCGAGTTTCTTGACAAAGCGGAGCCTTTCCTCAACGACGCGTACCTCGAAAAGACGTCGTCGGACATGGCGGAGCGTTCCCGGAGTGTCCAGCAGCAGTTTCCCGACTGGCCCGAACTCTGGGATTTGGCTCCGGCCACCCGACGGCTTTCTCAGGAGGAGCGATCCTTGTGGAGGCCGAGGGCGGAGGCGCTGTTGCCCTTGGTGCGGGACGGCCGGGTGGAAGAGGCGCTGGAACAGGCCGCGGAACTCCCGGGTCGTCCCAAATGGCTGGTGGATTGGGCAACGTTTTGGGCGCATCTGGAGCGTCCCGAGCGCGTGTGGTGGGCTCGATGGGTCTATGCCCCCGGTCCTGAGACGGGCGCCCTTCTTCTGCTTCTGGATAACCCTGGCGTGCTGAAAGCCGGCGATGCCCTCAGGGACACGTATGTCCGGGTGGGTGAAGCGGTTCGCTTTCTCGAGGCGGTATTGGAAAGCACCCGCTCGCTGACCCCGGTGGCCGCTGAATTTCGAGCCCCAGTGACCTTGGCCACGGTGTATGCGGTCTACATGTTCACCATGGCATCGTGGAAGTTGACGGAGGAATTCACCCAGGTGCTGCCGCCATTTCCGGTCGTCGTGCGGGTTCTGTTAGGTCTGAACCGATGGGAGGGAAAGTGATTGGCACAGAAAGCCAACCCGATAGAGCTTGAGGTCGCCGTCGTCAATGGCGTCGAGTTGAACGGGCATTGGAATCGGATTTTCGAACCGCGGGTCATTTCGGAATATGACTTGTCGGTGCTGGACGAAGTCACCGCCATTCCGGGAGCCGAGTCTCTCGCTTATTGCTACCAATGTGGGAAGTGCACGTCGGTCTGTCCTGTGGATGTGGTGGGCGACTATTCGCCCAGAAAGGTGTTCCGGCGGACCCAACTGGGCATTTCCCTGTTTGAAAGCGAGGACTTGTGGCTTTGCACCACCTGCTCCGACTGCCTTAGGGTGTGTCCGAAAGAGGTCAACATGATTAGCATCATGCCGGCCGTTCGGGAAAAGGCGGTCATGGACGGCAATGCGCCTCAGGAGCTGTTGTCCGCCTTTGAAAATACCGCCCGCTATGGCAATCCGTTGGGCGAACCAGCCCGCAAGCGGGCTGACTGGGTGAAGAGCGCCGGTGTTCCGGTGCCCATCATGAATCAGCATAAAGCCCCGGTGGACGTGCTGTGGTTTGTGGAGTGCTATCCGGCCTATCACCCGCGCGGCAAGGAGGCCTCCGTGGCCTTGGCGCGCATTCTTCATGCGCTGGGGGTTGACTTTGGGATTCTCGGCAATGAGGAGAAATGTTCTGGCGATTCGCAGCGGATGGCCGGGGAGGCCGGCCTCTTTGAGATGCTGGCCGAAGACAACATTAAGTCGCTGTCCAAATATGCGTTCAACACGCTGATGGTCACCGATCCGCACGCCTTCAACGCCTTCCGTCACGAATACCCGAAGTACGGCGGCGAGTGGCCGACGTTGCACTACACCCAGTTCTTGGCGCCGCGCCTTGAGGCGATGTCGCTCACCGTGCCCATCGACCGCCGGGTAACCTTCCACGACCCCTGTTATCTAGGGCGGCACAACGGGGAGTACGAGGCGCCGCGCGCGTTGTTAAAGGCTATTCCCGGGTTGGAGTTGGTCGAGATGGGGCGTTGTCGGGAGAACTCCTACTGCTGCGGGGGCGGCGGGGGCGGCATGTGGATGGACAGCTTTACATCGGAGCGTCTGACCATGCGGCTCTCGGAACGGCGTGTCAAGGAAGCGGTGGAGTACGGCGCGGACATCTTGGCGGTGACCTGTCCCTATGAGGTCTCACGGTTTGAGGATGCGGTCAAGTCGACCGGCAACGCCGGGAAGTTGAAAGTGCTGGATATTGCGGAACTGTTGGCCCACTCCATGGGCCTCGTCACCGCCAATATCTAGACGCCGAATTCAGGAGATGGAGGATGCCAGGTGAGTGAGGTCAATGGATGTCTCTTGCCGGACGATCTATGGTACTGGCCCGAAAAGCACGTCTGGGTGCGCGGACCGGAGGACGATGGCACCGTCGTCGTCGGGATGACTGACGTGGCGCAGAATTTGGCCGGGAAGATTGTTGTGGTGAGTTTGAAGGCTCCCGGCAAAGTGCTGGCGCAAGGAAAGAGTGCTGGAACCTTGGAGAGTGGAAAGTGGGTGGGAACCATCCCCACCCCGGTCGCCGGGGAAATCGTCGCTGTGAACGAGGCAGTCAAGGGAGCGCCTCACATTGTCAACGACGATCCCTACGGCCAGGGGTGGCTCATCCGGGTGCGACCCACCGATTGGGATGGCGGGAAAGGCCACCTGGTGAACGGCCCCGAGGGCGTGGAGGCCTATCGAGCGCGCCTCGACGCGGAAGGAATTCATTGCCAGCATTAGTCGTGCTTCGGAAGGAGGCATGGTGATGGCATTCGTCTTGGCTTGCGAACTGCCCGACGACCTCTGGTACGACGTGGAACGCGACGTGTGGGTGCGCGATCTCGGAGACGGAACCGTGCGGATGGGGATGACCGACCCGGCTCAGACGCGCGCAGGGCGCATTCTCTACCTGCGCATCCGCCCCGGCAAGACCGTGGCCGTGGGCAAGAGTCTAGCCACTGTGGAAAGCGCCAAGTGGGTGGGACCGGTCCCGTCCCCGTTGGAGGGCACGGTGATTGGAGCCAATGCTGAGGTCATGAAGGACCCCAACATCATCAACCGCGATCCCTATGAGATGGGCTGGCTCGTGGAATTCCGGCCTGCCGCAGCGTCATGGCAGGGGGCTGGGCTGCTCACAGGGGAAGACGCGGTTCGTGCCTATCGGGCCAAGCTTAGGGCGGAAGGGCTCACCTGCATGCGGTGCGCCGATCCTGATGGTGCGGACAGTGCGCCGGGCCTGATGGGACCGTGAAAGAGGGAGGACAGAAGCGATGCGCTATTTGGATCTAGGAACTGTCGGCGCCGAGGAGTCGCAAGCGGTGTATCATGCGCTGGCTGACCTCATGCAGCCGGGTGATCCCGTCACCTTGGTGACGGTAAGCCCGACGAGCCCCTATGTGTGCGTCGGGTATCACCAGGTGGCAAGCCGCGAAGTGGACCGCGCGTACTGCGACGCGCATGCGATTCCGGTGGGGCGCCGCATGGTGGGGGGCGGCGCCGTCTGGCTGGATCACGATCAGGTCTTTTGGCATTTGATTATGCCGCATCGCAATCTGCCGATAGATTCCCTGTACCGCCAGTTTCTTCAGGCGCCGGTCAAAGCCTATCAACGGATGGGCATATCCGCAGAGCACCGACCGGTCAACGACATTGTGGTGGGGGCTCGGAAGATCGGTGGGACTGGGGCCAGCACCATGGGGAATGCGGACTTGCTGGTCGGCAGCATCATGATGGACTTCAACACCGAGGCGATGGCCCGCGTGCTGAACGTCCCATCGGAAAAGTTCCGCGACAAAATGGTGTCATCCCTGCACGAGTATATGACCACCGTCGCCCGTGAGCTCGGTGCTGGCGCGCCTACCCGTGCGGAAGCGACGCGTCTCCTCGTGGAGCAATTCGCGGAGGTGCTGGAGGAGGATGTCTGTCAGGGGGCGCTTACCGACGAGGAGGAGGCGCGACTCTCCTTCTATGCCCACCATCTGTTTGACCCGGCCTTCGTCTATCGCAACGAGGGATACTTCCAGCCCGGCGTCAAGATTCGAGACGGTGTGCGACTCCTGGAAGGTCTTTACAAGGCGCCGGGAGGACTGATTCGGGTGGTTTGGCGGGAGGCCGAAGGGACGATAGACGATGTGGTCATCGGGGGCGACTTCTTTGTTGAGCCGGCCGATGCCCTGGCACGTCTCGAGCGTCAGCTGAAGGGCGTGCCTGCAGAGCGGGAGGCCCTTCAAGCGGCGATTCTGGCCGTGTGGGACACGGTCGACGCGCCCGGGGTTCAAGCCTCGGACGTGGTGGAAGCTTTTTCACAAGGCAAGATCATGAGTCCCGCCGCCCTGGTATGAGGGGTGCGGGAAAAGGAGGAGAACGATGGAAACGGAGTCTGTGGCTTTAGTGGTGGACGCCAAGGGGCTTGCCTGCCCCATGCCCATTTTCAAAGCCAAAAAGGGCCTGCAAACGGTTGAAATCGGTCAGGTGATTGAGGTCTTGTGCACCGACCCGGGGTCGATGGCGGACTTTAAGGCTTTCGCCAATTCAACCGGGAACGAACTCTTGGCCGCAGAGGAGAACCAAAAAATCTACCGGTTTTTAATCCGGCGGAAAAAATAATCGGAGAGAGGTGCAACCATGTCGGACGAGAGCAAAAAGTACCTGTATTTGGTCACTCACGGCACGGAAACGCCGGAACGATCGGCGTCGCCCTTCTTCTTGGCCACTACGGCCGCGTTGATGGATCACGAATCCACCATGGTGTTCACCATTACGGCCACCAGTCTCTTGAAAAAAGGAGTGGCGGAGACGCTCCGCATCAAGGAGAGCGGGGACAGCTCGACATTGCAATTCTTCATTGACCAGGCGCGGGAAGCGGGGGTCAAGCTCTATGTATGCGCGCCGAGCTTGGATTTGAACGACTGCACCATGGAGGACCTCATCGAAGTCGACGGCGTCGTGGGGGGAACGGCCCTCAACGAGATGGCGGCTGAGGCCGACGTCGTCATCACGTTCTAATGGAGGCGGTCGATCGGCTTTGGAAGGAGCTTCTCCGCATCAACCCGGAGTCACCGGCACGTGCTGTGGAGGACGTCGTGCGGCAGTGTCTCGGTCTCTCGCTGCCGTGGACCTCACGGCTCTCGGGCGTCGCGGCGGCACTGTTCCAGGCTGGAGGACCCGACACCGGTGTCTCCGTTTACGGCGTGGTGAGGCCCGGCTCGGACTTGGTCCTGGTGGCGGGCGCGGGAATGCCCGGGCCCTTGGCGGTGCCGTGGGGAGCTCCCATCGCGGGCTTGGCCGCCCAGGAGCTGAGCGCGCAATTTGCGGGCGACGCCCGCGCCTTCTCGGACTACATGGGGGGATGGCTGGGCGTGGCGGCTTGCCTGGCAGTTCCCATCGTGCGTGAGAGACGGGCGTATGCAGTGCTTGAGATGCGTTCGCACCAGAGTGACCGGATTGGCTTGATTGAAGCGGAACTGGCTTACGCGGTGGGGGCGCTCGCCGCTGCCGCGTGGCCGGGAATGGCCACGCAAGATAACTAAGTCTGGAGGATAGTGCGATGAAAATTGCCGTGTTGATGAAAGACGTGCCTGACCTGGTCGAGGAGCTGGAAGTGGAGGACGGGGCATTGCCGCTGGACGACATGAGCTTTGTCCCCAGTGAGTGGGATGACCAAGCGCTCGAAGAAGCGCTGTTGATGAAGGAAGAGGCCGATGTCGAGGTGACGGCGGTGGCCATCGACACCGGGGATGTGGACAACATGCTGTTTACGGCGCTGGCCAAAGGAGCCGACCGCGCCGTCAAGTTGGTGGGCGATTTTTCCCGGACCTTGCCCAATCGCCTGCGTGCGCGCCTGTTTGCCCAGTATTGCCAAGCCCAAGCAATTGATGTGGTGCTGACGGGGGTACAGGCCATCGACGACCTCGACGGCCAGATCGCCGGCCTGGTGGCAGGGCTCACGGGACGCGCGCACGCCTCGGTTGTCCGTGATGTCCATATCGAGGGCAGCCAGGTGACCTGTGTGCAGGAATATTCCGGAGGGAAAATGGCGGAAATGCAATTGGCCGTTCCGGCCGTGCTGGGCATTCAGGCCGCCCGAAAGCCGCCCCGCTACGTGACCATCGCCAAGGTGCGGCAAATCCAAAAGAGCGCCACGCTGGAGGAAGTCGAGGCAGAGGCGGGAACCGCCCCCCTCGTGACTGTGCGTCGGATCTACAAGCCCGAGGCGGCGGGGCACGCGGAGATGTGGGGCGATGACGTGGATGCGGTGGCGGAGAGCATTGTTCGCCTTCTGGAAGACAAAAAGCTATTGAGGAGCTGAGATGATGGGACAGGTGCTGATTGTAGCCGAATGTCAGGATGGGCGGCTCAGCGATGCCACCCAGGAATTGATTGGGCGGGGCCGGGAACTGGCGCAGGCCACTGGCGGAACGGTGACGCTGGCGGCTTTTGGCGAGGGCGCGCGCGACGCGCTACGGGACGCGGACGCGGATGTGGCCGTGGTGGTCAACGGAGATGGGGTTCAGCAGTACAACCCGGAAGTCTATGAAGAGGCGTTGGCCGCCATGGTGGAGGACCGCCAACCTGCGCTGGTTCTCTTGAGCAACACCACCATGGGCATGGATCTGGGCGCTTCCTTGGCCGCGCGTCAGGCCCGGCCTATGGTGGCGTACTGCACAGCGCTGTGGCGGGACGACGATGCGCTTCTGGCGACATCCCAAATATACGGGGGCAAGCTGGCGGCTGATGTTGAAGTGCCCGACGGTGCGGTGGTGACAGTTATTCCGGGGTCCTGGCCAGCCGCCGGTTCCTCCGGGAGTCCACGCATCGAGGAGATGCCGTCCCCCGCGGCCGCCCACACGCGGGTGCTGAAGGTGATGGAGGCCGAATCCGGGGGCGATGTGGACATCACCCGTGCGGACATTCTGGTCAGCGTCGGGCGCGGACTCCAAGACCCTGACAATCTGGAATTGGCGGATCAATTGGCCGAGGCCTTGGGGGGCGTGGTGAGCTGTTCGCGTCCCGTGGTCGATGCCGGGTGGCTTCCGCGGTCCCGTCAAGTGGGCAAGTCCGGCAAGACGGTCAAGCCCAAGCTCTATTTCGCACTGGGCATCAGTGGCGCTCCTGAGCATCTGCAGGGCATGAAGGATGCGGAACTCATCGTAGCGGTCAACAGCGATGAGAACGCACCCATTTTCGAAGTGGCGCATTACGGGGCCACGGTGGACATTCTCGACCTCATGCCAGCGTTGACGGAACGGTTGGAGGGGAGGGCGGGTTGATGCTGCGAACCCTCTTGATGGCTTTGACGGTTGCCATGGTTGTCGCTGCGGGCGCGCTCTTTGCCCGTCGGGTGGCTGCAATTGTCGGGGTCATGCGGACGGCCCGCCCGACACTGCGGACTGACCGGGTGGGGGAGCGCATCCAGTCGGTGGTGGAGCACGTCCTGCTCCACCGCCGCATGTTCCGCATCACCTTGTCCGGTGTCCTGCACTATTTCATATTCAGTGGGTTTGTCGTGCTCTTGATCGACATCGTAGAGACGGTGGGCGAAGTGTTCGTTCCGGGATTCACCGTGGGGCGGATTTTGGCCCCCTTGGTGGACATCTGGGTCATTTTGGTGGCGATCGGCATTTTGCTCGCCCTGTATAACCGCCTGATTATCCGTCCCGCCCGTTTTCAGGGTTCGGACGAGAAAGATGCCTTTTTGATTTTGGGCCTCATTGGCGCCATTATCGTCGGGATTGTGATTCACGACTCCTTTTTCCCGTTTGTTGCGCGGGAGGTGCTGCACGTGCCGGATCCCGTTGCGCATGCGCATTTCTTAGGCTGGGGACTATCCCGGCTCTGGGTGGCTCTGGGCTGGACTGGACCTGGGGCTGCGAGCGTTGGCTATGCCTTCGGATACTTGTTGGACATGGGCGTGGTCTTGGCCTTTTTGGCGTACTTGCCATACTCCAAGCACCTCCACATTTTCGCGGCCGTTCCGAATATCTTCATCCGCAACCTGGGGCCGAAAGGGGCGCTCTTGGCGAAGCCGGTTGAGGAGTCCATGGCGATTCGCACGTTTCAGGACCTGAGCTGGAAGGACATCAGCGACCTATACACCTGCACCGAATGCGGACGTTGCCAGGCGGTTTGCCCAGCGCATGCCGCCGGTCAGCCGCTGTCGCCCAAAATGGTCATTTTAGAGCTTCGCGATGCCCTCAATGAACGGATTGCCCGAGGGACGGCGTTCAGTGCGGAGGAGCCGCCGCTGGCCGGCGGAGTGATATCGAAGGAAGAGCTGTGGGCTTGCACCACATGCGGAGCGTGTCAGGAAGCGTGTCCTGTCTTCATCGAACATGTGCCCAAGATTGCCGGGATGCGAGCGGCGCTGTTGGAGGAAGGAGACATTGATCCGAACGCGCAGAAGGTGCTGGTGGCTTGGGACCGGCAGGGAAACTCGTTTGGGCAGCCAGCCCGGAAACGTCCGGTTTGGGCTAAAAACATCGATGTGCCCATCAAGGATGCCCGCAAGGAGCCGGTCGATTGGCTGTGGTTCGTGGGGGACTTTGCGGCCCTCGATCCGCGGGTGCAGCGATTGACGCAGTTGATTGCGCGCCTTCTGCACCACGCGGGCGTCGACTTCGGCATTTTATACGAGTCGGAGGCCAACGCGGGCAATGAGGCGCTGCGCATTGGGGAATACGGCCTTTTCGAAGCGCTCGCGTTAAAGAACATCGAGGCCTTGAACAAAGCGCAGTATCGGCGCATCTTCACCACCGATCCGCACTCTCTGAACGCGCTTAAGAACGAATATCGCAAATTTGGCTTTGAGGCGGAGGTTCTGCACTATACGGAAGCCTTTTTGGAGCTTATCGACCAGGGGCAACTTTCGGTGAGTTCCGTTCCGGTTCGGGCGACCTACCACGACCCGTGCTACTTGGGACGCTGGAACGGGATCGTGGAGGCCCCGCGTCAGTTGATGCAGCGGCTGGGCGTCGACCTAGTCGAGATGCCCCGGCACGGGGCCCAGAGCTTTTGCTGTGGCGCCGGTGGAGGACGGATATGGATGGACGAGACCGGAATCACCGACAGGCCGGCAAACCAGCGCATCCGAGAGGCGATGAGGCTCTCCAACGTCCACTTCTTTGTGGTGGCGTGCCCCAAGGACGTGTCCATGTTCAACGCCTCGGTCACCGCCATGGGCGTGGAAGAGGAGATGCGCGTCGTGGATATGGCTGAGCTGCTGGCCGTCGCTGTGGGACTCGAAAGCGCTGAGGAGACTCTGCTGGTGTCTTCATAGAGGAATTTGGAGAGGAGGTGAGTCAGGTGATCACGCTGACCGAGCAAGCCATCGAGAAGGTGATGGAGTTCATGGGAAGCCAGGGCGGGAGTGATGTGGCGCTGCGCATTTATGTTTCCCAAGGCGGGTGCAGTGGCTTCAGCTATGGCATGGCGCTGGATGCGCCGCGTCAGGATGACCAGAAATACGCATTTGGAGCCGTCAACGTGGTGGTCGATCCGGAGAGCGCGCCGCTTTTGGAGGGCATCGAAGTCGACTACATGGAGTCGCTCATGGGCGGGGGATTTGCCATCAACAATCCCAATGCCGTGTCATCATGCGGCTGCGGCCATTCGTTCCGCACGAAAGACCAACGGGGCACGCCCAACGCGTGCAGTCATTGAGCGGATGGGGGAATGGAAGGGGGGGAGGCCCATGGGGCGTGAGCCCAGAGTGCCGTTGTACGTGCTCGGCGGCGTGGACTGGCTGACTACGCAAACGCTCTATCATGGACTGGCGGAGCTCGATGAGGAAGCGATCATCCTTTGTTGGCCCAAGAGCCCCTATGTTTCTCTGGGATGTCACCAGGATGGCGCCGAATTTGATCCCGTCTCAGGAATCCCAGCGTTGCGGCGGCGCGTGGGCGGCACTCTAGTGTATCTGGATGAGCAGCAGGTGTTTTTTCAGGTGCTCATGGATCCCTCCCGATTGCTCCCTGGAGCGAGGCCCAGCGAGTGGTACCGATTGGCGCTGGAACCCGTGGTGGCCTATCTGGATCGGTTGGGTCTGGAGGCGCGACTCAAACCGCCGGCGGACATCTTGATTGGATCCCGGAAAATCTCCGGCAATGCGGGAGGTCAACTGGGCGACAAAATGGTGATTGTGGGGAACTTGCTCGTGGATTTTCCGCGCCATCGCATGGCGGAGGCGCGTTATGCCCCCAATCCGGAGATGCGCCGAGCGTTTGAAGCCAGCCTGAACCAGCACTTGGTGACGCTCCATGAACTGCCCGGGCTTGCCGGGATGACCAGAGAGACGGTGATGGAGGGGTTGGCGGAAACATACATTCTCGGGCTGAATGCCGTGCTGTCGGAGCCGGCCTGGACACGGTGGTCTCCGACCCTTGAGCGGATCGGGCGGGAACTGCAAGACCCGAGATGGCTCCGGGCAGAGGGCTACCGTCTGCCGTATCACCAGATTAAAATTCGCGAGTCTGTCTATCTGCGCGCCTTACGGGTCGATCCGGCGCACCCATGGGCTCCACTGACGGTGGAACTGCACACAGACAGTCGAACGGTCACCCGCGTCTGGGGCGTAGAGGAACTAGAGCGCATGGACTGGCCGCGATCTATCGACCATCTGCACGAGTTGCCGATGTCTCCGGACTGGCTTGAGGCACTGTGCCGTTTGGCGGATCGGCCCCCAGGACAGCACGAAGGATTGACGAAGGAGGAGAACGATTATGGCGTTGAAACCGACGGAACGATGGCACGCTCCGGATGACTATTGGTACGATGGCCATCACCAATGGATCGCTGATGGCGAAGACACGGCCACCCTGCGGGTAGGGGTAACGGACTATACCCAGGATACGGCGGGGGAAATTCTCTATGTCTCCTTGCCGGAACCTGGCGCCTCCGTGAAGGAGGGTGAGCCCTTCGGTTCGATTGAATCCGGCAAGTGGGTTGGGCAGCTCTATGCGCCCTGCGACGGTACGGTAGTGGCCATCAACACCGCGCTCCAAGCGGAGCCGCAGTTGCTGAATCAGGATCCGTACCAAAAGGGGTGGCTCATCGAATTGCATCCCGCGACTCCCAAATCCTTTTCCAAGTGGCTGACACCGCCCTCATACCGAGCTTTGCTGGCCACCTTGGACGACGGGTACCATGATTGAGGAATGGCGGCTTCTCGACCCCGGCCCCTTGGCTGCCTGGGAGCAGATGGCGCTGGATGCTGTGGTAATTCGCCATCAGGCCCTAGGCCAGAGCCCGAAGACCTTTCGATTCATGCAGTTTTCTCCTCATACAGCATTGGTTGGCTACCATCAATCCGTGGATCGTGAACTCCATCGCGATGTCTGCCGGGCGCTGGGGGTTGAGGTCAATCGACGCATCACCGGGGGCGGGGCCATCTACATGGACAGCCGTCAATTGGGCTGGGAGTTTTGCTTCCGTCAGGAGGATGGGGTCGCCGCCGTGGATGCTGACGCCGTGTATCAGCAACTGTCGCAGGTGGTGATTCGGGCGCTGTTGGAGTGGGGGATCCAGGCGCAGTTCCGCCCTGTCAACGATGTGGAAGTTGACGGGCGCAAGATATCGGGGACGGGCGGCACGGCTTGGGACCGTGCGCTCATATACCAGGGGACGCTTTTGGTGGACTTCGATGTGAAGACCATGCTGCGAGTCCTGAAGCTGCCCATTGAGAAACTCACCGACAAAGCGGTTCAGTCCTTTCAGGATCGTATGGTGACCATGGCCGAGCTTCTGGGAGAACCTCCCGCCGTGTCTGATGTGAAGGCGGCGCTAATCGAAGCGGTGGAAGCGGTGCTCGGGGTGCATCTTCGGGCTGAGTCCCTGACATTCGCCGAGGAGCAGGAGTGGGAAGCGATCAAGGACACCTATCGGCAACCGGAGTGGATTGACCGTCGGCGACCGCCCGCGGGAGACTATGAGCTACGAGAAGCCTCCTGGAAAGCGCCCGGAGGGCTTTTGCGGGCGGCGCTGCATATGGATGACCGCCAGAACCGGATTGTGCGGGCGTTTCTGACAGGGGACTTTTTTGTGTACCCCGAACGCGCGGTGCTGGATTTGGAGGCGGTGTTGAAGGATGCATCCGCCAGCCGCGAGGCTTTGGCGGAGCGAATTCGGCATCACTACGCGTCAGGTCCGCAATATTTAGGGGTGAGCGAGCGCGATTGGCTGACGCTCTTGATGAGCGCCGTCGATGGGAAGGCGCCCGCCGTATAGGTCAAGAGGATTAAGGAGGGATTAGGATGGCCCTACGCCATGAATTGCCCATGATAGAACCGCGGCCCATCGACCCGGACACGCCGGAGAGTCCGGAGTACGTGATGACCTCGCTAGCGGGAGCCATCACGCTGGGGATGGAAAAGGGGAAGTTCGCCCGCAGCGAAACGGTGCTCCGGGGATTGAACATTTTAATGACCTATCAAGAAAACTGCGTGGCCAATTGTTCCTATTGCGGCGTGTCGCGCGAAAGGCGGGTGCCGCGTGAGGAAACCACCTTCATTCGCGTAAAATGGCCCATCTATCAAGTGGATGAACTGATCGAAAAGACCAACACGGTGCCCCACCAAATGCGCCGGTTGTGCGTGGGCATGCTGGCCAATCGGCAGTCGCTGCCGCACTCGGTGGAGATCATCAAGAAATTTCACGACAACACCAACCTCTTGATTTCCGGTCTGATTACCGCGTCGCTCATCAAGCGTCGGGAACAGTTGGAAGCGATTCGAGATGCGGGGGCGGACCGCGTGGATATCGCCATCGACGCCGCGACGCCGGAGTTGTTTGAAAAGCATCGGGGCAGGCCCGTGAAGGGGCCCCATCGCTGGGACCACTTTTGGTGGGTGACGGAAGAGGCTACCAAGGTCTTTGCCCCAGGGACAGTGGGAATTCACATAGTGGCCGGCTTGGGGGAGACCGAAGAGGAGTTGCTGATGGCGGTGCAGCGTGCCCAAGACTTGGGAGTGGTCACTCATCTGTTTTCTTTCAACCCAGAACCCAGCACCCTCATGGGCGACCAGCCCCAGCCCCCGATCGGCCACTACCGCCGATGCCAGTTGGGGCGGTATCTCATCAACGACCTCGGCTTGCATATCCATCACTTCCGGTTCAATAGCCACGGGCAGGTGGTGGACTTTGGGCTTGACCCGGAGGTGATGGACCGCATCGTGGTGTCGGGCCGACCATTCGAAACGGCAGGCTGTCCGGATGAACGGGGTGAAACCGCCTGCAATCGCCCCTATGGAAACGGCCGGCCCAGCGAAAAGATCCGCAACTTTGCCTTTGCCCCAGGACCTGAGGACATTCGGGACATCCAAGAGCAGTTGTGGATGAACTGGGAGGGGGAAGACGGCGATGCAGCAGCCACTTCAACTATGGACTGACACGCCGCTCGCGAACTTGCTGAGCCGCGCACAGGGCGTGTCGTCGCGCCACTTTGCGCGATCGCTGCTATTTGCGGCGCCCAGTCAGAAGCATTATGACACCGCTCTATACCAGAACCAGCAGAAGGCATTCCTGACGCTGAGCGTCACCGGCAGCGCCTGTGGCCTCATGTGCGATCACTGCGGCACGAAAGTGCTGGACGGCATGATCCCCGTCAAGAGTCCCGCGCGTTTCGCCAAGGTGGGCGCTGACCTCGTGTCGGGTGGTGCTCAGGGAGTGCTGGTCAGCGGAGGATGCTTGGATGATGGCTCCGTGCCGTTGGACCGCTTCTTGGACGACATCGCCCGTCTCAAGGAGGAGGGTCTGACCGTATTGGTGCACACCGGCATTGTGCGTCCGGCGGTCGCCCGGGGCCTGAAGCAGGCGGGTGTTGACCAGATACTGTTGGACATTATCGGAGACGACGACACCATCCGGGAGGTATATCATCTGCAACGCACCACGGAAGACTATCGGCAGGCGCTCGCGGTGCTGCGGGAAGAGGGACTGGCGGCCGTGCCTCACGTGGTGGTGGGGTTGCACTATGGTCAGGTGCGAGGCGAATATCGCGCGCTCGAGATGATTTGCGAGGAAGGCGCTGCACAACTGGTCATTGTGGTCCTGCAGCCGATTCCTGGCACTGTCATGGCGGGACTGCCATCCGTCGATGCGGCTGACGTGGGACGCGTGCTGGCCGCGGCCCGTCTCATGATGCCCGAGATTCCGATTTCTTTGGGCTGCGCCAAGCCGCCGGGACCGGCCAAGAAGCTTATGGAACAATATGCGGTCGACGTTGGTGTGCAAAGCATCGCCTATCCGCTGCCGGCCACCGTTCGATATGCCGAGGAGCAGGGCTACGACATTCGGTACCATGAACAGTGTTGCTCTGTTTTGTAGGCTATGTGCACCCTGGGTTGGATGGCCTCCGACCTCATCACGATGATTCAGTCTGTTTTGTGCAAGAGCCGGTTGAAGGGGTTTGGGACCAATCGTCCGCCATCACTAAGAATTAATGCCGAATGGGTTTTCGGGGATATGACCCCAGGCGTGATTTCCGTGCGTCGGTGTTCGAGGTGCCCACGTTGTGGGGGCGGTGAGAGGAGATGGCGTGGTGGACGGATTGGGGCGGACCTGGACGATTTTCCGGGAAGGTGATGGCCGACCTGTGGTCTTCGTACACGGAGGACCCGGATTGAATGATTATGGGTCGCTCTTGACCTCGGAGACAGCTGGCTGGCAACTGATTCACTATCAACAGCGGGGTCTGCCTCCCGCCCCCACAGTCGAGCCCTTTACGCTGGAACAACACTTGGAGGACTTGCTGAGCGTGTTGGATTGCGCCGGCCTCGAGCGGGCCGTTTTGATGGGCCATTCCTGGGGGGCGAGCCTGAGCTTGTTCGCAGCGATCGCGGTGCCCCATCGCGTCACCGCGCTTGTCTTGGTCGACCCGTTGGGTACCGCCGGGGATGGCGGAGCGCGGCACATGAACCAGACGTTAACGGAGCGGCTGTTGCCGGAGAACCGAGCACGTGCCGACCAGGTGGACGAGAGGCTGGCTGGTCCCGATGCAACGGATGATGACGGCACAGAATATCTGGCCTTGCGGTGGCCGGGGTACTTCGCCGATCCGCGTCAAGCGCCCCCGTTGCCTCCCGGCTTCCGATTGAGCCTGACCGCCAACGGTCAGACCATGGCATCGTTGTTCGGCCATATAACCGCCGGGACCTTTGCGCAAGGGCTACCCCACGTCGAGATCCCGGTCGAGTTTGTCTTGGGTGAATACAGTCCCATTCCGCACGACGGGGCCTTCGAAACCGCAACAGTGTTGCCTCGGAGCCACCTCACGGTCGTGCCCCAAGCCGGTCACCTGCCGTGGCACGAGCAGCCGGGATGCGT
The DNA here is from genome assembly GCA_021820485.1 of Bacillota bacterium. Lineage (GTDB taxonomy): Bacteria > Bacillota > Sulfobacillia > Sulfobacillales > Sulfobacillaceae > Sulfobacillus_B. Next base: position 25,737 of record JAKADO010000040.1, read on the forward strand.
GGCCGATGCGCTGGCGCGCGTACTCGTTGCCAAAAACTGACGAGTCGGAGGAAGCCTTGCTCTTAAGCCGCAGATGATGGAACCGAAAGGAAAATCTTCTCGCATGGGGATGCCCCCAAGAATGGTAGCGTATACGGTAGAAGAGCTGCACACGCGCTAATCCTTGAGGAATCCCCTCGGGGGTGCGAGTATCTCGACGGCTACTTGGATCTCGAACGGCAAGTGACTGATTCACGAATCTTGCGGAGTTCGCCCTATACACAAGCGCCTCTATGTGCATCACTTTCGCGTGAGGGTCTCTACGGAGATGGATGACGAATTTCGGGTCTGGATACGGGAGGCATATGCAGTGGGGGCCGGCGCACGCCTTACGCGATAGACCCGAGCGCCAGCCACACAGGAGTCCTTTCGTGGACACCCCGTTTATGCGGAGGCGTACGGCCCCCTCCGCCCCGGCGCCTGCATCGGTTGGTTACGCCTGTTGCATGCGAATTGCCAGTCGTGACTATATTGTCGACCGTGAACATCCTCAATGATGAATATACGGGGACGAGTGTCCCCCCAAGCGCACGGCAGGGACTTTACATCGGATCCCGGATTTATGTCCTTGATTGGCTTTGGGCTCATCGGAGCGGCGACCACACGTGGGGACGCCCCGGGGCGGTGGTGGGCGGTTCTCGACGACGGTGCCAACCGCCGTTAAGTTTGGTATGATCCCTGTCGGAGTCTTTTGCGGGGCTCGGAGAAAGGCTGCAAGGAGACACGCATGATGAACGACAGGGAAGAATCGAGTCGCCTGACCCCGGCTACCCGCTGGCTGGTGCTGACATTTGCTGGCTCAACAACGGCCAGCGCCATTGCCTCAACATTTGTCAATTTATTCGTGTTCGTCGTGTCAGGGCAGTTGTCTTCACTCGCCCTCTTCAACGGCGCGTACTTTTTTTCCCTCACCTTTGTCTTCTATTTGACCGGGTATGTCTTTCGGCGGTCATCGCCGCTGGTGCCGTATCGCTGGGGACTGGTGCTTACGGCCGCCTTTTACGGCGTGCTGCTCCTCCTCTTTCACAAGGCGAGCCACTACATCCTTTGGCTCGGGCTCCTGGAAGGGGTATCGCAGGGGTTCTTCTGGTTCGGAGCCAACTTGATGACCTTCGATACCGTCGCGCCGGCGCAGCGGATTCGCTTCTACGGCATCAACTCGGCGGTGGGCAGCGTTGCCGGGATTGCCGGCCCCTTGGCTGGAGGAGCCTTGGTCGGATTGATGCACGGCCTAACCGGCTATCTCTTGGTGTTCGCCCTGGCATTGGCAGTCTACGCGGCCACGTTTGCCGTATCGTTCTCGGTGCCGGAGGGACCGCCTTTGGGAAATGAACCCTTGAAGCTGAGCTTTTCGCTCCACCGCGTGGCGCCCTTGTGGAAAGAGGCTATGGAGACGCTGGTGGTGCGCGGCACTCGCGAAGCGATGTCGGGACTGGCAGGGGTGTTTTTGGTCTACATTGCGACACGCAGCGCATGGGTTGTCGGGGTGTACAGCAGCGTCAGCGCGGTGCTCCGAATGATGGGTGCCTTGGCGGTGAGCCGCCGGGTCACGCCGGAGACCCGCTCGCGGTCAATGTGGTTCGGGGTGTTCGGCATGACGGCCGGAGCCCTGGCGCTGTTCTTGATGCATGAGAGCTGGGTTTGGGTTTTTGTCTATGCCGTTGTGGCTTCCTTCAGCATGCCCTGGTTTACCATTCCCAACGAGGCCATCCCACTGGATGTGATGGACCGCGATCCCGACGTAAAAAACCGCCGGGTGGCCTTCATGCTGTCGCGCGAGATGAGTCTCAATGCCGGACGTCTTTTGAGCATGGTGGTGCTGATGGCGCTCTATTTATGGCATAACCAGCCCATTATGCTGATTGTGATGGTGGCGGCGTCGTCCCTCGCCCAAGGATGGGTGGCTCGCATGGGATCGCGCATTTGGGGCCAGTTGCGCATGCGCCAGGCTTGAACGAGATGCCCGGAAGTCGGGTATGCTGTGGGAGAGTATTAAAGCGGGCAAAGACACGCCTTTCACTGTCGGCAGGAGTATCATGAGACAATAGGCGAGGCGAGGAGGTGCGGAATGCAGAGGCGCTGGGCCAACCTATCCCTGGTGGTGCTGGCGGTGTTGCTTGCCATCGCGCTGGTGTTCCATAAGACCGCGTGGTCTCCCTACCTTTTGGGATTGTCCCTGGCGGGCTTGGCGGGCGCCATTGCCGACTGGTATGCGGTAACCGCCTTGTTTCGGCATCCCTTAGGGATTAAGTGGCTTCCTCATACCTCCATCATTTCCGCCAATCGCGACCGGATTATTGACGCATTGTCCACACTGGTTGAGACGGAACTTCTGTCGACGGAGTTCCTGAACCGCCATATCCAGCGGATCTCCGTCAGCGAGGCCTTGCTTCGAATGATGGACAAGCCGCTGTCACCTGATGTGGGGCTGTTCTTCTCCAAGACGGCGGTGGATTGGATTCGCCAGCTGCCCGAGGAG
>JAKADO010000041.1 GCA_021820485.1 Bacillota bacterium
CGGCGTAAACGCCAGCGTTTCGGCGGCGGGCGTGCGGGCGATAATATGGGTTTCAGCCCACCCCGCCCACGTCTGGGTTTGGGTGGCCGACGGTAGGATCGCCGTGGACCACAGGACCAAGTCATACCCCGTGCGGGGCGGGGGAAGTTCCGACTCCGCGATTATCCACACCTTAGCCATGTTGGGGAGACCCTCCTCTCATGCGGCGGGGGAATGACAGACGCAGAAACGACAAGGCTGCGGCGGCTGGGAGCAGAAGCCACAGCCAGTCAAACCGAACTGTCGGGGGCAAGGGCGCCACGCGGGCGGCGCTCACCATGGGGACTGTTCCAACCTGCCGGCCTCCCAGCCAGACTTGAGCGCTGCCGACCACGCTGCCGCGGTGGATCCAGCCGGCATCGCGCGGGTGGTCCGCTGCCAATCGGAACTCGGGTCTGGCGGAGGACCCGTTGGCCACCAAATACGTAAAACTTTGCGCCGACCTCACCGGTATCCGCCGACCGCCCAACCTGACGGCCCCGAGTGCCTCCGCTTGGCGCACCAAGGTAACCTGGTGAAAGTTTTGAAATCCCCAGGTGAGCAGGTTTTCGGCATCCGGCCAGAGCCCCGCGGGCGTGTCGTGGAGCAGCACTTCGATCAAAAACAGACCATGCCGCCGGGCTGCCCCGACAATTGTTTCGTCGGCCTCAATGGTATACCCGATCTTAATCCCCACGGCTCCGGGATAGTTGTACAACAGCAAGTTCTGATTATAGTAAACGCGCGGCTTGGGATCGGGCGGCAGGGTGGATTCCCGCGTATCGACGATTTTGGCGAAGATGGGATTCTCCATGGCGTGCTCGGCGATAATCGCCATACCGAGGGCGCTCACCACATGCTTTGGGTCGGGAAGGCCATCCGGATTGTCGAAATGGATGCCCGGCGCTCCCCAAGCCCGCGCTTGCTGGTTCATCATGCGCACAAAGGCGGGTACCGAGCCCGCCACCGTCTGGGCCACCGCGTACGCGGCATCATTGCCCGACACCAGCATCATGGCCGTGACTACTTTGGGCATCGGGAGATGTTCCCCCGCTACCAGATAGGCACTGGACCCGATTTGATCCTGGGCGGCTTGGGAGACGATCACGGTTCGATTCCAGGCATGGGTGATGGCTAAATAGGCCGTCATGATCTTGGTGATGGACGCGGGATAAAACTCCCCCCGGATATCCCGTCCAAACAAAATTTGCCCTGTGTTTCCGTCAACCAGAATGGCGCCTTGGGCAGAAAGTGAGGGAACATGCGCTGCATAGGCAGGCGCCGATACCGCAAGGAGAGCGAAGGCGGGCACTAAGGCGACCGTAAGGCGACGCGTCCATTGTGAGATTCCGCTAGCGGCCAAGCCCAATCCTCCCCGAACCAACTTACCTGCTATTTTAGCAGATCTCGGGTCCCGGCGACGTTTGCTATAATGGGCATAAAGATGTCGTTTTGTGACACCGACCCGCGTTCAGAGGGAATCGGGGGAGATCGGAGGGAACGCGGTTGCCCCCAGTGGCTATCGTGAAAGTAGGCTCCACCAGCACGACTCTGCTCATTGCTGACCAGTTGGCCCATCCCCACGTGCGCCAGCAGCAGCTCATCAATTTATATGATCCCGAGGCCGAGGAGATTTTGCTGAACGTGGCACGCCAGTGGCGGGGGTTGGCTGAGGCTCGCGGCGCCGCGCCTTTGGCCGCCGGGGGAGAGGCTCTGCGTCAAAATTCCGGCTTGGAGCACGCCCTGCGCCAGGTCTTTTCATCGTGGTGGCATCTCTCGGGGAGTCAAGAGGGGCGCTTGGCGTGGATGGCTGTCAAAGCGGCGGACTCAGGCGTCGACGCCGTGATAGACATTGGCGGCGGCAGTACCGAGATTATCACCCAGGACCGCGTCTGGAGCGTTCCTTTTGGCGCCGCTCGCGGAGGTGACGCAGACTGGCCCCGATTGGATCACGTCCATCATCCGGTCTTCATCGGGGGAACGGCGCTGGCGCTGGCGCGGATTCGCGGCGCCTGGAGGCTGACCGGGGATGATGTCGCGGCTATGCGCGAGTCGTTGATCAGGCATCCAGAAATGTTCCAGCACCTGGACCCATTGCGGCGACAAATCTTGCCGACAGGCTTAGCCTTGATGGATGCGATTCTCCTGCGCAATCAGTGGAGTGCGTTTGGGGTGAGCGATCGGGGCCTGACCGAAGGGTTATGGCTCGCGGCATCGCTGGGGCGGGCGGTGCGGCTATGAAGGATGGCAAAGCAGCGACACCCATGTTGGAACAATACTTCCGCCTCAAGTCGGAGCAGCCGGATGCCTTGCTGTTTTTTCGGCTTGGGGACTTCTACGAACTTTTTGATCAGGATGCAGAGATTGCGGCCCCCTTGCTGGACCTGCAACTCACCTCACGCGACGGTCGGGTGGCCATGTGCGGTGTTCCGCACCATGCGGTCAACCAGTATGCGCGCCGCCTGTTGGGCGAGGGACTGACCGTGGCTATCGCCGAGCAGATGGAGGATCCGCAGCAAGCCAAGGGTTTGGTGGACCGTCAAATCGTGCGCGTCCTGACGCCCGGCACGGTCATTCCGGAGGGCGACGAGGCCTCGCCCCGACTGGGGGTTCTGTACCGCCATCGACAGGGGTGGGTGGTGGTGGTCGCGGAGTTGTCGACGGGTACGTGTCACGTGGCGGAAGGAACGCAGAGCCAGGAGGATCGCCGGCAACTGCAGCAATTGTGGAGCATTTGGTGTCCGGACGAGTATTTAAGCAATGGCGATTACGCTTGGCATGGCGGCGGGGTGCGGGTGGACGGGGACCCGTACTTCCGGCGCACCGACCCGCTGCAATTGGAGCGGCTGGTCACCGAGAAGCTGGGGATTTCCAGCTTTCGACGCTGGGGACTGGACGGCCGGACGGCCGTCCACGAGGCCTTGTTCGCTCTGTGGCGGTATTTGGAGACGCTGCAGCGTCGCGCACCGGTGCATCTCACCGACATCCAAGTCCATCCGTTGGGCGACGAGATGACGCTCTCGGAGCGGTCGCTGCGCCAACTGGACATTACCAGCGGGGATTACTCATTGTGGCACCGCCTGAATCTCACTGTGACAGCCATGGGGGCGCGACGGCTGGCGGATTGGCTGGAGCATCCTCTGCGACGGGTGGACGCCATCGAAGCGCGGCGGAAGGCGGTGGGCCACTGGATTAGTCATCCCATGGAACGAGCGGCTCTTCGAGATGCGCTGAAGCAAGTGGGGGACTTAAGCCGTCGGGTGGCGCGCGTCAGCATGGGCATCGGACGCCCGCGGGATGTGGCGGGCATTCTGGCGGCGCTGCGGGCACTCCCCGATATTTGGCCATTGGCCCATCACGACGCCGTTTGGCCGATGGAGAACAGCCATGCGCTGGATCGCTTGGCGCAACTGGCGCGTGAACTGGATGTGCTCGCCGATCCCGTGCCGGCGCGGTGGGATGACACGCCCTTAGTCCGTCCTGGTGTTGACAGTTCCGTGGATTCCAGCCGCCGACTGCTGGAGGACCAACGGGCTGCGCTTCTTGAACTCGAGGAGGCAGAGAGGGAGCGTTCGCAGATTAAGTCGCTCAGGGTCGGGTATCATCGCACCTTCGGATATTATTTGGAGGTGGCGAGAAGTCAGGCCAAGGACGTCCCGTCCGATTGGCACCGCCGGCAAACGACGGCCCATACGGAGCGTTTCCTCTCGGAACCCCTGCGGGAGTTGGAACGCGCCATTCGCGGGGCGGAAGACGTGGTCCGGATTCAGGAGCGGAACTGGGCCGCGCGACTGCAGGCTCTCGTCAATGAGGCGGCGGCCATATTGAGCCCCGTCGCCAGTTGGCTGTCGGAACTTGACGTCTTGGCTACGCTCAGTGAAGCGGCCGTGAAGTTCCGGTACCATCCTGCGGAGGTGCGCGCCGCCGGCGCCGTTTCGGTGCAGGGGATGCGTCACCCGGTCCTGGAAGGGGTTCTGGGGGATTACGTGACGAGCGACGTGGATCTCCCCGATGTCCATCAAGCGCTCATCATCACCGGGCCGAACATGGGCGGCAAGTCCACCTTCATGCGCGCATTGGCGCAGAACGTCATTTTGGCGCAAATTGGCGGATGGGTGGCGGCTGAAGAGTTTGAGGCGCCGGTTTTTGATGCCGTCTTGACCCGCATCGGCGCGGACGATGACTTGGTGCGCGGTCAATCCACCTTTATGGTGGAGATGGAGGAGGTCTCCGCCATCCTGCATCAGGCCTCCCCAGCCAGTTTGGTGCTGTTGGACGAGTTGGGGCGCGGGACCTCGACATATGACGGATTGGCGATCGCGGAGGCTGTCATTGAACGGCTGGCGATGCCAGAAGGACCGCTGACGTTGTTCGCCACCCATTATCATGAGCTGACCGCTCTGGCTGAGCATAACCCGCATGTCCGGAATCTCACCGTCGAAGTGCTGGAAGGACCGAAAGGGCCGATTTTCACTCATCGCGTCATTCCGGGTCAGGCGTCTCGATCCTATGGGATTGAGGTGGCCCGGCTGGCCGGTCTGCCTGGAGCGGTCGTTCGTCGGGCGGAGCATCACCTCAACGAGTGGGAGAGCCAAGCCCGCGAAGGAGGGGCGGCTTCCAGCGCCGAGCAAGTGACATTTTATGCGCCGGATCCCTTGGCGGGGCCCTTACTTGAGTCGCTGCGAAGCATGAACCCCGATGACTTGTCGCCGCGCGAAGCGTGGATGTGGATTGCCGATTGGCACCGTCGCGTACGAGGGGGCGATGCATGATGAGCCGCATTCATCGCTTGGACCCGATCGTCGCCAATCAAATCGCCGCTGGGGAAGTGGTCGAGCGACCATCATCGGTGGTCAAGGAACTGGTGGAAAATAGTCTTGACGCCAATGCGCGCCACGTGGTGGTCGAGATCGAGAATGGCGGCTGGCGCATCGATGTCCGCGACGATGGGGTGGGCATGCATCCTGAGGACCTGGCGCTGGCGGTGGACAGACATACCACATCTAAGCTCACTCGTTTGGAAGACCTTGAGTCGGCCCGGACTCTAGGATTTCGCGGGGAGGCTTTGGCTGCCATCGGTTCGGTGAGTGAACTCACCCTGACGTCGCGGACTAAAGACGCCAAGGTGGGTCATCGCCTGGCGGTGCGCTTCGGAGAAAAGGGGCGCGTCGAGCCGGTCGCTATGGCTTTCGGCACGCGCGTCGAGGTCTCGCATGTATTCGCCTTGCAACCGGCGCGTCAGAAGGCGCTGAAAACACCCGCGGCGGAGTTCGGCGCCATCCAGCAGACACTGCAGCAGTTGGCGATTGCACGCCCAGACGTGCGCTTCGAAGTCATTCATGACGGACGGGCGGTTTTTGACACCCCGGGCCAAGGCCATGCGGAAGGGGTGCTGCTGTCGCTCTTTGGGCGGGAACTGGTGTCCGCGCTGTTGCCGGTGAGTTATGAGACTGAACGTGGGGTACGGCTTACCGGTTTTGTTGGCCCGGCACACGTGCACCGCGCCAACCGCCTCGGGCAAGGAATTTACGTCAACGGACGATGGATAGGCAACTGGGCTCTAAGGGCGGTCGTTGAAGAGGCCTTTCGGCCGCAGCTTCCCGATCGGCGCTATCCCTACTTCTGGCTTTGGCTTGACATGCCTCCCAATGAGTTGGATCCCAACGCGCATCCCACCAAAGCCGAGGTGCGGCTGTATCATGAGCAGTCGCTCAAGGCGATTCTCTACCGTCAAGTCAAGGATGCGCTGGTGCAGCAATCGGTGAGTCCGGCCTGGACAGAAGTTGCCCATCCGGATTCGGCCATGCATGTGTCGCACGAAGAGCCGTTAAGCTTTGCGTTCGAGGCGCCGGAGACGGAGAGGGCGAGCGGAGAACCGGTGCTCCATCGGCAGTTTCGTGAACTTGTGCCTTTGGGGCAGTGGCATGCTAAATACATACTGGCGCAGGGTCCCGAGGGACTGTATCTTATAGACCAACACGCGGCCCATGAGCGCATTTTCTTTGAGCGGTTTCGCCGGTTGGGCGCGGACATTCGGCTGAGTCAGCCGCTTCTTGTCCCCGTGCCGGAAACCTTGTCGGCGGTGGAGTGGGCTTCGTATCAGGAGCATGCTGAGAATTTGCGGCACCTAGGGTTTTCGATTGACGAATTGGGGGGCACGATGATAGCTGTCCGGGCGGTGCCCACCGCCTTTCACGACTTGGAAAGCCATCAGGGACTCCTGCGCATGATTCTTGAGCTTTTGAGCGGCGGAGAGGCCGCCCATGGGGCACAACACCCCGTGTCATGGGCAGAAGAGGCGCACTACGCCATGGCGGCGTGCAAGGCCGCCATCAAGGCCAACCGCCCCATGAGCTATCAGGAAATGACGGCGCTTTTGGACGAGATGAGCCGTACCGAAGATCCGCGAGGGTGTCCTCATGGGCGTCCGACCATGATTGTGCTGACTGTCGAGGAGGTGGATCGGCGCTTTGGACGAAGGGGATAGCCGTGCGGTATTGCCGCTTTTGGTCATCGCAGGCCCCACCGCGGTCGGCAAGACTGAACTGAGCCTGCGTGTAGCCGAGGCCTTGGACGGAGAAATTGTTTCTGCCGACTCAGCGGCCGTCTACCGGGGGATGGACATCGGAGCCGCCAAGGTTAGCCTAATGGATCGCAAGCGCGTGCCCCACCACCTTATCGACGTGGTGGATGCTCGAGAGACCTTTTCTGTAGCCGACTTTCAACGACTCGCCTCAGTTGCCGTTCGGGAGGTGCTGGGCCGCGGGCGGTTGCCGATTCTTGTCGGCGGCACAGGGTTGTGGATACGCGCGTTGATCCGCGACTACCGTCTTCCCGCAGAAGCTGGGCGCACGCCGATTCGCGCCCGCTTGGAGTCCGTCGGAGAACGGGATGGGTTTGCCGCTTTGCGCCGCCAATTGCGTGTGGTGGACCCCGATAGTTACCAGGCGATCCAACCCAATGATCATCGGCGGCTGGTGCGTGCGCTCGAAGTGTTTCAAGCCACCGGAAACCGTCTGCAACGCGCAACGGATCATCCGTCACCCTATCGGCCCGTCTATTGGGTGCTGACTCGATCCATCGCCGAACTGCATCAGCGCATTGAAGAGCGAACCCAGACCATGATGAGCCAAGGATTGGTCGAGGAGGTGAGCCGTCTTTTGGAACACGACGTGCCGCCACGGTCGCAGAGTCTCATGTCCATTGGGTATCGTGAAACGATGGACTGGTTTTACGGTCTATTGACCACAGAGGAACGGGACCGTCTCATTGTGCGGCATACCCAGCAATATGCCAAGCGCCAGTTGACATGGTTCAGATCAGAAAAGGACGCGCGCTGGCTTGACTTGTCTGCCTGGCCGCTTGGGTCGGCAATTGACAAGATTGTCCAGTCAGTTCGTGAGTCCGGTTACCGGCAGAACACCTGACTCCCGATGATGGCCGATTCGGGGAGGGTGTTCATCCAAGCCGCATGCGGCATGGACGGATTGAAGAAATAGAGCGCCCCGCCACTGGGGTCCCAGCCTGCGGCTGCGGCCTTGGCAGCCATCATGGCCTGCGTGGTGGGGGGCTGCCAAAACGACCCATTGGCTACGCTGTCAAATTGCCCGGGCGAAAAGAGCACGCTGTCCAGTGTCTTGGGAAATCCGGGAGCTTTCAGTCGATTCAACACCACGGCAGCCACTGCGACTTGTCCCAAGAATGGCTGATTCCCCGCCTCGGCTTGCACCAAGTGAGCCAACATCAACAAATCCTCGGCATTGAGGTTGGCCGGGTCGTTCCAGGCTCCTCGGTTGGTCAGTGGCGCAGCAGCTGGTTGTGCAGGCAGTTCCGGCGCGCTGTAGTCAGCTTGGGGAATCCGTCCCGTATAAGGGATCACCAGACTCTGGCCGGGATGGAGCTTGTCCTGTGTCAGTCGGTTTTCATGCCAGAGCAAAAGGAGCGGTACAGAAAATTTCTTGGCCACAGTGGCCAGCGTGTCACCAGGCTGGACCTGATACATCGCCGGGATGACCAGGTACGCCCCCGCCTCAATTTGGGTACTAGTCAGGTGGTTGACGGCTTCGAGTGCACTGAGGCTGACATGGAACCGCTGCGACAGCCCCCATAACGTATCGCCCCATTGAATATGATAAACATGGCCCGCCGGCGGAATGACGGCGGGTTTCAAGGCGAGCCGGATGCGTCGCTGCGACGCCCGGGCAATCAGTTGTCGAAGGTCTTCCGGAGGGCTTGTCCTGGTCGATTGTGCAGCATTGTCCGGATGGGGAGACTGAGGAGCCGGGGACACGTGGGACGCGGCGGTGCTGGCGAATCCCAAGCCAAGGATGACCGCTCCTACAGCGGTGACCACTGGCTCCATCCAACGGGAACGGACAACACGCCGGGAAATGCTGGGCAATGCGGACATGAACACACTCCTCTCGAGGTTTGTCCTATCCTTATTCGCCAAACTGGGAGAATTTGCCTGCTAAAAACTGGAAATTCACGCGAGAAATTTCGCACGCCTTGACTGGACAGATCTGAACGCCCCGTTCGTATAGTGTGATGAGGCGGAAAGGGGGTTCGAAATGGCCGAGGTCTATACGCCCGATATGAATCCTGGTTCTTCGGAGGAAGTTTTTCATTGGGTTGAGGCCGGCCGCATAGCGCCTGATGCTGCTGTCCAGCTGCTCACGCGATTCCAGTCCAACGGAGCCCAAGGAGCGACGACGCGCCGCGACCGGTCTGATCCCGATCGCGAAACCCCTGATCTGGTGCTTGAGGACTTGGACCGATTGGTGGGATTGCAGGACATTAAGCGAATCGTTCGGGATATCCGAGCCTTTGTCGAGATCCAGCAGTTGCGCGTGGATGTGGGGCTCACCCGAAACCAGCAAACCTTTCACATGGTGTTCTCGGGGGCTCCTGGCACGGGAAAGACAACTGTGGCGCGCATCATGGGGCGTCTCTTCAAGGCGTTGGACGTACTTCCGAAGGGGCATCTCGTGGAGGTTGAGCGGGCTGACTTGGTCGGGGAATACATTGGCCATACGGCGCAGAAAACCCGTGAGGTCATCAAGCGGGCCCTGGGGGGCGTTCTGTTTGTGGATGAGGCCTATTCTCTGGCCCGGGGCGGAGAGAAGGATTTTGGCAAGGAAGCGATCGACACCTTGGTCGCCGCGATGGAAAACTACCGCGACGAACTGCTGGTGATTCTGGCCGGGTATCCCGACGAAATGGCCTGGTTTCTCAATACCAACCCGGGGCTCATGTCCCGCTTTCCCATTCGCCTCGAATTCAAGGATTACTCGGCGGTTGACCTCGTGCATATTGCGCGGCGAATGGTTCATGACCGGGATTACCAATTGGCCGGCGATGCGGAGGCTGGACTGTTGCGCCTCTTGGGAGACCACGAAGGGTATTGGCACCGCAACGCCGGCAATGCCCGCATGGTTCGAAACCTCTTGGAGCACGCCATTCGGCGTCAGGCGGTGCGGCTTAGCGCGCGCCACACGCCATTGACCCGCCATGACCTGATGACGCTCACTTGGACGGACTTCGAGGGAGGACTGTCTTAGTGGAACTGCTCATCGTGGGCAAGCCCAACGTGGGAAAGACTCTCTTGATGATTAACTTTGCAGCCTATCTCGGTCTTCGCGAGTTGCATTTGGAAGTGTCGGAAGGCGATGGCGTACGGCGCAGCCAACGGCTCACGACGGACCGCGCCCGTCGGGATCTGGTCTCGTTGTATGCCCCTAAGACTCACCGTATGCAGACCTTGATGCTGGACCAGGGGCTTGGACGTCAGCGTGTGCCGTGGACTGTGGCGGACACTATGGGCATTCCGGAAGGCATCGCGGAGGAGCCGGAAATCCGCCACCAAGTGGCCTTGACGCTAGAGCGGCTGTTGCGGGCAGACATGGTGTTGCATGTGTTGGACGCCTCGTCCGTTGGACTCCGCCGGATGGAGGCGCCCGGCCCTTTCGATGCGGCACTGGCGGAGCTTGGGCAGCTCCTCAAGGGATACCTCATTATCGCCAACAAAATGGATAAGCCAGGCAGCCACGAGGGGTTGCGACTGATTAAGGAGCGTTATCGCGGGGTGCCGGTGACGCCCGTGTCCGCCGTGACGCGGCGTGGATTTCGCGACATGAAGAACTGGATGGCCCGCCTGATGGGCTGAGCTTTCCCTCCGTATCGCAATCGTGTATGATCGCGAGGATAAAGGGGGGGCTACTACGAATACCGACATCATGGGGCCGATTCGCGAGGAGTGGCACGCGATTGACGCGGTCGTGGCCAGCAATACCAAACGAATGGTCGAGGCTTTCAGGACCAGCGGACTTTCCACCCCCGATCTGATGGGTACGACCGGTTATGGCTATGACGACCGTGGCCGCATGCTGCTGGACCGTATCGTGGCTCAGGCGTTTGGGACGGAACGAGCGCTGATTCGTGCCCAATGGGCCTCCGGCACGCATGCCCTGGCGACCGCCTTAAAGGCCTTGACGCGACCAGGGCAGACCGTGTGGATTGTGAGTGGGACGCCGTACGACACCATTCATCCCACCCTGGAACGGTTGGCGTCGAGCGGGGTGACGATTGAGATCCTGGAGCCAGGTCCTGAGGGCGCGGAATTAAGCTCAGGGTTCCCACAGCATGGCGACCTCATCTATGTGCAGCGCTCGCGTGGCTATAGTGCGCGGTCATCGTGGGGACAAGCGGAGATCGAGCCCATTGTGCAATGGGCGCATGCTCAGGGTGCGCACGTAATGGTGGACAATTGCTATGGAGAATTTACGCAGTCCTCTGAGCCTGGCCATTGGGGAGCGGATCTCGTGGTGGGGAGCCTGATGAAGAACCCTGGCGGGACCATTGCGCCCACCGGGGCGTACGCGGCTGGTCGGCATGAACTAGTGGACCGAATAGCCGACGAGTTGTTCGCGCCCGGCATCGGGGGTGAAGTCGGCGCTACGGGACCCTATCTGCGTCTCATGGCGCAGGGTCTCTTTTTGGCGCCGCAGATGGTGGGCGAGGCCTTGATGGGCGGGATATATGCCAGTCACCGGGCAGAGTCCCTGGGCATTCCCACGAACCCGGGTCCTGGCGATCGGAATCGCAATGACATTGTCGTGGCCCTGCAACTGGGAAGCGCGGAACGCGTGATTAAATTTTGCCAGAGCATTCAAGCTTGGTCGCCGGTTGATGCCGCGGCCAAACCGGAGCCGTGGGACATGCCGGGCTATGAGAACCCCATCATTATGGCGGCGGGGGGATTTGTGGCGGGGGGATCGTTGGAGCTGTCCGCCGATGCGCCCATCCGCCCACCCTACACGGTGTATCTGCAGGGGGGCGTCAATCGTTGGCACACTATTTTGGCGGTTGACGCAGCCTTTGACTCCCTAGGCTCCGTCTAAACGAACTACAGGGCGCGCACCAGGCCGACCACCCGACCGATAATTTGAATGTCCGGATGGACGATGGGTTGATAGCGAGGGTTGGCGGGATTCAACTGAATGTGGCCGTTACGGCGCTCCAGATACTTGACGGTGGATTCCTCGCCAATGAGCGCGATCACTATGTCGCCGTTTTCGGCGGCGGCCGTGGATTCGACCGCGACCAAGTCGCCGTCGTGAATCCCGGCGTCAATCATGGAATCGCCTTGCACGCGCAGGAAATAGTCGGGCACGCGGGAGAAGAAGTGGGGCGAAAGACGGAACCGCTCTTCCTGATTCTCCACGGCCAGAATGGGAATGCCGGCGGTGATGCGGCCGACCAAGGGAGCTTCCACTGAGGCCGGACGGTCTTGGACCGACCACGCGCGTCGTTTGGCGGGCGGGTGGGCGAGTCGGCCGCTGTCCTCCAGGGCCTTCAGATAGCGCGCCACGCTGGCGGTCGACTTCAGTCCCACGGCGGCGCCGATTTCCCGCACCGATGGAGGAAATCCCTGCCGGTCAATATATTGCTGAATGAACGAGAGGATATGGTTTTGGCGGTCGATACCGCGTTGTCGTGGCATGATGACTCCCTGTTTTTGTGGGATATTATACCATGGCGCTGAAGCGGGGAGGACACCTTTAATGGGGCAATGGACGAGAGAAATCGCGGGCTTCTTTGCATTGGGGCTGTTTGTGGCCGCCGGTGCCTATGGCGTGCCCGCCAGTCGGAGTGGGGTGGAGGTGGTCTGGGCGCTAGGCGGGGTCGCAGGACTTGGAATGGCGTCCTACCTGTGGCGGCGCTGGTGGTTAAGCATGGTCGTGTCGGTGGCGGCCGCCGGTCTGGTGTTGAAACTGGCCGCCTCGCCCCATGTGGGCATCCTCATCCCCATCGCTGCGCTGGCGGCCTTGGCGGGATGGTGGGCGACCCTGTCGTTGCGATGGCCTCTTAAGCCTTGGCAAGCCTTGCTTGCCGTGGGCCTCCTAGTCTTGGTGTCGCTGACCCTGTCCGGGCTGCTGGCGCTGAATCCGGTGCCCGCGGCGACGCGCAGTGTGCCGGCGCTGGTGGTGTTGTACTTAAGCACCCCGCCATGGGAGTGGGCGGTGGTGCTTACTGCGCTTGCCCAAGCCCGGTATCTTCGTGGGTTTGTTGAGACGCGGTACCGGTGGACGTCCGCGAGTTGGCGCCATGCCGCGATGGGTTTCGCCACCGGGATCGGACTTATTCTAGTGGTCGCGTTGGTGGTGAGCTTGGAAACGCAAGGCTTTCATGTGCACGTTATCTCCAATAATCCCTTTATCAACGCGCCAGGTCTCAAAGGTCGGCAATGGGGCGCAGCGTTGGCCATCGCTTTCGGGGTGATCATTCTTGCCCCCTTTGCGGAAGAGGCGCTATTCCGGGGCATCTTGTTCGGGTCCCTCTCCGAGCGGTGGGGGTACGGGGCTGGGAGCGCAGTGTCGGCTGCGATCTTCGGCTTCGCCCATCTCGATTGGACCCTCTTTGTCCCCTTGGCATTGGCGGGCGCGGTGCTGAACGCGCTGTACCGCCGGAGCGGCTCCTTAATCCCGTCCACGGTCGCTCATATGACGCTCAACGCCGTTTCCGTCATCACGGCGCTGGGCGCGATGCGCTAAGCCGGCGCTGAGTCTTCTGGCTCCGTGAGCGCGACTAAGTCCGCAGTGACCGATAGTCCTGTGGTCTCGCCTATGCGCAAAGGAGCGCCGGTCAAGGGGTCCCGCCGACGCGGCGGATCGCCGAATCGACGGCGCTTCAGAGGGTGGTTCGAGTCGTGAGCCCCTTTGATGGCTGGCCGTGTCTTCTTCATGGTCTCACCTCCGCTATAGCATCAACCAGGAGTGCTGAGTAAATTCAGATCTTTTCAGAGAAAATTTGTCGTGGTAAAATAATGCTGGATGCAGGTATCGGAAGGAGAGGTCATAATGGATTTTTCGCTCACACCGGAGCAGGAGGAACTGCGCGAGTGGGCTCACGGATTTGCGGAACGGGAAATTCGACCCATTGCCCAGGAATTTGATGAGCGCGAGGAGATGCCGTGGGAGCTGCTGCAGAAAGCCGCCAAGATTGGGCTTCTCTCGTATGCCATCCCAGAGGAATATGGTGGTAGCGGCGTCTCCAGTCTCATGTCCAACTTAGTTATCGCGGAAGAGCTGTTCTGGGGGTGTGCCGGCATTGCCACCGCGATGGGGGGCATTGGTCTGGCGGCACTGCCGATCTTGGAAATGGGCAGCGAAGAGCAGAAGAGAAAGTGGCTCCCTCTCTTTACAGATCCCGATCATGTTCGCCTTGGCGCCATGTGCCTGACGGAACCCAACGCTGGATCCGATGTGGTCAACATGTCGACGCGGGCTGTTCGTGACGGCAGTGAATATGTGATTAATGGAACCAAGACCTTCATTACCAATGGCGGGATCGCGGACGTGTACGTGGTGTTCGCAAAGACCAACCCCGAGGCCGGGTACGCTGGCGTGTCCGCCTTCATCGTCGACGGGAAGACGCCCGGACTCAAGGGCGGCAAAAAGTTTAAGAAGTTGGGGCTCCGAGCCAGCCACACCGCTGAGGTGCACTTAGACGATGTGCGGGTGCCGGAGGAAAATCGTCTGGGTCCTGAAAACATGGCCTTTTTGGGAGCTATGAAGATGTTGGAGCATTCCCGGCCGACGGTTGCCATTGCAGCCGTGGGCGTGGCGCGCGCGGCGTACGAATATGCCCTGCAATACGCCAAGGAACGGGTCCAGTTTGGCAAGCCCATCATGCACAATCAAGCCATCTCCTTTCCGTTGGCGGAAATGCGCACCAAGATTGACGCGGGTCGCCTGTTGGCCTATCGGGCGGCATGGCTGGCGGATCAACACCAATCCTGCAACCTTGAGGGTTCCATGGCGAAGGCATTCTGCGGCGACATGGCGATGGAGGTTACCACGCAAGCGGTACAAACGCTGGGTGGTTATGGATACATGCGGGAGTTCCCCGTGGAAAAGTGGTTCCGCGACGCCAAGATCATGTCCATCTACGAAGGCACGAGCCAGATTCAGAAGCGCGTCATGACCCGCCTGCTATAATTGACCCAAAATAGATGTGTTCCCGGATAGGTTCTGGGAGAAATTCTCTGAAGGAGGACGATTGCGATGACCACAGCTGAAGTGTTTGCTGAGCTTAAAACCCGTCTGGAGGCTAAGGGTGCGCAAGCACTGGCCAATTCTCGGGGGGTGTATCAGTTCAACTTAACCGGCGACGACGCCGCCGCCTACTTCGTAGCCGTCACGGACACGACTGCGGAAGTCACGGAAGGCACGTCGGAAAATGCAGGCGTGACCATCACCATGGCAGCGGCCGACTTCAAGGCATTGGCTCAAGGCGCCTTGAACCCAATGAGCGCCTTCATGAGCGGCAAGTTGTCTGTCGCTGGCGACATGAGCATGGCCCTCAAGCTGCAAACTCTGATTTCATAGATCGTCGGCGATGTGACGGATTGCCGCTGAGGATGCTCCCCGGCAGTCCGTCTTGCGCGTCACACGGCCTTTTTGCCATGGGGCGAATCTTTTTTCACAAGGAGTGGAAATAATGCGCGAAGCATATATCGTTGATGGGGTGCGCACACCGTTTGGGCGGCGCAACGGGGGACTCTCCCGGGTTCGGCCCGATGACCTGGCGGCTCTGACATTGAAGGCGCTGGTCGACAAGACCGGGATCGAGGCGGGCAGTATTGAGGACGTCCGATTGGGCTGCGTCACGGAAGTTGGTGAACAAGGATTCAATATTGGACGTTTGGCGCCGTTGATTGCTGGATTTCCGGTCGAGGTGCCGGGCGTGAGCATCAACCGGATGTGCGCGTCCAGTCTCGAAGCGGTCAACCAGGCCGCCCAAGCCATCCGGGCAGACGTCCACGACTTGGTCGTGGCGGCGGGGGTGGAATCCATGTCGCGCGTGCCTATGGGTTCTGATGGCTCTACGTTCAGTGATGGTCTGTTGAGCAAGTACAACATCATCCCACAAGGCCTTTCCGCGGAAATGATCGCGGAGCGTTGGAATCTCTCACGGGAGTCGCTCGATGAATATTCCTTCCAAAGTCACCAACGCGCCCTGAAGGCGATGGAAGCTGGGCTTTTTACGGAAGAAATCATCCCCGTAGAGACTGTGGATGCCGAAGGGAACCCTGTTGT
Organism: Bacillota bacterium; assembly: GCA_021820485.1. Taxonomy (GTDB): domain Bacteria; phylum Bacillota; class Sulfobacillia; order Sulfobacillales; family Sulfobacillaceae; genus Sulfobacillus_B. The sequence goes on from JAKADO010000041.1 coordinate 15,618, forward strand.
GATAGCGCGCGACGAGGGCCCGCGGGCGGATACCACGGTCGACAAAATGGCGACCCTGCGCCCTGTGTTCAAGCCGGATGGGCGCGTGACCGCAGCCAACTCGAGCCAGATCACCGATGGCAGCGCCGCGCTCCTGCTGGCGTCCGAGGCGGGATTGGAAGCGTTTCATCTCAAGCCCCGCGCCCGGATCGTGGCCATGTCGGTGGTGGGGGTCGATCCGGTCATCATGTTGACGGGCCCGATTCCGGCTACAGCCAAGGTGTTGGAGAAGGCGAATCTTCGCTTTGAGGATATGGATGTCATCGAGATCAACGAAGCCTTTGCCTCAGTGGTGTTGGCCTGGGGGGCGGAATACCGTCCCGATTGGAGCCGCGTCAATCCGAATGGCGGCGCAATCGCCTTGGGACATCCGCTCGGCGCATCAGGCGGACGGTTGGTCCTGACAGCGCTGCATGAGCTGGAGCGTCGTCAAGGGCGCTACGCGCTCATCACCATGTGCATTGGTTGGGGCATGGCGGTGGCTACCATCATTGAGCGGATCTAAATTCGAGGGATTAATCGCAGAGACAAAAAACAGGCGGCCGGGAAGTTCCCGGTCGCCTGTCCTCTTTGGGCCTATTAATGTGTGGGACCAGGACCCGCTGTTACGGAGCTGGAGCTGGACGTTGCGGGTGTCTGTGCCGCCTGCGCCTGCATGACCGCCGTCTTCAAATCAACGGGCGACTCGTAGAATATCCAGAGTCCGGATGGATAGCCGCTCATGATTTGCTGGTTTCCCACCGACTGAAGGGGAGTCGCCGCCAGGCCACCCTTGTCTCCGCCAGGGGGCGGCGCGATCACCAGCCACACTTGCGACTGGCGGACCCATTGATAGATCAGCCCGCCTGGCGCCGCATACAAGAGATTGCCGTTGGGGCTGGCAGACAGTTGACCGAGCCCCAAGTTGTCATTCTGGGCCGGGACAGGGAAAGACGACCACTGCTGAGTTTTCGCAGAGTACCGCACAATCACCGGGCCATTGGCGTTAATCAAGGCGGCGATGTCTCCGTTCGTGGTCATCACCATGGTGGAGGGGGCGGCACCAATGGCGGGGAAGTTCGGAATCTCCGACCAGCTTTGACCGCCATTTTGGGTCTCGAGCACCGGACCGATTCCATCGCCAGAGATGGGAATCAGCGCTACCGAGAGTACCGAGGGATTGGCGGGATCAATGGCATAGGTCTCCACCTGCCAACGCTTGATATTCAGGTTCAGGACATTGTGCCACGCACTTCCATTGCTGCTCCATGCCAAGGTGCCGTTTAAAATGGCCCAATAGCGACTGCCAATGGCAATTAAGTCGGATACCGACTGACTACCCAGCGGCCATTCTGTCCAAGAATGGCCCGCGTCCGTGGTGATGAATCCGCGGCTCATTCCCGACGGATTTTCCTCCAGCAAGAGGGCGTGATCAGGGCTCGCGGGCAGCCCTGCGATGCTGTCCACCGTCTGAGCCGACGGCGCGGCGGGCGAATTCATCCAATACTTATGGAGCAAATCAGCCCAGGTGTTGCCATGGGTGACATAGACATGGGCGCCAGCCGCAGAGACCGTGTTGACACTGCTGCCTTCCAAGCCATACCACGTGCCTGACACCGGCGTGGCAGACCCGGCGGCCGGAATGGCGCTGCCTCCTTGAACGTCCGAACCCGTAAAGCTGTATACGGGAGTGCCTTGGCTAAAAAGCATCCCGCCTTCGATTTGCATGTGGTTGTTGAGCAATAGGGACAGGGAGTTTCCTACCACACGTCCGATTTGGAAGTTGCCAACCACACTGAGATTGTGGCCCGTAGGGTTGGCCACCGGATACGTACCATAGACCGGAGTCATGCTGGCCACACCGAAATGGCCGTGGCTCACTTGACCCACCTCACGCGTCAACTGCTTCGGCAAGTGGATGGCTGCCAGATCGGTGTTGGAGACCGCGCGTTGACCTTGCGGCAACGGCAGCGTCCAAGGCAGGGTAAAGACACCGGCGGCGACCACCGCAGCGCTGGTCAAAGCGATCCGCCAGGTGCGCGAGCGGCGCTTTCGGGCTTTGAACTTAGGGTGCCACGCGGGTTGGAAATAGAGCCCCATTTCCTCGCCCAGCGCATGGTCCAATAGTTCCCCTAGATGTTGTTCTCGGTCGTGACTCATAACGAGTTCTCCTTCCAAACCGGCTCGAGCAATGGCTTCAGATGCTGCCGCGCGCGATACAGGCGGGTTTTCACCACTTGTTCGCTGACGCCGAGCGCATCCGCGGTCTCCTTCAGGCTGCGGTCCATGTAGTAGAACAGCAGAATGCACTGACGTTCCGGGGCATTCAACTGCATGACGGCCTCTAAAACCAAGGCGCTGTCCGACAAGAGGGGGGTGTCATCGACCGCCCCTTGGGTGACCTCCAGCAAGTCGGTCGGATCTTCCGGGTGTCGTTTCAAATGACGCATTCGGTCGCGGCACAAATTGGTGATGGTATGGAACAGCAGTGCCGCTGACAAGGTTTCCACGCCGCGTCGTCCGCAATGGCGCCATAAGCGAAGGAAGGCCTCCTGGGCCACGTCTTCCGCGTCTGGTCGCGAGTGCAGCGTCACATAAGCGTAGCGAACCGCCTTATCACCGTATTCATAGAGAAAATCGTCAAAAATTTTTTGATCATGCGCGTTCGTATGCGGCAACCCCTTTAGTATGGATCCCCTATCATAACGCCGGCTGTCTCACTAAGGTTACACAATGGACAAGCCGAACTGGGCAATGCCCATGCCCACCGCAATAACACCGAACAGGAGGGCGGCGATGCGCTGAAGCCACATCCCGGAAATGCGCGCCAGGATGACCTGTCCGAACAGGACGACCGTGGCGTTGGCGGCCACCAGCGCCAAGGATGCCATGGCTCCCAAGATCACCAGGTTATGGGGATGCTTGGCGGCGAATGCCATCGTGGCCATTTGGGTCAAGTCCAGAAATTCCGCGACAAACACAAACAGAAAGGTTTGACCGATGACGGGCAGGGCACGGCGGGATGCGACCCGGGGCGCAGATTCCGGCGCCTCGTCCTCCTCACCGGATTCTTTCCATAGCCAAATGGCAAAGCCCAAGAACAACAGAATCTCCAGCCAGGTCAGGGGACGTTGTGGAACAAGAGCCAGAAGCCGCCCAGCGGTAAGAGCCAGGACGGTTTGGGCCACCAAGGCAGACGCCGATCCCAGCCACACCCAGAGTGCCCGGTGGCGCCGCAAGAGCGCCAGTGTCGCCAACGATGTCTTGTCCGGCAGTTCCGCCAGATAGAGGCTGAAAAACATCAGGGTCCAAGTCACGCCATCCACTCCATCAGTCCGTCGCGCGGCCCCTATGGAGCCGATCTCCCTTTAAGGCTAGTCCAGGCAGCGCCCACATGCAAGAAAACAGGCAGGAGTGCCTGCCTGTTTTCCGTATGGCTATTAGTTGCCGAGAACATAAACGGTAACGGGCTGAACACCGAAATTCGAAACAATGGTCGGGTTGTCATTCATGAAAATGTCGACACGCATTCCCTTGATGGCGCCCCCAGTGTCCATGGCATGTCCCAAGAAGCCGCCTTGCGGCAGGTAGCTGTCCTTGTACCCCTTGACGTACACGTAGGACTTCAGGGGAATGACCGAAGGGTCCACGGCAACCATTCCGGCCTGAAGCGGTTGGCCGAACGCGTCGGTGGGACCGTACGGATAGTTGTCCGCCAAGCTCGGGCCATAAGCCGTGGCGAGCATGTGATACACGTGCAAAATTGGCCGTCCGTCAATGGTCGACCCGGTTGAACCGGAGGACGTCTGCGTGCTCGCTGGCGTCACAGCGGATTGCGTGGTCGCACTCTGATTGGAGACTTGTTGCACTCCCGCGGTGCCGGACACGTATGGCGTCAGTCCAAAGCCGGCCAAGATGTCTTGCCAGGTGACTGCGTCAGCCACTCCCGTGACAGGAAGACGGTGCTTGGCTTGGAAGTTTTTTACCCCAGCTTCCGTCTTGGGGCCGAATACGCCGTCTACGGGGCCCGACGGGCTCCCAAGAAGGTTGAGATCCGCCTGCAAGGTCATGACCCAGTGGCCCCGGTCCGAATACTGCAAGGTGTGCTGCATCGCAGGATGCTTTGCTTCCAGCTGCGCCGTGGTGGCAACTTCGGCCGTATTGCTAGTCGCCGCAAACGTTGGCACAGAAATGGCCATAGTTCCCAACATGGCAGCGCCGAAAATCCAGCTCTTCATAAACACAAATCCCCCTCGTGTCGCCTCCGAGGTTAGCTGACGGGTTCGGGCGCGAGAGTTCACCCTACGGCCAAGGCCGATTCACCCCTAACTTGGGTTCCCCGGTTCCTTATAGGAATTAGGCTGTTTTTTCGTGCTTCTTCAGTCTAAAAAGACTGTCGAGCGGTGTCAGATGGGAGCGCATGCCGCAGGATGCTGTCCTGTGGAACGGCGTCGCGCGCTCGCCACGAAACGGCATCAATCGGAGAGATTCCGGCAACATCCGCAATTTGCGAATGTCGCCTATAAATGGAGGCATTGGAGATTTCTTCTGCAGAGCCCAAAAATGACTGGAGACAAGATGTTGCGGAATTGTTTCCGGTACACCGCCCCGGGGTATTAGAGCGCCTCGAAAGCAATTTATCACATAAACATTACCAACCGGCAGGGAAAATGTACTCCGGTCACGAACCCTTCCTTGAGCCATCAAGGAGGGCCGCCGTGTACACCTTACTATCTGAGCGGCACGAGAGGGAAACACTTCGTGCCTATTGCCAACGGGGCGGTTATCAAAGCTTTACGCGTGCCGTGCAGAAGACGCCGGAGGAAATTGTCGCTCGCATCGCCCAAGCCCAATTGACGGGCCGGGGCGGCGCCAATTATCCCACCGCAGCGAAATGGGATGCTGTTCTGCATGGCCCCGGTCCGCACTACCTTATCGTCAACGGTGCAGAAGGAGAACCCGGATCGTATAAGGACCGGACCGTGATGGAAGAGGTGCCGCACCGACTTCTGGAAGGATTGCTGATTGCCGCCCACGCCATTCAAGCCGACGAGATTTTGATTTACGTCAACGATCAGTTTGCGACAGCCATTGAAAGCCTTCGCAGCGCCCTCGAGGAACTGGTCGCCAGCGACATAAGGACGCCCCCCGTTCCGATTGATATTCTTCCCGAGAATCACGTTTATATTGCAGGAGAGGAAACGGCGCTCATCAACGCGTTGATGGGCAACCCGGCCAAACCTTGGCACAAGCCGCCGTATCCGACAGAGCGAGGGTTCCGCGACTGTCCGACGGCGGTTAATAATGTGGAGACGCTGGCCTGGGTTTCCATTGCGCTAGCCGATCCCGACGAATTTCAGGCGAAGCGACCGCAATTGTTCTCCGTTACCGGAGCCGTGGCGCTCCCGGGGGTATATGAAGTCAGCCGCCCGGTTACGCTTCGAGAGTTGTTGGAGGAGGCTGGCGGAGAATTGCCCAACAATCGTTGGGTGGCAGCGCTGCCGGGAGGCTATTCCATGCCGCTTGTCTCGGCCAGCGACTTCGATGTGGGATTGTCGCTGGAGGCGCTCGGGGAGCTCGGCACTGGCCTCGGAGCTTCCTTGATTGTGGTGGGGGAACATCCTGGTGTCGCCCTGGTCGCACAGCAAATCTTGCGGTTCTTTGCCGAAGAAAGCTGTGGCAAGTGCCCTGTTTGCAGCCGCGCCACGCGAGAGTTCGATAGTTTGTGGAACCAACTGTTGGCCGATCAGTCGGTGGAGGCCGCCAATGAACTCTTGCGCTTGGCCGACAAGCACCGCAAGAAAGGGATCTGCTCGTATCTCGATACGGCAGCCCGATTCGCGCAAAATGCGGAGGGGTGGATTCGTTGGCAGAATGCCTAGCATTACACCTACGAAGCCAGTTTCTGCTATGATATGAAAGAACACCGCAGAACCGAAAGAGCTGTGCCGGAGGCGGTTTTCGAACCCTGATAGGTCCGAACAAAAAACCGAGTGCACTGCCCGTTTTGGATGCGTCTATTGATGCGTGTACATGCGAAAAGCCCCAGCGGCTTTTCGGACGGGAGGGAGTATCGTTGCAGAACGACGAGGACCGCAGTAGTGTGACCAACCTCTTTATTGGCCCCAACGTGGGCTACCTCGTAGAGGCGTACGAACAGTACGTCACGAACCCGGATTCATTGGACCCCGCAACCCAAGCGATTTTAAGCCAATTAGATCCCGCCGCCATTGAAGCCTTGAAAAGCGAAGGGCAGCTGGAGCCACGCGGGGTGGCGCTTCCCGACGTCGTGCCGGTTGAAAAACTGGTTAAGGCCGTGCAATTGGCCCGCAATATTCGCGAGTACGGACATCTTCAGGCGGAATTCGACCCGCTCGGGGTTTCGCCCCGCAGTGTCGTGAGCGACCCCGAGGTCATGGGCATTTCGGACGCCGATTTGCGCGCCATGCCTGCGACGGTGGTTTGGCCGAACGGTCTCAGAACCGCCCCCAATGCGTTTGAAGCGTTGAAGATGCTGCGTCAGTTCTATTCTGGCCCGCTCGGGTATGACTTCAGCCACGTGCACGATGTGACGGAACGGGATTGGCTGAGAAAACAGGTCGAAGGCCAAAATCCCGAGACTGCCAAGCAGTTGACGCGCGATGAGAAGCGTGCCGTGTTGTATCGCCTCACGGAAGCGGAGGGCTTTGAGAGATTCCTGCATACCACGTTCGCTGGCCAGAAGCGGTTTTCCATAGAGGGCACTGACACATTGGTGCCGATGCTGGACACGTTGGTGGCGTCTGGCGTGAAGGCCGGTGCCCACGAGGTGGTCATTGGCATGGCGCACCGCGGGCGGTTGAACGTTTTGGCGCATGTGTTGGGCAAGCCCTACGGCAAAATCTTCTCGGAGTTCCATAGCACCGTGAATAAAGAGTTGGTGCCATCCGAAGGGTCGATGGGGATCAATGCCGGATGGACGGGCGACGTGAAGTACCACTTAGGCGCCCACAAACTCCTGCGCGACGGGGAGTTGGCGGGGGTGCGGATTAGCCTGGCCAACAACCCCAGTCACCTCGAGTTCGTAAATCCGGTCATTCAGGGCATCACTCGCGCCGCTCAAGAGGATGTGGCGGAACCGGGAGTTCCGGTTCAGGATATCGATCGAGCCTTGGCCATTGCCATTCATGGCGATGCGGCATTTCCCGGCGAGGGAGTGGTGGCCGAGTCTCTCAACTTGTCTCGGCTGAAGGGCTACCAAACCGGCGGGACGGTCCACATCATCATGAACAACGGACTGGGATTCACGACCGAGCCCGACGAGGGGCGGTCCACCCTGTACGCCAGTGACTTGGCGAAGGGATTCGAAATTCCCGTGGTTCACGTCAACGCAGACGACCCAGAGGCTTGTCTAACGGCCGCGCGTTTGGCATTTGCCTATCGCCAGGAGTTTCACAAGGACTTTTTGATTGATTTGGTCGGCTACCGTCGGTGGGGCCACAACGAGGGTGACGAGCCTCTGTACACGCAGCCCATGCTCTATCACAAGATCGCCAATCACCCCACCGTACGTGCGCTGTACGCGGACCAGTTGATCGCCGAGGGCGTGGTCGCCGCCGCAGATGCAGCCCGCATGCAGGAGGATGTGCAAGCGCGACTGCGGGAAGCTAGAGAAGGGCTGGGCAAGGAAGATGCCGAGCCAGAGAGTGAAAGCAGCACGTGGAGTGATGCGCTGATTGGACTCGCCGAGCCGACCGAGGTGGGCGCCGAGGAGTTGACCCAACTGGCCACCGAGCTGCAATCGGTGCCGGAGGGATTCCAGGTGAATTCCAAGTTGGAGCGGCAGTTGAAGCGGCGCCTTGACAACATCGCGAAGCCGCAGGGCATCGATTGGGGATTTGCGGAGACGCTGGCCTTCGCGTCCATTCTCAAGGACGGCACGGCGATTCGCTTGACGGGGCAAGACAGCGAACGCGGCACGTTTAGCCACCGACACGCCGTGCTCCACGATGCGAAGACTGGAGAGACGTACACGCCGCTGCAGCATATGCCCTCCGCGCGGGCCTCCTTCGCCGTATACAACAGCCCCTTGTCGGAGGCTGCCGTGATGGGCTTCGAATATGGATACAGCGTGGAATCGCCACGCATGTTGACCTTGTGGGAGGCTCAGTTCGGCGACTTTGCCAACGCGGGTCAGGTCATCATTGATCAATTTGTGGCCGCAGCCCGCTCGAAGTGGCTTGAGCAATCGGGACTGGTGCTCCTATTGCCTCATGGATATGAGGGGCAAGGTCCGGAGCATTCCAGCGCTCGCCTTGAGCGGTACCTCCAACTGGCAGGCGACAACAATATGCGCGTGGTGAACTGCACCTCGGCGGCGCAATACTTCCACCTCTTGCGACAACAGGCCAACTTGGTTCACCGCGATCCGCGCCCGTTGATTGTGATGACGCCTAAAAGCCTCTTGCGGCACCCCATGGCGGCTTCCTCCTTGCAAGAATTGGCCGAAGGGCGGTTTCACCCAGTCATCGACGATCAGAATGCTCCAACCGACCGCGTCAAGCGCCTTGTGCTCCTCAGCGGCAAGGTGGTGGTGGATCTCGCGCCCGCCTTGGAGGCGGAACCCACCGACCACGTGGGCATCGTCCGCATCGAGCAGCTCTACCCATTTCCTGAAGCGGAACTGGCGGCCGTACTGGCTCGTTATCCACATCTCAAAGAGGTGGTGTGGTTGCAGGAAGAGCCTCGCAACATGGGGGCTTGGCGGTATATACAATCCCGGCTGGCGAAGGAGTTGCCGAGTGGGGTTACGCTCCGCTATGTCGGCCGTCCGGAGCGTGCGGCGACTGCGGAAGGATTCCCGGAGATGCACAACGAAGAGCAGGCGCGCATTACCCGAGAAGCGCTTCATCCATCTGAGGTATCCACACGGGGAGGGCAACGCTAGTGTCAGAGCTAAAGGTACCAGAATTAGGGGAATCAGTGGTTGAGGCGACCGTTGGTCGCTGGATGAAACAAGTGGGTGATCCGGTTAAAACTGGTGAGGCCGTAGTCGAACTGGAAACAGACAAGGTGAATCTCGAGGTCGCGGCGGAAGCGGACGGCGTGTTGCAGCAAATCGTTGCTGGAGAAGGGGCTACGGTGGCCGTTGGGTCGACGTTGGCGGTCATCGAAGCGGGAGCGGCTCCTGCGGAGGATGCTCCCGCCGCTTCCGCGGCGCCCGAGGTCACGGCAGCGCCGGAGGCTCCTGCCAGGGCGACCCCAGAGGTGCGTCGCTTGGCACGCGAGCAGGGGGTGGACCTCAATCAGATTAGCGGCAGCGGTCCACGGGGGCGCGTGGTTCGGGACGATGTGCTGCAAAGTGCTGCTCCGGCCGCCCCGCCGACGCCAGCGGCCGTTTCGACCGCTGGCCCCGCCCCCGCCGCGCTTGGCGCCTCATCCGCGGCGGGTGGACGGGAAGAAGAGCGCGTGACCATGTCGTCGCGGCGCCAGACCATCGCACGGCGATTGGTTGAAGCGCAACATACCGCGGCCATGCTCACCACCTTTAACGAAGTGGACATGACCAACATATTGGCAGTGCGGGCTCGCCGCCGGGACGCATTCAAGGAGCGATACGGCGTCGGCCTCGGTTTCATGTCGTTTTTCACCAAAGCGGCCGTGGGCGCATTGAAGCTGTTCCCGCGACTCAACGCGGAAATCCAAGGTGCTGACATGATTATCAAGCACTATTACGATATCGGCGTGGCGGTGTCGACAGATGGCGGACTGGTGGTTCCTGTGATTCGCGACGCCGACCGACTGACCTTTGCCGAGATTGAAAGGCAGGTCGCCGATTTGGCGCAGCGTGCCCGCCAGAACAAGCTCAGCCTGAAGGAGCTGCAGGGCGGCACATTCACCATTACAAATGGCGGCACCTTCGGATCCTTGTTGTCCACCCCAATTCTCAATGCCCCGCAAGTGGGCATCCTCGGCATGCACAAAATTGAGGAGCGGCCCATTGCGCTCAATGGAGCCGTCGTGATTCGGCCTATGATGTACGTGGCGCTGTCCTATGACCATCGCATCGTCGATGGCAGCGAGGCAGTCCGTTTTCTGGTGGCTATGAAGGAATTCATCGAAGACCCTGAAAAGCTGTTGTTGGAGGGGTAACAATGGGGTGGCGCGCCTGGATTATTCCTAGTGCGTGCAGCGTGTTGATTGCGGCGGCCTCCACGGCAACCTTGCTTCTGCTCCGTCATCCAGGGGCAGTGGGTTGCCCAGGGGCCGCTGTCAATTCTGTCATCGACTGCCGTGCCGTGGTGACAAGTCAATTCGGGCATGTATTGGGAATGCCGCTGGGATTTTGGGCGCTTGTCTGGTTGGTCGGAATGTGGATTTGGCTCTGGCAATCGCGGCGTGTGCCGATCCCCGTGTGGCCCGTGCTGGGGTTCTTGGGAGTTGCTTATGCGATTGGCTCGGAAATCCGGCTTGAGCACATCTGCGTGTGGTGCAGCATGGATCAGCTGGGCATTGTGGCATTGGCCTTGTGGAGCATCGTTGCAGGCAGGAATAGGCGAATGCGAGGGGTATGATGACACGGGAGGAATTGTTGATTGAACTGGAATCGAGCGTCAAATCATGCCACCGGTGCGGCCTTAGGGATTCCGCCGCTCACGTGGTATTTGGGGAAGGATTTTCAGAGGCTCGATTGGTATTTATCGGAGAGGGTCCCGGTGCTGAGGAGGACCGATTGGGTCGGCCTTTCGTGGGTGCCGCGGGTCAACTGCTGGACCGCATGCTCGCTGCCATGGGGATGGACCGTGAGCACCACGCCTACATCCTCAATGTCGTGAAATGCCGTCCTCCCGGGAACCGCACTCCAGAGCCATCCGAGACGGCGAGCTGCCGTCCGCACTTGGAGGGCCAACTCAGCATATTGGACCCGGCCATTGTAGTGCTGCTCGGCGCCACGGCCGTGAAGTCGCTCATAAATCCGGGAATGCGGATCACGCGGGTCCGCGGCCAGTGGATCCAAAAGGATGGGCGATGGTGGATGCCCACCTATCATCCGGCTGCGTTGCTGCGGAACCCAGCTTGGAAGCGGGATGCATGGTCGGATTTGAAGCAAGTCATCGACAAATATCGGACCTTGGTGGACCCCTCGCACGATTCCCCGCATTATCCTCGGCCATCCTAAGCACAAAAATATGTAACTGGAATTGCCCAATCATGTAATTTCGAGTATGGTATTGGTAAATTCACGACACTTATTGAAGGGGGGACTGGGCTGTGGGTTACGATGTCAGCGTGTTTGCCTCAGTGGTGCCACTGTTCATTATCACCGTGGTGGTGCTTTCGCACTACTTGTTGAAGGATTACGACTTTCAGAGCTGATTTAGTCATCGTCGCGGGCGTGGCCTTCTCGGCGCTCACCAATGTAGATATAGACCGTCAAGGCCACAGCTACGCTAAATACAGCAGCCGATGTGATTAAAAAGGATGCCATTCAAGAAAACCCTCCTAACGTTGCTGTCCTCCATTGTACAAGTTTTGGGGGATTCCGCGTACCCTTGGGAGTGGTATTTAATTGTTAGGAAGGATATGGCCCCGTATGAGACACGGATTAATCATTACCTACATGGGCCTATTGGTGACTGCAGCGACAGGAGGCTTTGTGTTCTTTGGTTTCGCCTTGTTTGGCCCGCCTAAGCCGCGGCGCAAGGGCAGCACAGTCACCATGCCGCGGCGCACTATCCCGTTGAACTGGGTCATGTTGCATATCTTCTTTGCTTTGGTGACCCTAGTGCTCTTTACTCTGACGGTTTTTGACCCAGCGGCATTGTAATTCTAGAATATTGGAGATTTCATCATGGTTTGGATTGATATCAGCTATGTTCTGTATGTGTTGAGCTTTCTTGCTGGCGTGTTTTTCTTCATTCAGTTTGACGCCCGCCGTCGTCCGTTGCGTCGTCGTCTGATGGGCATGCATCTTTTTATGGCGGTGGCGACGTTCATTATGATGACGTCGATTATGGCGGTCAATGCGTTCCCGGACCGGGCCCCTACGCCGCCCGCCAATCCCAAGCATTCGACCATGTGGGATTATGTCAGGCAGCACCGGAGCGAGCAGAAGAATCACCATGTGAACTTGCCCTAGTACAATGGGTTGCGAAGAGAAGGGGATTTCATGAAGTATCAACATTGGCAGGAGAGTTGGAGACAGGCCACCGAATATTGGGCCGCCCACTGGAAGAGTTGGCTCCCTGTTTTGGCTGTGCTATCCTTGTGGTTTTGGATCATCTTGTTGGTGGTGCCGTCCACAACCCCGTTTATGTTCATACAATTTCAACCGATTAACGACAAGACGGTAGTGCGGACGTACCATCGGCAATTGACCCAACTTCTTGCGCATATGCCTCTTTTGGTCATCATGGTGATCGCCACTACCGTGGTTGGAGGTATTATTGTAGCTCGTATGTTGCGGAGGCGGACTGGTCGGCAGGTCGCGTCATCCTCGCTATGGGTCCTTTTGGGCTCGTCGGGCATGACCGCGGCGTTGTCCTTCATGGCTATGGCAGCGGTGGAAGTCCCGCTTTCCAGCACCGGCGGTTCCTTGTTGTCAGAAATTGTCCGGGG
>JAKADO010000123.1 GCA_021820485.1 Bacillota bacterium
TATCTAGCGGTCCGGAGTCGTCAATAATTCCAGCAAATCCTTGATCGTCAGTCCCCGTTGCAAGGGGTGGCGCATAGGCAGGTCCGGGTGAATCTCGTAGCGATTCTGCCGACCATCGCGAAAGCGGCTGACGTATCCCGCTTCCTCCAGATCATCCACAATGCGCTGAACCGCGCGTTCGGTAACCCCCACGCTCCCCGCGATCTCCCGGGCGGTCATGCGTCCGCCATTGCGAGCTAGACACAGGAGAACCTGAGCGTGATTCGTCAGAAAGGTCCACTCGGACATGGCGACCCCCTCTCCATTTGCGCGACATTAAAGTCATGATAAAGCAATTCGGGGTTCCGTGCACCATTTTCGCTGGCCCCCCTCCCTCTTGGACTGTCATGTTTGTTTTTCCCAGGGATTTCGCGCGAAAGCCCCGCTACTTAGCTTGCCGTCCCACCGATCTTGGCCCCTGGACCAAATGGTCGCCAAGCCCCGGCGTGTACACCTGCGGATAGTGTTCCGTGGACTGCCACTGTCCTGACGGGCGTCGCCATGACTTCGCGCATCCTTCAACGGCGCCTTTCGATAATGAGATTTCCATGAAACATCGGATCGGTCGATCATTTTCCGTTAACAGCCATTGCGCCGTTGAAATCCGTCTTGTATTATTAAAAACGACATTTAAGTCGTGGTATTGATGTCGCGATCAAGTCGGCGTTGTACCACGCGCTGTATCAGAGATCGGTATGGTTTGCGGGGGAGTGCCATTCCGTATTTACCGACTAGAAAAGGTGGCTTTTAAAATGACAGGACTCCCGACTCCGGTAACCTCCGCAGTAATGCTGATACTGCCGTTGCCCTTACTCATGGCAGGATTGGTCGGAGCGATCCATGCCGATCGACACGTCCGACTCGTGAAGGGATGGATGCAGGCGGCCGCATGGATCGCGTTGGTGGGGGCGGTGCTGGCGGGTGTGGCCTATTTTTTGGGGATGGCCGACTCAAAAACCTACCTTGCCGTGCATTTGCCAGCGAACCTCGGTGTGCTAGCGCTCAGCGTTGACGTGAACAGCATCACGGTGTTGATGCTGTTACTGGTCGCCTTGGTCGGCCTGATTGTGGTGCGCTATTCGGCCACCTATCTGGTAGGCGACACGCATGAAGGACGGTTCCATCAGTGGCTTAGTCTCACCTTAGGGTCATTTTTAATGCTTATCATAGCCGGCAATATCTGGATGTTCATGGTGTTTTGGGTCATTACCAGCCTTTTCCTACATCAGCTATTGGCCTTCTATCGAGAACGTCCCGTTGCGGTGCTGGCCGCACGGAAGAAGTTTCTGCTCCACCGGATTGCGGATGCCAGTCTGTTTGCGGCGTTGGTGCTTATCGCCGGAACGCTGCATACGTCGCAGTTCGCCGGCATCGCCTCGGTATTGGCCAGAACCCATGGAGCGCTGCCGGAACCCCTGCAGATAGCAAGCGGGCTTCTCGTCTTGAGTGCGGTGCTCAAGAGTGCACAGTTTCCGTTCCATGGCTGGCTGATTCAAGTGATGGAGGCGCCGACGCCGGTCTCCGCTTTGTTGCACGCGGGGATTATCTACACCGGCGCGTTTTTGCTGCTGCGCATGGTTCCCATCATGTCGCGAGTGGCGTGGACCGGGGATGCGCTGATGATGATGGGGTTGGGTTCCATCGCCACTGCATCGCTGATGATGATGACCGCGACCAATATTAAGGGGTCGCTCGCCTATTCAACTTACGGGCAAATGGGTTTTATGCTGATGGAATTCGGAATGGGCCTCTATAGTTTGGTGCTGTTGCATATTGTCTCCCACGCCGTCTATAAGGCCCATGCTTTTCTTTCCTCAGGCAGCGTGGTCGACCATTTCCGTATCCCGGCGTTACCGACGGTCCCCCAAACTATGACCGTGGGAAAGTCCATCGGGAGCCTAGCCATCGCGATACCGATAGTCATTGGAACGGCCTTCGCATTTGGCGTGCCCTTGGTTCACCAAGCTCCATTGATTGTCATGGGAGTCATTCTGACGGTGGCTATTTCTCAGCTGCTGGGGCAAGCGCTCAACATGGGCAAAATTCGCATCGCACGTCTTCTATGGCTGATGATCGGCCTCAGTGCCTTGATCTCCGTGGGTTATTTCGGTCTCGACATTCTTTGTACCATGCTGGTGGGTAGCGTGTTCCCCACGGCTCACGGACCGGCAGGGCTCGTCCATCATGGGCTATTGGGACTTATCATGGTGGTGTTCATGGGTCTTCTGTTTGTGCAGCAGATGTTGCCTCGAATCCAGCATCATCCCTGGTGGCAGGCTCTCTATGTGCATCTTTACAACGACCTCTATATCGACATGGCATTCACGCGCATGGTCCGGAAATTCGGGCCACATACTGCTATCCCGGCATCGCGGGCAGCACACGAGGATGGATTGTGGGAGGTGATCTCATGAATCTCACGAGGGCATCCGAGTCGCAGATTATGGATAAGGTGGCGGCGGCCACCCAGCGTATTGCGCCATTATGGCCTCTCAAAAATTTTGTCGCGGTGAATCCATATTTCGGTCTCAGCAGTCAACCGTTTTGGCAGGGTCACCATACCATGGAACGACTCACCGGCACCGGACTCTGCATGCCCCGCGCCTATTACCAGGAGCAAATTGCACGCGGTCGCATCACGCGAGCCGATTTAGCGGAGGCATTGCACGAGTTAGGGAGTCCGTGGGACGTGTCCGCCTTTGAGCAAGTCCTTGCGCAGGATGTTCCCTCATCGATAAGGCCGATCAATCTCGTGACGGATGTCCTGGGACGATGCGATGGGCAGGACTGGTCCGATTTCGTGGTCGAGCGCATCAGTCGGTACTGCGCGGCATATTTTGACGAAGGTCAAGCGCTCTGGCCAATGCCTTGGAAAGACGCATCCCTGTATCGGGGCTGGCACATCTTTTCGAGCTTTGACAAGACCCCGCGGATGATGGGATTGCGCGGCATGCGCCAGGCACTGGCCGCAGGACCAGAGACCGCACAAGGCGCCATTGTTTGGGCCTTGCGAAAACTGGATATGCCGCTCGAGGCGATTGACGATTACCTCCACGCCGCGTTGCTGAGCATCGGTGGCTGGGCAGGCTGGACACGGTACTTGCGTTGGCAGGCGGAACTACAGGGCGGCAACGATGAGTCGATACGGGATCTACTGGCCATACGTCTTATGTGGGACGCCGTGCTCTATCAATTGCGCTACAGCGAAGCCCTTGACACGCACTGGCATCAGTCCGTGGCGGCCATGACCCAACCCGTCGGCCTGGCCGATGTCGGGTTCCAGATCGATGCCGTGTTGCAAACGGCTTTCGAACTCGGCTACCAAAGACAACTGACAGGGGCCTTGACCATGCCCCATGGAGCGATTCCATCACACGAGCGCGCGGACGTGCAGGCGGCGTTTTGTATTGACGTGCGTTCGGAGGTCTACCGACGGGCATTGGAAACGGTTACTCCCAGCGTGCAAACCTTGGGGGTTGCTGGATTTTTCGGGATCCCGATGGAATATGTCCCTTTTGGTGCCGTCAAAGCTGAGGCGCACCTTCCCATATTATTCAAGCCCTCCTATCGAATCGGTGAGGGCTTCGGCCGTACGAATGGACGAGAGTCAGACAAACAAATGGTGCGTCGGCAGACTCGGATGCGCGTGGCCAAAGCGTGGAAGATTTTTAAGACGTCAGCATCCTCGACGTTTGCGTTCGTTGAAGCAGCCGGTCTATTCTCCGCTCCCAAGCTCATTAGCGACAGCATGGGGTGGACCCGCTCTGCACCGGATCCCGAGCGTGTGGGGCTACCGACCAGCGTGCACGATCGGTTAGGCCCCTTGTTGACTCCCGGTGAAGGAGGCTCGGCCGCGTATGCCAACGACGGCCTGACGGGGATACAGGAGCCCGATCGCCCGGCAGCGGCGGAAATTGTGCTGCGGAATATGGGGATGGTCCAGGACTTTGCGCGATTGGTCCTATTTGTGGGGCATCGTAGCACCAGCACCAATAATCCGCAGGCGACCGGGCTGGATTGTGGCGCTTGTGGCGGCCATTCTGGCGAGGCCAGTGCCCGCATTGCCGCAGCGTTGCTCAATGATCCAATGACCCGTCGCGGCCTTGGGCACAGGGGCATTGAAATTCCCCTAGATACGTACTTTATTGCTGGTCTGCACGATACGACCACTGACGAGATTCAGTTGTTTCAAATGGAGGATGTGCCATCGTCGCACGCGGCCGACGTGGCCCAATTGCAGCGGTGGTTGGCGGCGGCAGGACAGATGGCGCGTCTGGAGCGAGCGGCTTTCTTAGGGATTGGCGATTTATCCATGCCAGCGATTCACGCGCAGATGCAGCAGCGCACTCGTGATTGGGCGCAAGTACGTCCAGAATGGGCGTTGGCCGGTAATGCCGCCTTTATCGCAGCGCCGCGTGCCCGGACGGCGCATTGCAACCTGGCGGGTCGTGTGTTTTTGCATGAGTACAATTGGCAGGATGATATCGACTTTTCGACCCTACAATTGATTATGACCGCGCCCATGATTGTAGCGCATTGGATCAACATGCAGTACTACGGATCCGTGGTCGACAATCGCCGATTCGGCAGCGGCAACAAGGTCTTGCACAACGTCGTGGGTGGCTCGATTGGTGTGTTGGAAGGGAATGGAGGGGACTTGCGAGGAGGTTTGGCGTTGCAATCACTGCACGACGGCCAACAGTGGATGCACGAGCCTATGCGCCTCAATGTCATCATTGAGGCGCCACAAAATGCAATCGATGACGTGATTGCCCGCCATAACAGGATACGGGAACTGGTGGACAACGCATGGATTCACCTTTTCCAGATTGATGAGGCGGGGAACGTGAATCGTCGCGGCACCGACAGAAAATGGCGTCCTCAATAACCGACCGCATGGGCGGCAGCGACGCTGCTGGTAGCCAATCCGCCACCTGTTCTGCAATCCCCACCGTTGGACCGCAGGCAAAGAGCTTTTCGATACTTATGGAGCGGGAAGTCCCACACTGCCGCGGGATGGAGCCCCGCGCCGGTCGCTACCCTTTTTTAATCTCAAGTGGCCCTCTCCATCAAGGGAAGGCCACTTGTCGGGATGCGGGACATCTCCCACGTGCTAGGCGTTATTGTTGCTTTGCACATCACCGGCGGGCGGCAGGACCGGGGGCCGACTCGGCCACAGTGCCCGATCTTGCAGCAGAGCGGTGATGGCTGGGACCAACAGGGAGCGGACCAAAAAGGTATCCAGGAGTACACCAATAGCGGCCACGGATCCAAATTCCAGCAAAATGCGCAGGGGCAGTCCCGTTAATACGGCGAAGGTTCCGGCCAGAATCAGCCCAGCCGCGCTAATTACTGGTCCCGATTGTTGAATGCCCCATTGAATTGATTCGCGCATCGGCTGCTGTCGGCGCCGCCTCCAAATGGAGGACAGCATGAAAATATTGTAGTCTTCACCCAGCGCAACCAAGAACACAAACGCGTAGAGTGTGACGCCATCTGCCCAACCGGATATTCCCAGCACATTGTGCAACAACACCCACCCGGCGCCCAGCGCGGCAAAGAAGGACAAAATGACGGTCGCAATCAGATAGATGGCCGCGACTACCGAGCGGAGATAAGCTAACAACAGGACGAAGATAATGATGAGGACCAAGGGGATCACCCAGCGTGTGTCATGGGCCACAGCCTGGGTGCTGTCAGCATTTTGGGCAGTCGCCCCGCCCAGATACACCTCTGTGGAAGACGACACCGCCTGTTCGGCGGCACGACGAATTCCCGGCAAATCGGCCATGGCGGCGTTCGACAACGGATTTTGCCGCAAGGTTACAGAGTAAATTGCCACCGAATGGCTCTGATACTGGCCCAGTGTGGGGCCAGTAACCGCCTTCACCGTCTTGAGGCGGGCCAAATCCGTGCGAATGTTGTGCGACGCGTCGGGTCCTTCGATGACGACGGAAACCGGGCTGAGCGCTCCGGCGCCCTCCGCGCGCGCCAAGAGATGATATCCCTGCACCGATTGTGCGTTGGAGGGAAGTTCACTCAAGAGATTGGATGTGGATCGGACGTGAAAACTATTGGCGGCCAATATAGCCAACACGGCCGTAACAACGAGCAGAACGGCCCAGGGGCGTCGGGTCACCAGCGAGGCAATGGTCCCTCGGGGGCGTGGTCGCGGTTTTTCGGGCTTGGGGGTATAGGGCCAAAAGGCGGGCCGCCCCAAGAGGCTTAACAAAGCAGGCACCAGCGTGAGTGAGGCCAGCGCGG
>JAKADO010000124.1 GCA_021820485.1 Bacillota bacterium
AATTGTTGCTCATGCTGAAAAGAAAGCCCCACCGATCCGCGATGCCAGATCAGTAACGGTTCCCGGCGCACATGCGCCGGCCCAGAGCGGATTTAGACCCATTCCCCATTCTCGATGCGAATTCCTTCCCAGCGGCCGCCTTCTGTAACATCGTCCAAGCGATCCCAGACAGCGAGCATGGCCGCATCCTGGTGAGCGCGTTCAATGGCCTCGCTATCGGCCCAACTGAACACCTCCATATAGACCGGCACATCACGCTCCAATCGGGCCAGGCGGGCGCCCGGGACAATATATCCCGCCTGTTCTTGGTATAGCCATTTGTCCCGAATAATCTGCGGAAACTCTGCCGCATGCGCGGAGCGCACCTGATATTCCACAATGGCCGCCACTGACTTTTTCATTGTCCGCATTCCTCCGTATACGCACTCGGGTTCCCACCACTCTATTATAGAGCGCATTCCGCGCTTGGCGTTTTCTGCACGGGGCGGTATGATGGAATAAGAAACTTATGTTCGCTATAGGAGAGGATGCGGATGCGGTCCATTCAAATGTGGCAAGCCAGCGCCGTGTTGAACCGGTCTCCGGCTGGTCACCACATGGGGTTTGACTATTCGTTGAACCCCTATCGGGGCTGCTCGCATGCCTGCCGATACTGCTACGCGCGGGAATTCCATACCTATTTGGATCTCGGCGTGGGCGAGGACTTTGAAAAGAAGCTCTTTGTCAAGGAGAACTTAGCCTCCCGCCTTCACGCGGAGTTGAGAAAACTTCCAGCCGAGGCGGTCATCGCCATTGGCACCGCCACGGATCCCTATCAACCGTTGGAGGGTCGCCACAAGCTGACCCGGAGCGCACTGGAACTCCTGTTGGAGAGCGGCCATGCCTTTACCGTGACCACCAAGTCGCCGCTGATCGAACGCGATCTCGACCTCTTGGCCGTGATGGGCCAGCGTGGGCAGGCAGGCGTCCATGTGAGTCTCATGTCATTGGACCGCGGACTCATCCACGCCATGGAACCGGGCACCTCAATGCCGGAGCGGCGTCTGGCCACTGTCCAGAAACTCAGGGAGGCCGGTATCCCGGTCGGCATCTTCGTGGCCCCCATCATCCCCGAGCTGGGCGATGACCCCGCCGACCTGGAGGCGCTTTTTCGCGCTGTTCATGAGGCCGGTGCGGATTGGATCATGAGCTCCACCACCCGCTTGAGCCCAGCCATCCGCGAATATTTCATCCAAGAGGTCTCGGCGTTGGATGCCTCCGCCGGCGAACGGCTGCGAAAGCTCTACGGCCCCTCCCAATATGTGGATGCCGCCTACCGCCGCGTCCTCACTCGCCATCTGGACCGCTTATATGCCCGCTACGGGATAAGCCGACACGCTCCCCGCCTGAAGCCGCACCGCGTGGAGGAGCAAATCACCTTTTTTTGATGGGCTAGGTGGAACCTCAGTTCCAACGGCGCATTTCGGCTAAAATCGCCCGCGCCCGGACATACTTGGGCTATGAAAACCATCGGATGGATGCTCTCGTTGTTGGGAGCCTTGTTAGGCGGCTTCACCACCTGGGCGGAGCGCCTGCCCGGATTGGAGTCCCACTTGGTATTGCCCCACGCCAATCTGCCGGGCTCTGAGATTACGCTTTTCGCCAGCCTCGTCGCCCTTGTGGCGGTGGTCATTGTCTGGGTGGGATGGTATCGGTTGGGTGGCCTCATTGTCGCGGCGGCCTCGATTGTGGGGTTTTTTGGCGCAGATCAATTGTGGGTGACAGCCGGCTGCGTCCTCTTTGTGGGCGCTGTTCTCACCCTGTTTTCCGGCCGCGGTCCCGAGAACGACTCTCCCGAAGCCAACCCGCAATGAAAAAGGGCCCCTGAGGGCCCTTTCGGTTTAGATGTTGATCTTGACGTGGCTTTCCTTGGTAATCTTGTTGGAGAAGGCCTGAAAGACCTTGTCTTGCGCTTGTTGCGTCAACTGCGTCGTCAACTGGGACTGCACCGAGGCGAAGGTTTGGGTTGCTCCCGGCCTGGTCGCCTGCACCTCAATGACGTGATACCCGTATTGGGTGTGTGCAATGCCGTATTGTCCCGGCTTCAGCTTGTCCATCTCCTGATAGAAGGGAGTGACAAAGTTTGACGACGGTCCGGTGTTCACCCAGCCATATTCGCCGCCCTTGTTCTTGCTGCCCGGGTCCAGCGAATATTTGGCGGCTAAGGCTTTCCAGCTGCCGCCGTGCTCCAATTGGGTCATCAAGCTTTCTGCCAAACTCTTGGTCTTCACCAAAATCATGCGCATCTCATCCTGCGGCGGCGATACGAAGAGCGACTTGTTGGCGTTGTAATAGGCCAATGCTTGGGCCTGCGTGGCGGGTTTCACACTCTTGGTTTCCTGGCTGAATGCCGCTTGGAGCTCCATCTGCTGCACCATGAATTGTGTCAGCGAAGCCACCGTCAAATGCTGCGCCGCGAGCGCAGTCTTCATCTTGGCGGCGCCGCCCAACGCCGTGCTTACATTCTCGTTCACGAAGAGCTTGGCATTCTTTTGGGCCGTGGCAACTGAGACCACATGATGCTTGAGCGCCCATTGCTCCACAGCCAATTCCGAGGCGAGCTCCGTTACCTGCTGCTTTTCCGCAGACTTTCCGGTCGCCATGGATACGCCGTTCAGCAGTTCCGTGCCGTGGACCGCCAACTGCCAATCAGCGACAGTAATCGGTTGGCCGTTCACGGTAGCCAACGGCTTAGTCGCACTAGACGTGGACGACGTGGTGCCACAAGCCGCTGCCGTGGTGCCGACCAATGCCACTAAGCCTGCCATCGTTGCGATTCGAATTGAACGCTTAGACATGATTCGCTCCTTTGCTGGACTCAATTTGGGAATTCAAGTTCGTTTCAATGCGGCCTATTGTACCACATTGCCTTCATCATCTAGGCCATGATACCAGACATGCCCCGATGTTGCCTGACGCAATTCTTGGCCGCTCCGCTAATGGTTGGAAGACATGGCAAAAGGCAGCCCTCTCCATTCACGAAAGAGGACTGCCTTAAGGAAGGGTGGTCGCACCATAGTTTAGGACGCTGAGGCTGGCGGCGGCCCCCATCCGCCCGGTCCACCCGGTCCTCCGAGGTGGCCGGTTCCCGTCACAAATCGATCAATCATCTGCGTCAAGTGCGATTCGAGCCGAGTGGCCATGGCAGGGTCCACCCGGCCAGCCTTCACGGCACTTTGAATGTTGGCCGTGGCATCGTTAATCAACGTCGATTCCAGCGAGCTCACCCGGCTTGAGCCGGCAATGGACGCCAAGCTCTTTCCTGAACTGAGATCGCTCTCCAGCGTGGCGACCGGCATGTTGAGCGCCGAGGCCGCGTCATTGATGAGGCTCCCCCTGGCAAAGGCGCCAAATCGGTGGCCGGGCGAGAGCCGCAGCGGGGCCTGGTTCACCAATTTGGTGATGCGTTGGCTCAAGTGGCTTTCCATCTTAGTAGCCTCTGTCTGGGTGATCTTCCCGGAAGACACCGCGCTCTGGATCTTGGCGGTGGCGTCGCTCACCAGCGTCGTGACCAGCGCGGACCCCGACGAGCCATTGTTGCTGGCGATGGTGGCGAGGCTTTCTCCAGACTGGAGATCAGACTTCACGGTGGTGGTGGAGATTTTCAGGGCGCTGGCTGCGTCCTTCAACAGGCCTTCCCTCAACCCCATTCCCCGCCGCATCATGCCATGTCCCATCATGTGAGGCGGCGACTGGGTCACCAGGGTATCGATGCGAGAGCTTAAGTTAGCCTCGATTTTCGCGGCCTGCGCCGAGGTCAGCCGCCCGGCCGTGACCGCACCTTGAATGGCGGTCTTCGCGTCAGCCACAAGCGTGCTCTCAACCGTTGTCAAGTTGACATTGTTCTTCTGCGCAATAGTGGCGATGCTGTCACCGGCCTGGAGGTCAGACTTCAGCGTCGCCGGAGAAATGTTCAGCGCGTTGGCCACGTCCGTCATGGCTTGGCCCATGAAGGGCCCGCCCCATCCATGATGCGAGCCCGATGGTGTCTTGGCGCCGATCTGAGCTGCGCTGGCAGTCAGTCCGCTGGCGGCGGCGACTTGGTGGTTGAGGGTTAGAGCACCGGCGGTGCCGCCGACCGCCACAACCCCAGCAGCAACCAACAGCAAAGATTTTGTCATCGCTTCTGTCACTCTCCCTTTGAGGCTTGGGCATCTCTCTGAGACATCCCAACCCTAGTTAGCCCGATTCATGTTTCCAAAGTGTTACCAAAGCCTGAGGTTCTGCTGAACCTATTCAAGAAAATCATTTCAAATTCCGGCCAGGGGGCGTTCTTGTCCGGTACACTTTTAGGACAAACTCATTAATGGAGAATGATATGGCATCCTTTTATGGAGTTCACACCGCCCGCACGCTGGAATCTGGTGAAGCGCGGGCCAATCGCCACTTGGTGGAGGGGCAGCGTCGGCATAATCCGCATTACGAGGGCGCCTACCTCCCTGTCGGACAGGGCGGCGCGCTCTATGTCCAGTCGGGATCACCCATGAATTATGCCGTGGGACTGGGCGTTTTCGACGAGTCGGAGGACACCCTGAAATCTTCTTTGGATGCGCTTGACGCCTTCTATCGCCCCCACCACACCACGTGGAACATCGAAGTCGCCTCGCTGGCCTCCGAATCCTTTCTCGCCCTGCTAGGGCACTATGGGTACCGAGCCCAGGCGTTCGGCCAAATGTGGATTCATCCTTTGGATCTGGCGGAGTCACCCCGCATCGGTGTCACGGTGCGGGAACTGGCGCCCGAAGAAGCCTCGCTCTGGGCTTCTGTGACCGCTCGGGGATTCGCTGACGGAGCGGATGATGACGCCGGCGACGAGGCGCTCTTTTTCGGGTTCACCACGCTTCCCGGCATTCACCTCTATCTCGCGGAAAGTTCCCAGGGGACGCCCATGGGCGGAGCCGCCATGGCGGTCGCGGATGGCTATGCGGCGCTCTTTTCCGGGGCCACCCTGCCGGAATGGCGGGGACGCGGCGTCCAGACCGCCCTTCTTCAAAAGCGCCTCTGGGATGCCAAGCGGTGGGGCGCGCCCTTCGCCAATGTGCAAACCGACTCGGACACCGCGTCAGCACACAACGTGGCGAAGGTGGGCTTCCGGCTGATTTACACCAAAACCACCTTTCAGTCGCCGCCGCTCTGACCCGCCGTCAGGAATGGTTTTCGCCCGATGACCATACCGAGAGCGAGCCAGCGATCGCGGTCCTGGGCAATGAGTACACGCTCGCCCTGCGATATCTGAGCTGTGTCGCCATAACGCGTCCATCAGAGGCGCGACTCGGGAAAGGTCTCTCCGCGTACAATGGTGAGACCTTGTTGTCGAAAGAGCGCCTTGTTCCAATCCAGCGTGCGGAATGAGGCCTCAAATTGGCGGTTGCCGGACTGGTCCAAATCCCGCAGATCGCTGGGCAGGGTATTGCTTCGGCACATTGGTTCAGCAATGCCGATTAAGGCGCCGTGACGGGCCACGCGCACCATCTCGCGTAAAGCCAGCATACGGTCATCCCCAATCATTTCGAACGATCCTATGCTGATGACCGCATCGAATGTTTCCTCCGCAAAGGGCAGCGATTGGGCCATCGACACCTAAGCCTTAGCATCCGCCGCGGCCAAAAAGGGGTTCATGACGGTAACCCCCGGACACTATCCCTACGAGCTCCGCGGGCCCACCAATGGCCGGCTCGCGGCCCGGAACGATTCGACCGCCGCGATTGAGCCATACCGCCCGCATGCCGACCGCCCGGGCTGGAACAATATCGGTCTCCCAATTGTCGCCGACATAGAGACAGCGCGGCGGCAGGCCGCGAGAAAGATGTCCTGGTGCGGTTTGGATACGCCCACGTCTCCGGAGGCGACTAT
Source organism: Bacillota bacterium (assembly GCA_021820485.1). Taxonomy (GTDB): domain Bacteria; phylum Bacillota; class Sulfobacillia; order Sulfobacillales; family Sulfobacillaceae; genus Sulfobacillus_B. Next base: position 5,893 of record JAKADO010000124.1, read on the forward strand.
CACCGAAAAGTGTCGGAAGATGCCTATTCGCTGCAGCTTCTCCCGCTGCTGACTCCCATCTCCATTGGTGAGAATTCCGAGCGGGCACCGAGCGAGTTGCGCCAAGCACGGGACCACGTCGGCATATGGGACCCAGGCCGCCTCAAATGCTTCGAGGTAGCGGTGAAAAATCGCGTCCGCTTCAACATCATCCAGCGTCATCCCGCCAATGCCGCAATCGCCCGAGCGCGGTCCCGCTGCTGAATAAAGGTGCTCTCGCCACGCAAATAACAATGAAAGTGTTCCTCGCCGACTTTTTCCCAAGCCGTATGAAAAGCCTCGCGGTCCAGTTCCAACCGCGGCCGGAGAGCGGCATAGACGGCACCGATGCCCTCTGACTCCGCCGCCTTGGAAATC
>JAKADO010000125.1 GCA_021820485.1 Bacillota bacterium
CTTTGGTATTGGCCAAGACGAGGACCAAGCGCGGCTGTTGCGACGCATGGCGCGCTGGTTGAATCGGTCGGGCGTGGTGTTATTGGACATCTATTCCCCTTGGTATTGGGCGAAGGTTGCCGGCCGTCAAATGGTATTCGACACGGTGATGAGACGGTATGGATTCGACCCCGCGGGAAATCGGATGATTGACAGTTGGTGGCCCGTCGGCCGCGAGGAAGACCGCGTCGCCCAATCCTTGCGGTGCTATTCGCCGGCCGATCTCAAGCTTCTATTGCGCGGCACGGGACTGCGCCTCGTCGAGGATGCCACAGTTCCGGGTGGGTCCGTGGATTACGACCGAGGGACGTACGAGGAACACGTGGAACTAAGCCAGTGCATGTCGTATACGGTGAAGTTGGTTCCGGCGTAGGGCGCTAAAGAGGGCGGGAGTCCCGGTGCTACCGGGTCTGGTAGTCCGACGGTTGCGATTCAATTCCGGAAGGTTTGCTGCGGGGATTGCAAAATCGTTCAAGACAGGCGGCGCCCCAGCGTTCTACAGTGAAGTCGGGAACGATGCTCGTGGAGGGGGATCATATTATGCTGCACGCGATGGACTGGGAACAGGACCATCTGCGCCTGGCGGATGTCCATTGCACCGCGGAGGCGGGTTGGTCCGATGACGAAGTGGTCGGACGCTTGGGAATCGTGTTCGTCCGGCGGGGACACTTTCGCCGACGGGTGCGCGGCATGGAGGCCCTCGTCGACGCGGGCTCGTGGTACCTTCAGAGGCCGGGCACCGTGGAGCGATTTTATCATCCGGGGGATGTCGATGTATGCCTATCCATCTCGTGGAGCGAGCCCCTGTATGAGATGCTGGGAGAACCCCAGGATGCCTGGCCGCGGACGCCGCAACCAACACCAGCGGAGTGGCTGCCACACTTGGCGGCCATCATGCGCCAGATTCACGAACCTGCAGACGCGTTCGACGCTTCAGAACACATTCTGAGGGCGGTGGGATCCGCCACGAACCGCCTGCCGTCGCCCCAGACGGCGAGGACCCCAGCGCAGGCGCAGGATTTGGTCGACCGGGCGCGGGAGCTTCTATGCGAAGGCACCTGTACCACGCTGTGGGAACTGGCGCGTCAATTACAGGTGTCACCCTACGTCTTAAGTCGGACATTTCAGGCGGTGGCCGGCCTGTCCGTCACACGCTATCGGCGGCGCCTGCGGCTCCACCACGCCCGATACCTGGTCGAAGAAGGATGGGCCGACCTCGCCCAGGTGGCGGCCGAGGTCGGATTTGCGGACCAAGCGCATTTTACACGCGCCATGCAGGCGGAGTGGCAGATAACCCCCGCCATCCTCCGCCAGCGCGTTCGGGGTGGGTCATGATGGAACAGGCGGTTTGGTCCGCGGTGCGGTGGGTAGGGTTGGAGCATGTGACGTTACGCCGCGAGGCGAGCGGTATTGGCTTGGATGGCTTTGCCGTGGTGGTCCTCGAGAACACGCCCTGGCGCGTGCACTATACCATCGACTGTCGACCGGACTGGTCAGTCACCCGGATGCAGGTCCAGTGCAATGACCGGCAGGTGGCCCTGACGTCGGCGACTCTCGGCGTGTGGGAAGCAGACATCCCCGGTCTTGATACGGAGCCCCTTCAGGGGTGTGTGGACGTCGACTTGGCCGTCTCGCCCTCCACGAATACCTTACCCGTCCGACGCTTGCGACTGGACCCGGGCGAGACGCACGAGCTAGATGTGGTCTATGTTGAATTTCCGACGCTCCATCTGCGGCCTGCGCGGCAACGGTACACTCGGCTTCCAGACGTCGGCGGCCATCCCTGCTATCGCTATGCGAGTGGGGCATTTCAGGTGGAATTCGTCGTAGACGCAGCCGGGCTGGTGCGGGATTATCCCGGCGTGTGGCACCGCCACGCCCTTCCCCCATCCTCAGACCGTGGAGGTATCGAATCATGAATCCAAACTTTCCCCTCACGCACCTCTTACCGGCCGATGCGGCGCATCCGGAACACGCGGATGCCGCAACCTTTGGCCAGTTCGTTGGCACATGGGATATGGATGTGGCGTTTTTCGATCGGGCGGGCCGGTCGATCTATCATCACAAGGGGGTCTGGTCATTCGCCTGGGTTCTCGACGGGCGGGCCATACAAGATGTGTTGACCTACGCGAATCGGACTGCGCCGCACAGCTTGGCACCGTATCAGCGTAATATCGGGACGTCACTTCGGTGGTATGATCCGCACGCGGCACAGTGGGTCGTCCTGTGGCTGGGTGCCAACAGCGGGAATCTTGTCTGGTTGCGCGGTGGCCGGGTGGGCGACGAAATCCACCTGTTCGGAGACGAACCCGATGGCACGGTGAACCAGTGGATGTTTACGGATATTACCCCCGAGGCCTTCCACTGGATCGGCCGCCTGTCGGACGATGGGGGGCAGTCCTGGTGGGTCGAGCAGGAGATGAAGGCCGTGCATCGTGTGACTGGCCGGTGAATCCTCTCGTGGGATTCTGGGATGCATTGCTAACGTGAAGCGAGCGTCGGACATGCGACCTTGCGGATGGGCGAGATGGCAAGATTCCCTTGGTCGTGGATTCCCGGCATCGGGCGTGCGCAGAGGCGCGAGGACGCCTTGAAATGATCCGAAGCGGACGTTATACGGAACGTGGTTGAGTCGCGCACTGGGGGACGGCCTTTCCCCCAGCGATTCTTGCGATGCATCCACAGCGTGAGGACGGGCGTCGCACACATCCTTGGTCCGCGGTGGATCCGGTGATTGAAGAACTCCGGGGCCGAGCCGTTGAATCCCCAAATTCACGTCGGGTGTCGAATCTCTTTACAACACGTGCTGTGGGTTTCTGGGAGGGATGCGACATCGCCAAAGACCGTCGCGCATTCGAGCAGGCCAATATTCCATCACGGTTGCAGGACCTGTCGCTGAAATTTTGGATCTTGCTGGTGTTGGTGGGGGGAGCGGCCGGTCTGGGAGCCCTCCTCATGATGGGAATCCTGCACGAGGCGCAGCACCTGGCCTTTCACTACCAGAGCGGCCCGTTTTCAGTCGCCGTGGCTCATCGCTCCGATGCGCGTCGCCTGGGGGTGTTAGTGGTGGACGGGGCCGTGACCGGTGGTGGCCTCTATCTCATGCAGCGTTTTTTCGGGGGCACGGGTGGCGAGCCCACGGCGGTGGTATGGACTGAATCGGGGCGGTTGTCCTTGCTCCGCACGCTTCTGAGTGGTGCACTGACCGAAATTACGGTCGGCTTCGGGGCCTCATTGGGTCGCGAGGCGGCCCCCCAGCATGTCGGGGCAGCTTGGGCGGATTTTGTTGCCCGAGTGACCCACCTCCCGAGACATCAACGCACCCTTTTGGTGGCCTGTGGAGCTGGGGCGGGGCTTGGCGCCGTCTATAACGTGCCGTTGGCCGGGGCGGCTTTTGCGTTGGAGCTGTACTTAGGCACCATCTCGATTCCACTGGTGGTGCCAGCCATCCTCGCATCCGCGGTCGCCACGGGCGTATCCTGGCTTGCTCTCCCCAATCGGGCGACCTATCTTGTTCCGCCGCTAGGGGACCCCACCCTGCTGATTATGGTTATGGCTGTGGTATGGGGGCCGCTGATGGGACTACTGTCTGCTGCGTATGTTCACTTCATCGCATGGGCGAATGATCACCGGCCTCGGGCGATAGCGCTGGCGGTTGAGCCCGTGGTGCTATTTTTTGGGTTGGGGTTGGTCGCTATGAAATACCCGCTGGTGTTGGGCAATGGCAGCGACTTGGCGCAGTTCGCTTTCACGGGTAGCGGTGGGATAGTCTCGTTGGCTGCCTTAGCGGTCTTGAAACCGGCTGCCACCGTGGGGTCCCTTCGGAGTGGAGCATCCGGCGGGCTGTTTACACCGACCCTTAGTTTCGGGGCTGTGATGGGCGCCTTGATGGGGCACATATGGATCCAGCTGGTCCCTGCGAGTTGGAGCCCGGCCTATGCGGTCGTCGGTGCGGCGGCGATGCTAGCCGCCGCTATGGAAGCCCCGTTGACGGCGGTGCTGTTCGTTTGGGAACTCACCCGCACGATTGATGCGATGATGGTGCCGCTGCTTGTGGCCGTGGTTGGCGCTACGCTCGTTGCCCAACACCTGGATTTACGCTCAATCTATTCGGCTCGTCTGCCGCTAGAAAATCGGGCCAATGAACACCATCAGGAAACTCGTCTGTGAACTCGTATGAGTGGAATGCTATCTCGTCGACGGCGACCATTACATTTGGCGGCGTCAAGAAGCTCGTCAATGTGGTGTGCGACCAAGGATTCAAAGCCACCACGGTGAAGCTGCCCGCATACGGCGCCTCGGCCACGGTATTGACCGCGCCCGGCGGGCCCTACAGCGTTCATTCAGGACAAGCAAGCCACTTTGAAGTCGTCTCGAACCTTTGAATGGTCATTGGACTTAGGTCAAGAATTTAGACACCTCGAATTCGGGGTTTTGTCACGAAGCCGACTGTCGGGCGGCCGTGGCGACTTCTTGCGGAGTCCGGTATCCTAAGGCACTGTGTAACCACCGCCGATTGTAGAACCCCTCAATGTACTCGAATATGGCCAACTGGGCGTCGGCCCGGCTCTTGAAGCGCTGCAAGTAAACCAACTCCTTCTTCAAGAGGCTGTGCCAGGACTCGATGCAGGCGTTGTCGTAACAATTACCTTTCCGGCTCATACTGGCCACCATGTCATAGGCCCGCCATTGTTGCTGGTACGCTGTCGCGGCGTACTGACTCCCGCGGTCCGAGTGATGAATCAGCCCGGCCGGTGGGTGGTGCCGGTGCACCGCGCGATCTAAGGCCCGGAGGACGAGATCTTGGGTCATGCGTCGGCCCATCGCCCAGCCGACGATTTGGCGGGAGTACAAGTCCTCTAACGTGGCCAAATACAGCCAGCCTTCATCCGTTGCTATATAGGTGATGTCAGCCATCCACACCGCATGGAGCCGATCGGCCACGAAATGTTGGTTGAGGCGGTTCTCGGCGATCGGATAGGCATGCCGAGAATTGGTCGTCGCCTTGTACTTCCGGACCACTCGCGACCGAATTTGCTGCGTGCGCATCAATTGGGCCACCGTCTTATGGCTAATCCGTTCCCCATCCCGCCGCAAGGCGGAGGTAATTTTGGGACTGCCATAGCGTCCGCCGGAGCGAGCCCAGGCTTCCCGGACCGCGGCCGCGCGCTGAGCGCGGCGTTGGGCTTGGGGACTGACGGGGCGGTCGCGCCACGCATAATACCCGCTTCGGGACACCTGCAAGACCTCGCCCATCTTCATGATTCGGACGGTGAAGCGGTGTTCGTGGATGAAGGCGAACTTTACTTCCGATCGTTGGTGAATATGCGCATCGCCTGATCTTCTGGCCGCAAACAGCCACTGCCCACAAAGGGCTGCGCTGGATCCTTGCGGGTGGCCTTAATCCAGCCTTGAAGCGTATTTTCCGGCACCCCGAGTTCCCGTGCGACTTGGGCGATGGGCTTTTTTAACTCCAATACCAGCCGCACCGCTTGTTGCTTGAACTCCACGTCGTACTCTGTTTTTCTGGCCATTGGGTTCACCTCATTGGGTTTGATTGTAATGCAATCCCCCGATTTGAGGTGTCCATTTTTTAGACTAAACTCCACATTGAAGCCGGTGTGGCCATCGGGGCCGGGGTGGCAGCCCATTCCTTGGCCCTGACCGCGTTTGGCGCTGACAGCGTGATTGAACTCGTCACGGGCGGTGTGCTCCTCGCACTGCTGGCGCTCGCCGGGTACATCGTGGTCGCCTCGGTGGTGAAGCTGGTCATGCACAAGGGAGCGGAGACCAGTTACCTGGGATTGGGGTGAGCGGGCGCCTCGGGGATGATCATGCCCTACTTATCCCGCGCGAAGAAGCGCATCGGGTCCGATATCGGCAGTCCGGCGCTACGGTCCGATGGGTCGTGCAGCATGGTCTGTGCGTACATGTCCTGGATTCTCATCGTCGGGGTGGCATTGACCGCCGTCCTCGGCGGGTTTGGGGCCAGAATATTTGGGGCCTGGGGCGTTAGTTCCTGATAGTTCCTCATTCGCATCGTTAAGGATATTCCAGAAAACCCGCCATGTGAAGATAGACGTTGTGGAAGTCAGTGGGTATCTGAACTGGGTGATATGAATGAATCGGATGTATATACTTATCGGTGAAATGATCGTGGGACTGACCGCTGCGGGATACGGCTCCTTGGTGGCCCATGGCCCCGAG
>JAKADO010000126.1 GCA_021820485.1 Bacillota bacterium
TTCCGCAGATACGGCCACCATCGCTGCCGGCATGGCCTCAGCCAGGCTTAGGCCTGCGGCCGTGCCCAATCCCAAGCTTTCTATCAGCGCCACCGGCATGACTTGCGCCTGATGGGTGGCAATCGGCGCAAACACACGAATGATTGTTGCCAGCACTCCCAACAATCCGGCGATGAACCACCAGCGCGGATTTCCCATGGCCAGCACCAAACTCCATCCGAATGCCGCCAGCAACAAGAACCCCAAATCCACCCGGACACCCGGCAGTATGGACCCCACCGTCCACCAGCCAAGCCCCCACACCATCACCCCCATCACCACCAAAGACAGCCGATGCAGGCCATGCTTTTCGATGTCTCGCGCTCCATAGCCGGTCGCTGTCAAGATGACCGCGGCTCCCCATAAAGCCATTGCCCAGAGAATGATCACCATGTTACCCTCCTGCCTTCAACCTCACCTATGGAAGGCTAGCTTATGCATCGGCGTGACGAAGAGCGCCGGTAAGGTAAAGTTACGCAGTTGTGGCACATTTTCCCACACGGTCATATGATGGACTGTCACCTCCCACTCCTACGGTGATGCATGGCGGTCGCCGACCGCCATGTTCCATTTTGCGCCCGACCTCTAGCCATGTCTCCCAAGGATTGGTAGCATACCAGTAAGAATGGATGATGTCCGGTAACGGAGTGATTGCCTCTGCCATATCGCAAGCTGATGGGTTCCCGCATTCGCGTCCTGCGCGAGCAGCGGGGCTGGTCCCAGAGCAAGACTGCCCAGCAAATCCCCTTGTCGCAAAAACAGTTCTCCCGGCTGGAGCTGGGCGACGTCGCCATCGTCGATCGTCGGCTGTTGATTCGGCTCGCTGAAATTTTTGAGACGCCCATCCGCTCCGGCGAGGTGAATCAATGGCTCCATGCCTTCGGGTACCGTCCCCATATGCTGCCCTTGCTTCCCCTGCCCGAGAACGCGGCCAACCTACTGGCGCATTATGCGGGATTGCCTGCCGTCATCTGGGATATGGGGCGCTATATTCGCTTCGCCAATGCGCACATGGAGGGGCTGCTGCGGATTCGCATCCCGGAATTGCGGGGTCTCAAGCAAAATTGGCTGTGGCAATACTTTCATGAGGACGGATTTCTTCGGCCCATCTACGCGCCAGATTCCGCGGAGCGCGTTCTCAACCGCTTGTTCTGGGATTGGGAACCCTATTACTTGGAGCCGTGGAACGTGAGCTTGCGGCGTCAGTTGGAATCCGCGCTGGACCTCACATGGGAAGACGTGCAAGCCCAGTATCACATCCCGTCGGAGCCGCTCTCCGGCCCCTGGTCGGAAACCGTCACGGTGGTGCGTGGCGGGGCAGAGCTCATGTTTCGCGGCGACATGGCGGAAGTGCCCTTCCGCCCCGATCTCCACACCATTGTTTATCAGCCGTTGAACGCGGAAGCTGAGGCATGGTGCCGCACGTTTATCCCATCCGGGCTGGGAAGCGACGTCCCGCACCCATGAGGAGGAAACCATGAACAGCCTTGAATCCCTGGCCGCACGCCTGAAGTCCCTGCAAGCGCCCTTGCGGCTGGTGCTGAAGTCCCGTCAAACCGACAGCAATGCCCTCGGCGCCACCCAGGAGCTGCTCGACGCCCTCTTGGCGGATATCCCGACCATTCACACCGTCTGGGAGCAAGCCGACACCGAACTGGTGGTGGAGATCCACTCACAAGACGGTCAGAGTCCGATAAGTTTCTGGGGCACGCCCAGTGGATTCGAACTGGAAGGGTTAGTGCTCGCCATGGAAGCTGTGGGCGTATCGCCGCCAGACACTCCCGAGCTTTCAGACGCGCTCCAGCAAACGCTCCAGGGGATTGCGCGCCCCGTTCTCTCAGACTTGTTCGTGACTCCCACGTGAGCCTTCTGCGCCCAGATGGTCCATCTGGTCATTGCCGCGAGCCGGATTAATCCGCTTTTGCAATTTCGCATCATCCAAGCGGACCAGTACCCCCATGAAGCAGAACGGGCCGGCGTACAGAGTACGCCGACCCTTGCCATTCCGCCCGACCGGCGACTTAGCGGCAATCTTCCGCCTGCCCACCTGGTCTTCTATCTCTGGGAAGCCGCTACTCAGCCTTAACGTAAATTCGGCGGATTCCCTTGAAATACACAGCCACAGGCCCGTCGCCGCCCGGATTGGTATAGACCTCTCCCGTGGGACGATAGCCCTCTGGGGCTTTGTCCAGCACATGTTCATAGCGGCGCCCCCATCCGAGGCTGAAAATCCAAAATGCCGCTCCGGCCACGAGCAGGTAGATAGCGATGGTGTCCAGCTTGGCGATAAAGAAGATGATGGCGCCGATGATGCCGACGGTGCCTGCGCCGCGAACCACCACGCGTTCCACCAGTCCTCCCGCTATTTGACCAGTTTCCCTGTCCACCCGGCAATGCCCCCTTTCAAATTGTGTGCGCGAAACCCTTCGGTCCGCAAGAGCTTAGCCGCTTGCCGCCCCCGCCGCTCAGACGCGTCCACCGCCACAATCATTTGATTCTTGGGCAACTCATGCATCCGCTTGGTCAATTCCATGTACGGGATGAGATGCGAGCCTTTGATATGGCCCTGGCGATAGGCGGTCAAATCTCTTAAGTCCACCACATAGTAGGGATTTGGAGAGTCGTTCAACTCCTCAAAATCCATGTCCACGGGTGGTTCCGCCTCCCGAGCCGCTTTGGGCTTCCCTTTCAACCAGTCAAGCATACCTTATCCCCTTAATTGCTCCAACTGTTCAAACACCGCTTCGTAGTGGGCCCGATTGCCCGCCTCGAAGGCGAGATTCTGATAGGCGAGGCGATGCTGCCGATCAAGCACGAAAACCGAGCGCCGAGCAAAGCCGCCCTCTTCATTCAACACGTCATAAGCCCGCGCGGTTTCACGCATCCAGTCTGAGGCAAGCTCGAACGGCAATCCCCCCAAGGCCTGCTTAAAAATCTTCAGCGCATAGACTTGGTCCGTGCTCACGGCCACCAAAGCGGCCCCGGCCTCCTTGATGCGGTCGTAGTCCCCTTTCCAGAGGACCAGTTCCTGCGTTCACCCGCTGGTGAAAGCCAAGGGATAGAACGCCACCACCAACGGACCCTCAGACACCTTGTCCCGAGAGGAAAACTTTTGACCGCTGGTGTCTGTCAGATGAATCGCCGGTGCTTCGTCTCCGATCTTCATGATATCCGCCTCCTTCGCTTCCTGCTATTTCCATTCTCTGCGTTGCCGACGTCATGTCAAGCCGCTCTGCGTCAGGACTCTTCGCGGAAGATGTTGGACAGATAATTGCGGCCGGTGTCGGGCAGAATGGCGACCACGTAGCCGGGACGTCGGATGGCTTCCGCCTCCCGCAGCGCGACCGTCAAGATGGCGCCGGACGATCCCCCCACCAGGAGTCCCTCTTCGCGCGCCAGGCGGCGAGCCATCCGGAACGCCTCGTCGTCGGTGACCGCAACCCAGCGATCCACGACGGCGGGATCCAAAGTTTCGGGGTAGTAGTCCTCGCCCATTCCCTCAATGAGGAAGGGAGCCACCGGACCGGTAAAGATCGACCCTACGGGGTCGGCACCAATCACCTCGATGTCCGGATCCTGCTCTTTCAGGTAACGTCCCAGTCCCGAGATGGTGCCGCCGGTGCCAGCCCCCGCCACCACGGCGGCCACCTGGCCCTTCAGGACCCGCCAGATTTCCGGTGCGGTGGTGTGATAGTGGGTGTCCGGGTTGGCGCTTTCCTCGAACTGTCCCATATAGGCGGCCCCAGGAATGCTCTCCGCCAATCGGCGGGCCACCTGCTGATAATTTTGCGGGTCGGTGCGCGGCACGTCTGGCACGACCTCCACACGGGCGCCGTAGGCCTTCAACAATCGGATCTTGTCGGGACTCATCTTGTCAGGCACCACAAACACGCTGGCGTATCCCAGCACGGCTGCCGCCAGCGCCAGCCCGATGCCGGTGTTGCCTGCCGTTGCCTCCACCACGGTGCCTCCCGGATGCAGGCGCCCCGCCTTCTCCGCCGCGCGGATCAAGGCCAAGCCGATGCGGTCCTTGATCGACCCGCCCGGATTCACCGATTCCAATTTGACCAGCACCCGCGCCCGCTCTTCGCCGCCGACCCGATGCAGCCGGATAAGTGGGGTGTTGCCCACTATCTCCAAGACATTGTCGTAAATCCCCTCGCTCATAGTCCTTCCCCCTCAGAAACAAGCGTTGGAGACCCCCGAAATGGAGCCGCCGCTTGGATAATCCAAACTCCGCCGACAATCAAAATGCCGCCTGCCACGAGCGGCCATCCCGGCCGTTCCCCCAACATTATCCACCCTAGCACGCTGGCCAATACCGGGTTCAAGTACATCATCGGAGCGATGGACCCCATGGCACTGTCGCGGAGCGCCAGGCTCCACGTCACGTATGCCCCCGCGGCTGGAAATACGCCAATGTAGATGACCATCAAGAGCGGGTACCAAGGCGCATGCGCCAGTGCGTGGATAAATCCGCCCGAAAATGCCAGCATCGGCAATGTACCCGCCCAAGTCACCCAAGCGGTGACGTCAATCACCCGAAATTCGGCCAACAAGGGCTTTTCCGCGACGAAAAACACGGCCGTCGAAACCGCCGCCAGCACAATCAACAGCGCGTCCCAATGCCACTCATGCCCGAGCCCCGACATGACCGCCACCCCGAAAAAGCTAATCGCCATGCCCGCCCACGCCCACGGGCGAATCGCCTCTTTCAGCAGGATCCGGGCCAAAATGGTCGAGAACAGCGGCGCTGCCGCAATGATAAAGCTCGCCGTGCTGGCCGCCACCGTGCGTTCACCCAATGTGAGCGCCGTATGATATATGGTGAAGCCCGTGAGCCCGGACACGGCCACCCGCCCCCACGCCCGGCGCGGCGGCACGAGGCGGCCACGAGTCACCAGCACGCCGCCTAGGAGGACGATGCTGGCCGTCAGAAAACGCAGCAGCACCACGTGCCCCGCCGAAAAGGCCTGCAAGCCCACGCGGATCCCCACGAAGGCCGACGACCAGAACAGGATGGTCACAAAAGCCCATCCGAGGGCACTACGGCGCATAATCCACCCCACCGAAGAAGAGTCGTCCAATACGCTTCCATTGTACGGGACTCGTCCCTGCTTGCCACCCCTCCTGACCGGATTTCTTCCCCCACTGGCATGTCGGGAAGAAGTTGCGGTTCCGGCAGGAATTGTTGCATGCGCCGCGAATTATGAGAGAGGAGGGGATTGCATTGGCTCACGGTCAGCGGCGCCGAAAACTGGCAGTCGCGCTTATGGTTGGAGTCACCATTCTAGCAGGCAGCAACGCTCCCCAGTCCCACGGGGCGGTGAGGTCCAACCGACGCTATCTAGCGGTGGACATCGCCTCCGGACGCTCACTCTTTACGGTGGTGACCGACTCCTCCACCGCCATTGACCCCAGCGCCCTCTATGCCGGCCTCCAAGTCCGCGTTTACGGGGTCCGGACGGGCCGCACCATCCGCGCACGCCGCATTGAAATCATTGATTAGGCGCATGCTAGACACTCCAACTTATAGATGCAGGTGATACCGATGCATGGATGGTTGATAACGCATGAAAATTGCCTGGATGGCGCCACTGCCGCGCTGGTCGGGGAAGTTTGCGGACTCACACCGATTTTTGTGGAGCCCGATCGCGTGGAGTTGGGCCTCCAACAAGTGGCCGACGACGCGCCCGTGTACATGGCTGATGTTTCGTTGAAACCCAGCCTGTGGCCCGAATGGCGGAACCGCATCACGTATGTGCTTGACCACCACCAATCCGCCTTGCATCTTCAGCATGAGCCCCACGTGCTCATCGATCAGTCACGCTCCGGTGGACACCTCATGTATGATTTCGCCGTTGCCCAAGGCTGGCTCAAGCCGACCCCGGCTTGGGAGCGCCTGTGCCACTACGTGGAGCGGTATGACCTCTGGAAGCCGCAGCATGATTTCGGCCAAGACCTGAACCGGCTCTTTCACGATTTGGGCTATGACTGGTATCGACGCCAATTCAGCGCGGGCTATGCCGCCTTGACGCCCGAAGACGGGGAGCGGTTGGCGCAACTGATTCGCGACGAGGCTGTGTTCGTCAAGCGGCATCTGGCTTTGGCGGTCCGCTATCACGAAGACCTGCCCTTCCCCATTTACGCCGTCCGCCTTGAGGAAGAGGGCCCCGTCAATATTGTCTCTCATACCCTGATC
>JAKADO010000042.1 GCA_021820485.1 Bacillota bacterium
TCTCCCTCAAAGAACGAGTCATTGGTCACGGGATATCAATGCCCACAGTTCATGGTGTACATAAGGTCTGGTGAATAAGCTCATGCTACCCGAGATTAGGCAGGGGGGAGACGGCATGCGCGTCAAACTGAGTTGGGGAGCGAAAGCCAGTGTGGTGGCTGGCGGGATGGTCCTGTCGCTGTTGTTTGTTCCGGTGACGACGTCGTTGGGACAGGGGATCCACGAAAACATCCTGGTGGGATGGGAAGGACGCTATGACCAGTTCAGCCATCAGTACTACTGCCGTTTTCTGATGAGCGGGGGCACTTCCCTGGATGTCCGCGCAGCGGGGTTTTCGCCCAGACTTTTGGTTCACCGAGGACACGGAGAATTTTGGACGACAGCACTCGATCCGCTGCCGGTGATTGAAGCAGCGCAACGGACGAATCCCACCGCCGTGGAAGAGGACCTAGGCACGCGCGCCAATGTGGCCGATCCGCTGTCGCCGTTTCCGGGCCGTCCAGTGGCCTACAGTGCCGCTTTTCTCCAGGCTCTTTCCAAGATGGAATGGAATCCCGAAGCGGTTGGCGGTCCCAACATTCCACCTCACCGGGTGCCGGTCAATCGACTGACAAATGGCGTGCTGCAAATTGACACCAGACCCGACAACAATACCTTGAAACAGTTGATGCCGGGCCAAACGCCGCTTTCGCTTCGCGCCCTATGGCACCCGGCGCATTAGTGGGGGCGCTCCGCGCGCAGCGCCCGAGCGACGCCCATTTCGGCTAGACCGACCGCCACAAGCATAATGACCAGGTGGAAAATGCGGATTCCGAGAGAGTCCCCGCGCACGACCAAGGGCAATAGTCCTCCCAGCAGCACCAGGAGGGCGCCCATCGCCACTGTGGCGTTTTTCACCTGAAAGGCGAGCCATGCCACCGCCACCAGCACGATGATGCCCGCCACAATGTGGACATCTTGCAGCACTGGTGTCATGGCGTAAATTCCGAATAGGCCGCCCAACCCTACTAAAAGAGCGATAACCACCGCCAACCGAAAAATCATCAAGCTCCCTTTCATCTCGACCACCCTTTCTTGGTTCAGTGTGCCACGCTTTTTTAAGAATAGTCCGCTAGGGAATGAGGATGCCGATGGCCAGAAGCAAGCCGGTTAACACGTGCAGCCGTCCCATGAGAGGCACCGCCTTCTTCAAGCCCTCCTGCCGCCCGAGTTGGCGCAGCGTGGAGAGGGCCAATGGCAAGGCCAACAGCACAACCAGCGTCGTCAAGGGGAGGTGTCGGGTAAGGGCTCCAATCACCACTGCGGTGAATGCGGCCAAGACCACGCCGGTAATGACCCAGAAGCCTTTTTGATGGCCTAAAACCACCGGGATGGTGCGCCGGCCATAGCCGCCGTCCTTGATCCGATCGCGAAGGTTGTTGCCCAATAGAATGCCAGCCACCAGGAATCCCACCGGCAGCGAGGCAATCCATGCCATGGGGGTGATGCGTCCTCCCGCGGCCAATTCGGTGGCGGTGATCTCCAGAGGTCCCATAATCATAAACACAAAAAACTCGCCGAATGGGGTCGCGGAAATGGGGAGCGGACCACCAGCGTAGAGAAAGCCGGCGCCGATGGCCAAGAAGCCCATCAGGAGCAGCCATGGGTCGCGGAAAATCACCAGCATCAACCCCAGGACCAGTGCCAGGCCATAAAGGGCCATAGCCCAATACCACACCGTTTTGGCAGGGACTTCGCCGGAGACGATGATTCCGCCAATCCCCAAGCTCTCCTCCGTATCCAGCCCCTTGACGTAGTCGTAGTATTCGTTCAGCATATTGGCACCGATTTGCATCAGAAATCCGATGCAGATGATGTCCAGCCAGGCCCACCAGTCCATGACATGGAGGGTTCGCCATGCCAATGCGCCGCCAACCAGCATGGGAACCACCGTCGCGGCCAAGGTCGGCGGCCGGCTGACGCGTATGAATGCTTTAAAGGTCATGCGAATCCACCCATTTCACCAAGTTCGAGGCATCTTGCTGCAAGCGCGCCCGCAAAATTTTGCCGCTGGCGTTCCGGGGAATTTCCTCGACACGGTAGTATATCGACGGCATTTTATAGGACGCCAAGCGTTTCGACAAGAAGTTTTGGATCGATGTGGGCGTTTCCGAGTGAGACACGACGACTGCAGCGGCTACAATCTGTCCCCATTCCGGGTCGGGTTGGCCAAACACCGCAGCGTCCGCCACGCCGGGATGGCTTAGGAGCGCGGCTTCGACTTCGCTCGGGTAAACGTTTTCGCCGCCGCGGATAATCAGGTCCTTAAGGCGATCGGTCACCGTCAAGTAACCGTCCTCATCCAGAAATCCCAAATCGCCCGTTTTGAGCCATCCGTTTTGGAAGGCCGCGGTCGTCGCTTCGGGATTTTTCCAGTACCCGCGGGCTACGCTTGGTCCTTGAACCCAGATTTCCCCGATGGCGCCAGAGGGAGCGTCCGTCTCGCCTGCCGCAATGCGAATGCGAGTCGGCAGGTTGGGATGGCCGGAAGAGCCACGGCGCAGGGTCACCTCGGACTTCTCCAAGGTAACTACCTGAGAGCAGGTTTCTGTCATGCCGAATGTTGGCACGACCGGATAGCCGCGCCGGTGAGCGGCATCAATCAAGGATGGCGCGGCCGGAGCTCCTCCGAGAAGGGCCAATCGCAGCAACGATGGCGCGTCTCCAGGGAGTTCCAGCAATCGGTGCACCATGGTGGGGACCACGGAGAGCAGGGTAATGCGCTCGTCTTGCAGGAGTTGATAGGCGCGAGCCGCGTCAAACCGAGGCTCCAGCACCACCCCCGATCCGTGGATGACGCTGCGGAACAAAATGGTAAGGCCGCCCACGTGAAAGAGCGGCATGACATGAAGCCAGCGATCCTGCTCCAGCATTCCGGCGTTAAGAGCAAATCCCAAGGCACTGGACCATTGATTTCCGACGGTAATCTCGACGCCTTTGGGAACTCCTGTCGTGCCTGAGGTGTAGACCAATGCATGCAAGTCATCAAAATTGAGCGTGCTGTCCCAGACTCGCCGCTTGGAGGTTGTTTCCATCAAGGCTTCCATGGTGCGGGTCTTGGGTTGGTGCGTTCCCCAATCGAAAGGGGCGCCGTCGGAAATGATGAGCGCGGGATCGGCATTGTCCAGAATCGGGGCTAATTCCCTCGCTGTGAGACGTGTATTGAGCGGAACCAGCACGGCGCCTAGGCGGGTGAGGGCATGCACCAGGATGACCTGAGCGGCGTTGGCCGGGAGCCGGTAGCCAACCCGGTCTCCACGGCCAATCCCCAGATCAGACAAGATGCCGGCGAAGCGAGCTACGTCGGCATCGAGATTGTCAAAGCTCCAGCGTCCCTCCTCGGTCATTAAGGCGAGGCGATCAGGATGCACTTCGGCTTGATAATGAAGCCAATCGGGAGACCTGGACATGCTATGGCAGCCGAGGGAACTGGTCGAAGTTCGGCTTCCTCTTCTCGAGATAGGCGTTCTTTCCTTCTTTGGCCTCATCGGTCATGTAATACAGCATGGTGGCGTCGCCAGCCAGTTGCTGCAATCCTGCCAATCCATCGGTATCAACATTGAAGGCAGCTTTCAGAAAACGCAGGGCAATGGGACTCTTGTCCAGCATCTCGCGGCACCACTGCACCGTCTCTTCTTCGAGGCGCTCCAGCGGCACTACGGTGTTGACCAGCCCCATGTCCAATGCTTGTTGGGCGTCATATTGGCGGCAGAGATACCAAATTTCCCGGGCCTTCTTATGGCCGACCACGCGGGCCAGCAACGCGGCGCCGTAGCCTGCGTCAAAGCTTCCCACTTTGGGCCCGGTTTGACCGAAACGGGCGTTGTCGGCAGCAATCGTCAGGTCACAAACCAAGTGCAGCACGTGTCCACCGCCAATGGCATAACCTGCGACCATCGCCACCACCGGTTTGGGCAAGTACCGAATCTGCTGCTGCAAATCGAGCACATTGAGGCGGGGAACGCCATCGGAGCCTATATATCCGCCGACGCCGCGGACCCGCTGGTCGCCGCCGGAGCAAAATGCCTTGTCGCCTGCCCCGGTGAGGATGGCCACCCCAATGCTGGGGTCGTCACGAATAATATTGAACGCATCCTGCAATTGAAAGAGTGTATCGGGGCGAAAGGCGTTGCGCACTTCCGGACGATTGATGGTGACCTTGGCAATTCCGCCAAGCTGATGGAGCAAAACATCGGAGTATTCCTTTTTCAACTCCCAATCAAAGCTCACGATTAACCCTCCCTGTCTTTGCGTCCGTCCGGGCCGCTTCCTCAAGCGTCGGCCGCGTTGGTTGTTTCTTCTTTAAAAAGCTGTCTACGACCTCAAAAAACCGCTCCGGTTGTTCTCCGTGCACAGTATGTCCGGCTTCGCTGACCGGCACCCACAAAACCTCCTGAATGGCGGCGCTCATTTGTTGGGCTGTGGCGGAAAACTTGTGATCCAACGTCCCTGTGACCAACAATACGGGCATTAAAAGGCTGGACAAATGTTCCCACAACGGCTCTTGTTCTCCGGTCCCTGCCCCCCGGAGGCTTTGTGCCAGTCCATAAGGAGACTGCGTTCGACGTATGCGGTTTTCAGACTCGCGCACTGATGCCGACTGAGACCGAAACAGCGCTTGATCGGCCCAATAGGGAATAAACCAGTCGAGTCCCTTTTCTTCCAAGGTGTCGGCCAGTGCCCGGTCGCTGTGGCGCCGCGTCTGGCGATCCTCTTCACGGGACAGTCCCGGCGAGGCGCTTTCCAGCACTAAGGCCCAGAGAAGCTCCGGATGTCTCCAGGCAAAATGGAGGGCCAGGCGCCCACCCATGGAATAGCCTAACACAGCCGCTTTTGCTATGGAAAGATAGTCCAGCAACTCGGCCAACCGTTCCGCAGTGACCCGCATGGACAAGTCCTGGGGGGTGTCGGGTATAGCCGTCTTCCCGTGACCGGGCAAGTCTGGCGCAATGACAAAGTATTCGGATGCCCAGCGCGCCATGAGGCCATTCCAACTCGCGTGCGAGCCGGTAAACCCGTGCAGGAGCAGCAACGCCGGTCGGGACGGGTCTCCGGCGGTGGCATATTGCCACTCTTGATTCATGAGTGTGGTGCGATTCATTCGGAGCCCTCGTCTTTCGAATGATAGAGGCGCTGATGGAAGGCAGCCGTTTCTCGCCGTGGTGTTGTGATCCACTCCAGAATCCGAAGGCCAGGCTTTGACCGGAGTTCCAGAAAGTGCTCGCGGAACTCCGCATAGTCTCGGGCGCGTCGAAAGAGGGCGCCATACACCGTGGCCGCGCCGGAAAAATCCATCTGATGGGGTGTTCCAAAAAGCTCTTCAAACACCGGGTCCGGCAGGGTGCTTTGCGAGAGAAACGAGAAGATGGCCCCGCCCGCATTGTTGATGATGACGATGAAGGCATTCAAGCCATGTTGTTGCGCTAATAAAAGTCCGTTCATGTCATGGTAGAAGGCGAGGTCGCCCAAAATCGCCAGTACGTCACCATGCTGTTGGGCGATGCCCATGGCGGTCGACACGAGTCCATCAATCCCGTTGGCTCCGCGGTTGGCATAAAAGTGCAGGGGACCTTTGCGATAGAAGGTATCCACATCACGGATGGGCATACTGCTTGCCGCCAGCACCGGCATGGCGCGCGCGGCCCAAAGTTCATTCAATTGCGCGTAGAAACGTCCTTCAAAGTGGCTTGGGGCCTCGCTCACAAGGTCCGCGGTCCGTTCCCATGCCCAGGCTTCGTTTTCCTCCAGAGAAGCGAGCCAGGCGCCGGGGCGCGGTGCGAGTCGGTGAGCCAAGGACTGCAGGGCGGCGGCCGGATCGCCTTCGATTATCAAACTCTTCAACTGATGGGGCTCCCGAAATCCCTCGGGCCAATCACAGAGAATCAGGGCAGCATTTTGGCTCCACTGATGAAAAGCCTTGGAGGTCATCGGCGCGCCCAGCCTGACGACCAAATCGGGCCGAAAAGGGGGCTTTCCGGCACGAATGAACGTGTCATAGCCGGTCAGCACTCCGTCCTCCCGGCCGTTGCCGGACAAGGGATCGGCCAGCACCGGGACGCCCGCGCCATGGAGCGCCTGAAGCACTGCGGCCGCAATAGGAGGAGCTTCAGGGCCCAACGCAATGACAGGGTGCTCGGCACCGGACATCCATGCGGCCGCTTCGTCGAGACCTTCAGCGGAGACTGCGGGATGCGCCGCATAGATGTGTCCCATTAAGGCAGGCGCGATGGGACCGGGCTCCGGCAGCAGCGGCTCGCGCAACGGAAAGTTGAGATGGACCGGCCCCCGCGGATGGGCCATGGCGATGTGGACCGCGCGGGCGGCCACTTGGGCAGCATGGCGGTTAAGATCGACTGCGCCCGGGGTGGGCAGATCTTGAAACCATTTGACATGACGCCCATAGAGATGCACTTGGTCGATGGTTTGCGCCGCGCCGACGTCGCGCAGCTCACGTGGGCGGTCCGCGGTGAGCACCACCAGCGGTATGCGGCTTAAGAACGCTTCCACGACGGCCGGGACAAAGTTCGCTGCAGCCGTGCCCGATGTGCACAATAGCGCTACCGGGGTACCGGATGATTTTGCCATCCCCAGTGCAAAATAGCCCGCTGATCGCTCATCCAGCGCCATGTGGATTTCCACGTTGGGCATTTCATGGAGTAATAGGGCCAAGGGGGTGGAACGCGATCCCGGGGCCACCACGGCCTTCTGCACTCCAGCCCCGGCCAACTGCGACAAAAAATGGCTGAGGTAGGGCCTCAGATGTGCCATTAAAGAGCGCCTCCCTCAATTTCCAACGCGCTGAGCATGGTATTGAACTTCCAGTCGGATTCCCGCAGTTCCGATTCCGGATCAGAGTCGCCCATAATCCCGCATCCGGCATAGAGTGCGACACGGGTGTCATGGACAAGGCCCGATCGGAGCGACACCATCCATTGTCCGTCCCCAGACAAGTTTGCCCAGCCAATCGTACCCGCGTACCACCCGCGGGAAAATGGCTCGTGGTGGGCGAGATACTGGGTCGCGGACGCCACCGGGTACCCCGCCACCGCCGGGGTCGGATGGAGTGTGGACACCACGGACCAGATGCTCGACTCGCGGGACAGCGTGCCCCGCACCGGCGTAAAGAGGTGCTGGACGCTGGGCAGCTTCTTTAACCCAGGCTCGTCCGGCATGGCCAGTTCACTGGTATGCGGCTGAACGGCATTCCGCACATGGCGCTTCACAACTTCATGCTCCTCCACGATTTTGGCGTCGTGCATCATGGCATCGGCCAGTCGAAAATCTTCTTCGGGAGTGAGGCCGCGCGGGGCTGACCCGGCGAGGCACATGGTTTCAACCACGCCTGCCTTTACCGTAGCCAACACTTCGGGCGTCGCCCCCAAGAACACGTGATTTTGATGGCGGAGCGCGAAGACGGTCGCGTCGGGGTTCTGGCTGACCAGGTTTTCCAGCACCACGGGGACGGCAACCGTCCGGGGATAGATCAGCTTCAATTGCCGCGCCAGCACAACCTTGTCAAGCCGCTCTTGGCGAATGTCCCGAGCCGCCTGCTCAACCAACTGCATCCATTCCTGACGGGAGGGAACGGATTCTATCCGGGCGGGTTGGCCAAGCCATGGATGAGCCGTCCCCTCTTCGCCGAACAGCGCTCGCCAAATGGGCTCCAGTTTTTGATGGTAGGCTTCCGGGGGCAAATCGCCCTGAATGGGCAGGATCACGGTCAGTCTGGCTTGGCCCTTGTCTTGAACCCACTGCACCATGGGCAACGCAATGTAAATGTCAGGCCAGTCAGCCCACGCCGATCCCGAGGAGAAGGCTTGTCCACCGACCACCAAGGTCTCCGGCGGCAATCCGGCGTCGGCGAGCCGCCGCGCTTGGGACTCCATCCGTTCCAGTTTGGCACCTTCTTGCCACCGCCAGTCGCGGCTCAGCCCGAGTCCTAGTTGTGATCGCCCTTCGGGCGTGGAGAAAAACCACCCGAACCCTGGATAGCCGGCGAAGGCATTGATTAGGGATATGGGAGGAATTGACAAAGATTTCGCGAACCATTCTCTGTGGCCCGTTTTGCGGGACCGCTCGAGAGCTTCGCGCAGATGCTCATCAAACCAAGTTCGCGTAAGGTTTAGGGCGCTCGTATCCATAATGTTACTATAGGATGCTCACCCGGCTAAATCAATAACCGCCGGGTTAGGGAGGTTGTGCGCATGGAGCCGTGGCATGCTGTCCGGGAACCGCGCCGGGCGGAGGCTTTTCGGGAGCTTTGGCCGGAACTGGATTGGGAGAACGCCACGTGGAACGAGGATGGATGGGATTTTTTGGTGGCCATCTTGTCCGGCGGCTGGGTTGTCCGGATTCCGCGAACCCACGGTGCCGCGTGGCGCTTGCAGCGCGAGATGAACTTGCTCCGCCGCCTCACCGAGACGCCCGTTCAGTTGCCGGCGTATCGCTTTATTGCCCCCAATTTGGCGGCCTACCCGGTCCTACCAGGGCAGCCCATTTCGGCTAAGCATCCTGCAGATGACAGGATTTCCCGTCAACTTGCCGGATTTCTGGACTGGCTCCATGGCGAACGGGGCTTGTCGCCCGCCCTCGGTGCGGACGAGGCCTGGCGGCGCAAGGCGCGGAACGTGCATCGGCGGATCGCGCGCGATGTGCTTCCCTTGCTGACGGTTAAGGAAGGCCGGCGACTTGCGTGCAGATTTCGTGAATTTGACGAGTCGCTGGCACAGGGAAACTGGCGCACGGTGCTCTTGCATGGAGATTTGGTGGCTGAGCACGTTCTGGAAAATCAGGGATCGCTCGCGGGAATATTGGATTTCGGTGATTGGCGATGGGGTGACGAGGCCTTTGACTATAGCGGGGTGCTGGGCCTGGAAGCGTATGCGCCGCTGCGGCTGAAAGCCGATCCCGGGTTTTTGATCCGGGTGCGCTGGTATCGGTTGGCAGCCATCGGCCATCAAGTGCGCCATGCGTTGAAAAGCGGCGACGTGGAGTCCAGCGAACAGCGCATCCGGGTTTTGCGGCGCGAAATTTAGCACAGGGATGAGGGGTGAGCGCATGTACTATCAGGGAGAGCCGGGAGCCTTCAGTGAGGCTGCCATACGGCATTATTTTCCGGGACAGGAGCCGCGCGGGCTGGAATCTTTCGCTGCGGTCTTCGCGCGGCTGTCCGCCGATTCTCACGCCTATGCGTTGTTGCCGATAGAAAACGCCTACCGTGGAACGGTCACCGAGGTATGGGATCGGCTTGTGGAGACAGATGCGCTGACGATTTGGGCGGAAGCAGTCGAGCCTGTGCACTTGGCATTGATGGCCAGACCGCATGAGACGTTGGATAGCATTCAGCGGGTCCGGTCTCATCCGCAAGCACTGATGCAAAGCCGTGGCTTTTGGCAGCCGCGCGGCTACCAGGTGGACATGGCGTTGGATACCGCCGGCAGCGCCCGCGAGGTTGCTGAGTTTGGGTGGCCAGGGGTGGCGGCCATCGCCAGTCCTTTGGCTGCAGAGCGCTACGGGCTCAAAATTTTGGCAGAGCCGCTCGAGGACTACCCTGACAATCGCACGCGATTTTGGCTTGTCTCGCAGCGAAAGCCGCTGACCCCCGCCGGCGATGTGGGAGGAATGAAGGCCACACTGGCCTTCGACATTCCCCACCAGCCCGGTTCCTTGTCGCGCATTCTGAACGTATTGGCGGAAAGGCGCCTGGACTTAACGAAGATTGAGTCCCGGCCGCGTCCCGGATACCCGTTTGAATTTCGGTTTTGGATTGATGTGGCGTTAGGGACCCAGGATTCGACGGTGCTTTTTGATGCGCTGAATGAAGTGAAGTCGCAGGTCTTGTTCTATCGATTTCTGGGTTTGTACCCCACGATCGCCTGAGCGGCGTTCTATCAACTTCCGAGGAGGGATGGAGTGGCTCTGCACGTGTTAACCATCGGCGAGTCCAGTCCCGTGGGGGACTTGGGCATTCAGTCCGACTTGCGAATTTTTTCGGCGTTGGGGATTCATGGCATGGCCGCCGTCACGGCGGTCCGCGCCTCTCAGGGCGACCGTGGTGATGAGGTCTCCCTGGAGAGGGTGTCGCAGCAGGTGCAAAGAATTCTCGCGGCATGCAGCGTGGAAGCCATCAAGGTCGGGCCGCTCCCATCAGGGGCCGTGGTGCGGGCTGCAGCCGAGCACTTGGCGTCAGTTCACGCGCCGATTGTCCTCGATTGGGATGTCTCTGGCGAGCGCGCCTTCTCCTTTGATGACGAGGTTGGCGAGGCGCTTTTCGAGGCACTGGTACCTCGTGCAGTTCTGTTGACCACCTCCATTGAGGCGGCTGAAGCGCTGCTTGGACTTCCCGTGCGGGAGCGCGTGGATATTCGTCGCGCAGCGCGCACGTTGGCGCATCAGGGAGCATCCACCGTGTGGATCCGCGGCGGGACGGTGGATGGCGTGTGGATGCCGGACCTGATCTGGGAGGACGGGGTGGATGAGTGGTTTGAACTCCCCTCTGTCAATGTCGGACCTGGGGCGCTCCTCAGCGCGATTGCGACCGCGCGATTGGCGGGAGGGGACGCGGCGCGACAGGCGGTGGGCTGGGCACGCGACTATCTATTCAACATGATGGGTGGCAGTGGGCGGCCAGGAATCGGGGGATGAGCCCGTGTTGGCGGTGGTCCATAATCATTCTTGGATACGGGCGCTCCGGACAGGGGCGCCATTGGTTTGGGCAAGATTTGCTGCGGGGAGGAGCGAGATACCCCCTCCAGTCTTGTCTCGCGTCACCGACTGCAGTATGATATGGGCAAAAGTTTCATGAAGAAACAATTTCGATAGGCAATTTTGTCCTATTGGTTTCTGGGGGCGATGGTGTGGCAACCGACAACTTGGTGCAGCGCTTGCGAGAAACGGCAGAACATCACCCCGATCATCCCGCGCAGCGATATTGGGACGGAACGGCATGGCGCGACAGGACGTACCACCAGTTGTGGGACGCGGTTCAAGGGATCGCGCGCGGGCTCAAGGCCCTCGGTATCATGCCTGGCGACCGGGTCGGCTTGTTGGCTCGCACCCGTCCGGAGTGGATTATTGCCGACCTAGCGATTTGGTGCTGTGACGCGGTGACGGTGCCCATCTACCCTTCGATTCCAGCAGATCAAGTCCATTACATTGTGGAGGACTCTGGCGCCGAATGGGTCATTGCCGAAAATGAGGCGCTGGCCGTGAAAGCGCCGCATAGTGACCGCGTCATTTTGATCGAGCCCGGACCCTCGGAGTCTCGATCATTTTTGTCTCTGAGCCTCGATGGGCCGCCCATGCTTCCCAGCCGAGGGCGCGATGACTTGGCCACTTTGGTCTACACCTCTGGAACCACGGGACTTCCCAAGGGAGTCATGCTGACGCATGGCAACATCCTCTCCAATATAGAGGACATCGCGCTTACGATGAGCCGCGATTCCGGTGCGGAAGTCACGCCGGACGATGTTGCGCTCTCTTTTCTGCCGTTGTCGCATATTTTGGAGCGCACTACGCATCACTTCTTTCTTGGCGAAGGCGCTGTGGTAGCCTACGCCCGCTCGACCGATGATCTCCCCGACGACCTTTTGGCCATCCGCCCCACCTTGATGGTTTCGGTTCCCCGGGTGTTTGAAAAAATTTACGCCCGCGTGCAAGCGCAGGTGGGAAGCTACTCCGCTTTTCAACAACGCATTTTTCGGGCGGGAGTCCGGATTGGCGAGGCGCGCTATCAATATTTTCAGCAGGGGCGGCCAGTTCCAACCTGGATTCAACAACAGCATCGACTGTATGACCGATTGGTCTATCAAAAGATTCGCCAAGCGGTGGGTGGCCGCCTGCGCATGGTTATTTCCGGCGGAGCGCCGCTGGCGCCCGAAATCGGGCTGTTTTTCTTTGCCATGGGCGTGCCGGTGCTGGAGGGCTATGGTTTGACCGAGACGGCGCCGGTGTTGGCGGTGAATGTGCTGCCGGTGCCGCGTTATGGCACGGTCGGACGTCCGTTGCCGCGGGTTCAAATCGCCATCGCTGAGGACGGTGAGATTTTGGCGCGCGGCCCCAACGTGACGGCGGGCTACTGGAATCTTCCCGAAGATACCAAAGAGGCGTTTCAGGACGGCTGGTTTCATACGGGGGACGTCGGCACGCTGACGCCTGACGGATTCCTCAAGGTGACAGACCGGAAAAAGTATTTGATTGTGCTCTCCACAGGGAAGAATGTGGCTCCGCAAGCGGTTGAGCAGAAGCTGACTCTGAGCCCTTTGATTGAACAGGCGGTGGTGCTGGGAAACCGCAGGAAGTTCATTTCTGCCCTTCTCTACTTGGACCCTGCGCTCGTGCAGGAGTGGGCCCGGCTCAATGGCAAGGCTAACGGCGATTATGCGACGCTCTTGAAAGACCCGGCGCTTATGGCTCACGCCATGGGAGAGGTTGAGCGGGTCTCATCGGATTTGGCGCCATTTGAGCGGCCGAAGAAAGTGCGCTTTATTCCGGAGCCTCTTGCGCAGGAAACGGGCGAACTGACGGCGTCGCTCAAGGTGAAGCTGCCCGTGGTGGAAGCGAAGTACCGGCAGCTAATTGACTCCATCTACCACGAGGGCGAGGTTCCGGCGGCAGCGGCTGGCAGCGCGACGCCCGGGTCGACGCATTGGATGCCGAGGACTCTCTTGGCGGTCGTGGCTGGCGTGGTGTTGGCGCTCGTCATTCGGTTTGTGATTGGCTGAGCGGCATTAGGCGCCAGAGGTCTTCCGAGGCATTCAATTGCCAAGTGCCGCGCGCTTCGCGGTCGAGCACCTCCTCGATTTGCGGCCACGACTCCATCGGAAGGCTGAGCGCCAGTTGGACCTCGGCCCCAAAGAAGGCTTCCTGTGTCAGAACCATGGGCTCGAGGGCACGGACTATCCGGTCGTACGGCGAATAGTCAATCGTTACGCGCACCGTCCGGATGTGCTGCATCATGCCTGGCTTCGTACTGGCGAGCGCTAGTTGGGCGGATTTTTGATAGGCGTGGACGAGGCCTCCGCGTCCAAGTTTGATGCCGCCAAAATATCGCACCACAACCACCAAGGTTTGGTCCCAACCTTGTTGGGATAAAATGTTGAGCATAGGCATGCCGGCGGTGCCTTGCGGTTCGCCGTTGTCGGAGGCCCTCAGGTGGGCGTCATCGATGCGATAGGCCCACGTGTAATGGTTGGCATGGGGGTAGGCGCCCTCCATATGGTGGAGGTGCTCGGCGAGCTGGTCGGGTTCGACCAAGCGGAAAGTTTGTCCGATGAATCGCGACCGCTCGACAAGATACTCGGCTGGTTCCGAGGAAAACACCGTTGGCATCATGTTCACCCCTGGGCGTGCGGCGAATGTTCGCATTTTTTTGGCGTACACTAGCATAACGCCTCGTGGCCGGTTCTACTAGTCACGATGCGGTGCGAATGGTATCGTGAGGGTGGCTGATTTGGATAAAGATGGGGGGTGAGAAAGTGCCGAACAATACAGTGGCTGATACGGCGCCAATGCGGGATCCGGCGCAATGGGTGGATTGGCTGCCGTCCCATCACGAGGCGACGCTGGCAACCCGCCCCGAAGTCATGATTTTGGCGGCCCGCTATGGAGATGGGCATTTGCGCGCTGCCAAGGCCGTGGGTTTGAAGCTGTTGCTCACTCACCCAGCCATGAAGCTGGGCATTTTGGATTATTACAAGTTTGTGAATCCGTTCTTGGACAATGCCATTCGATGGGCATACCTCAGTTCGGTTCGTTTTGTCCCTAGTCTGTGGAAGCGGTTTTACACCGCCACGCAAAAGATTGATCCTGAGTCAACCACCCAGCAGTTTTTAAACCGCATCGGAATAGAGTCCTTTCATCGCGCGATCCAGCCGGATCCGCCCAAAGTGATTGTTTCGACGTATCCCACCGCAGCCGGGGTGGTGTCGACCTTGAAGAGGCAAGGCCGGGTCTCGGCTCTGAACTATGTGGTCATGACAGACTACAGCATTCATTCCCAGTGGATTCACAAGCATGTCGACCTTTATTTCGTCGGAGGGGACGACATGAAGGAGGCGTTGATTGGGCGGGGTGTGCCCCCGGACCGCGTGGTCGTTTCGGGAATCCCGGTCGACAGCCGTTTTCAGGAACCGGTGAATGAGGAGGCGGTTCGCCGTCAGTTGGGGATTGGCTCGGAGCCGGTGTTGTTGTTTATGGGCGGATCCTACATGCCGATTACCGAATACAGCCATATATTGTCTCAGTTGGATAAGGTGACCCAGCCCCATGCGACCATTGTCGTGGCCGGACGCGAGGAAAACCGTCGCCAGGTGGCGCTGCAATACCAAAAGAAAGCCACTCATCCCATGGTGGTTTTAGGCTACGTCAACAACGTGCATGAATTGATGGGCATTAGTTCAATCCTGATTAGCAAGGCTGGGGGGTTGACCACCACTGAGGCGCTATGCCGCGGTGTGCCGATGTTGATCTATCGGCCCATTCCGGGCCAAGAGGATGCTAACGCCACCTACGTGGTCAAGCACGGCGCAGGGTTTTTGGCCAAGGATCAGAACGACGTGTCGGAAATGGTGACGCATCTCTTGACGCATCCTTGGGAGCTTAAGGCGATGGCCCGCCAAGCGCGGTTCCTGGGACATCCCGATGCCGCTGACGTAATCGCGGCAAAAGTTCATGAGGCGTTGTGCCACATTGAGGCTCATGCGCAATAACTCGGGGTCGGCCAACGGAACCAAATTCCTGTTGACCGCGGTGCTCGGGTTGGCTGAATTTTCGCGAGGAGCCCTGGTGGTGGCGCTCCTCGCCAACTATGTTACCGGTCCGTTGGCCGCCCCTCTGACAGTAGTCGGTTGGGCACTGGCTGCGCATTATTTTTTGGACACACTCTTTCGTGGGCCGTCCGGGTGGGTGGTGGATCGCTGGGGGCCGGCGCGCGTGTTGACCGTCGGTGTTGCAGTCGAGCTCACCGCGTTGGTGGGCTTGATGAATGCCCACACCGTTTTTTGGGTGGTCTTTTGGGTCGGCGTGTTCGGCGTCGGAACCGCCACGCATTGGCCGTCCGTGGTTACGGGGACGAACCGGCTAAGTGCGGAAACGAGCCGCGCCTCCTCTATGAGCGTGGTGTTTGCCGCATGGCTGGCCGGATCGGGACTGGGACCGATGGTGGTGAATTTCATGATGGGCGGCCATGATCGGGAGGCCTTCTCCCTGTTGGTTGTGGTGGATGTGTTGGCTTGGGTGCTGACGTTGTCGGTGCGCAACGACCAACTCATCCCGCGTGAAGTGGCGCATCACCCAGTGCAGCAATGGCTCGGAACCCTGTGGCCGTTTCGCTTCATCTTGCCGGGCATGTTCTTGCAAAACATGACGCTGGGGTTGATGCTGCCGATTTTGGAGCCGTATGTCAACCGGGTGCTGCACTTGTCCCACTGGCAGTTTGCCGAGTTGTTGGTGGCGGCAGGCGCCATGACCGTCCTGTTGCTGTGGCCCATGGGACGGGTGACCGATCAGTATGGGTTGCGCGTCCCGCTGATTGGGGGATTTTTTACAGCTGGGGCAGCCTTGTCCCTCTTGGGATTTACGCGGTACTTCTTTGCCTTGGTGGTGCTCGGGGGCATCTTGGGGTTTTCCTACGCCATGATTTTGCCGTCGTGGAATGCCTTTCTTGGGAAGTTGGTGCCGAAGTCGATTGAGGGATGGCACTGGGGAATTTTTATGACCGTGGAAGGATTGGGAATGGCGATCGGACCCTTGGTCGGCACGCGCTTGTTTGAGGCGGCGTCTTGGGCTCCGTTTCTGTTTTCCGCCGCCGTGCTGGTGATGATGGGCGCATTTTATTGGTGGTTTCCGTTTGACGCCTATTGGACGGCCCGCTAATTATGGTGCATCCTGTGTAAAGAGGGCGTTTTGCTGAGGAGACCGGGAAGATGACGGTGTGGTGGATTGTTGCGGCTATCATTGCGGTGTGGCTGGTGGGATACCTCATCCCGGACCTGTTGGTCCATCATTTGCAATTGGGCGCGTTTTTCGGATCGCGGGCCGAGGGCCGCGTGGCGCTAACCTTTGACGATGGGCCGGGGCCAGACACCGCGGCGGTGCTGGATGTGCTCAAGGATCAGGAGATTCGCGCCACGTTCTTTGTGATTGCCGAGAGGGCCTTGGCCCATCCGGAACTGGTGCGCCGGATGGTGGAGGAGGGCCACGAGATCGGGCTCCACATGACCCGCCATGTGTCCGCGTTTCTTTTGTCGCCATGGGCCAGCTTTCGCGCGGTGGGTCAGGGACTCGACCAACTGGAAGCGTTGACGGGCCGGCGCCCGGTTTTGTTTCGTCCTCCCTGGGGTCATGTCAATATCGGCACTTGGCTGGCCATGAGGCATTATCATGTGGCGCCCGTCTTTTGGAACATTGCCCCCGACGACTGGCGCCCCGACAGGACGCCGGAATGGATGAGCCACTATGTGGTCCAATTGGCCCTGCCCGGGTCGGTGGTGGTGATGCATGACGCTGGTGGCCCGCGAGACCGCACTGTTAGGGCGTTGGCCCCTATGGCGGCTGGGTTGCGCCAATTGGGACTGAGCCCTGGACCCGTGGGCGAAATCGCCGGGGATCGGTCGTTTTTGCGTCGTGGATGGACGTGGTGGGAAATCCGTTTCACGCGCGGATGGAACATCGAGACCGTACCGAGTTCCGAAGGAGGGGAGCCCTTTCTCCGGATAGGCCACATCCGCTATCGCGGCCCTGACGTAAAGCTGGCTGACGGCACGATGATGCGGACCGGAGACCCCATGGGCGAAATTCATTTTGGCAATCCGGCCATTTCGCAGTTCAGCGGCCAAGCGGCATCCGGACTTCGGGCTCTGCATGGCGTCATGCGGGCGCTAGGCGATCTGGCGCGATGGATCGAGGCCCATCCCGAGTACCAGGACATCAAGGCGGTGGGCGGTGTCACCTTGCTGGATGCGGCGCATGCCATTGGCAAACTGGGGTTTCAGCGTGAGTCGGTGCGCGGATGGACAAAGTGGTCCATGTGGTTCTATTTGGTGTTCCTGATGGCCGTCTATCACCGCGATGGCTGGAAGACGCTGCGGCGTTTCCGGCACTTGAAGCCCGTCATGATTCTCATGGCGCGGGACGTCTTCATTCAGCGGTACACACGGGAGAGGAACCGCGCCAAGCGGTCATGACTGGGAGGATTGCTTCCAATGGGGATTCAACGCGTCGATGACCGCCTGCCGGAATTCGGGATCGGCCGCTGCTAATTGCTGCACTACGTCCAAAAGCGTCTTTTCGAAATACCCTCCGCGACCCTCGCCGGGTTTCATCCACGACAGCAGAAAGTCGGCCGTGATGTCCGAAACCAGTGCTTGACCTTCCTCCGACCGAAAAAATCGATGCAGCCAACCTTCAATGTGAGGTTCCAATACAGCTTCCAGCCGTTTTTCTATCCGGTGATCCAATCGGTCCCGCAGCATAGTGTCGCCTCCAGAAAAAGGGATGATTTCCGCTCGAGGCTATGATACCATGGACATACCGAATACTGAATATTCGACACAATTCAACACGATGCAAGTATCGGAATAGGCTGTGAGGAGGGGCTGTATGGAAGGTCATCTATCCATTCAACTAACCGTGAACGGCCGCGCCGTAGCCGGCGAGGTAGAGCCGCGCACTCTGCTCGCCCACTACCTGCGCGATGCCTTAGGGCTGACCGGAACGCATGTGGGTTGTGACACCTCGCAATGCGGGGCCTGCACGGTGCTGATCGACGGGTTGCCGGTGAAGTCCTGCACGGTGCTTGCCGTGCAGGCAGACGGTTCGGCTATCACCACGGTGGAGGGCTTGGCATCCGGGGGGCACGCGCACGCCGTCCAGCGGGCCTTTCAGGAACGGCACGGCTTGCAGTGCGGATTCTGCACGCCCGGGGTTCTCATGTTGTCATCGTGGTTCATTCAGCAATACCCGACAGCTGATGATCGTCAGATTCGCGAGGCACTGGACGGGATCATTTGTCGCTGCACCGGCTACGAAAACATTGTCCAATCGATTGCTCGAGCTCAAGAGATCCAGCGGGAGAACCAGGCGCCGCTGGCGGGCGAAGCGCGGGAAGGGGTGTCGTCGTGAGCCAATCTGTGTACGGGGCTAGAGTCAGGCGGAAGGAAGACCCGCGTTTGGTGACAGGGCACGGGCAGTATACCGATGATGTGCAGTTGCCCGGACTGCTTTATGCAGCGATGTTGCGCAGTCCTCATGCCCATGCCCGCATTCTGAGCATCGACGCCCGCGACGCGGAAGCGATGCCGGGGGTTGTGAAGGTCTACACCGGGTCTCAGCTGAAGGGGCTCGTGGCTCCCATTCCCACCGCATGGATTCCGCCGGAATCGGACTTGAAAATGGTCGAGCATCCGGTGTTGGCATACGATCGGGTGCGGTACGCCGGGGACGGGGTGGCGATGGTGGTGGCGGAGTCGCGAGCGCTGGCCGAGGACGCGCTGGACGCCATCCGCGTCGACTATGAGGCATTGCCGGCCGTCTATGACCAAGTGCGGGCCATGGCCACGGATGCGCCCCAACTGCATGGCGATGCCCCCGGCAATGTGGCGCTTCACTGGACCGTCGGCACCGACACCGATGAGGTTTTCCGCGCCGCTGACGTGGTGGTCAGCCAGACCATTCGCCAACAGCGGCTCATTCCCAATCCGATGGAGCCACGGTCTGCCGCGGCGCTCTACAATGGCGCGACTGGAGAACTGACGCTCTGGGCCACCTCGCAGAATCCGCACATTCATCGGGTATTGGTCTCTGGCGTCTTGGGCATTCCGGAGCACAGACTGCGCATCGTGTCCACCGATGTGGGAGGGGGCTTCGGCAGCAAGATTGCCTGCTATCCGGATGAGGTGCTCGTAGCTTACGCGGCCCGCGACTTGGGGGTACCGGTGAAGTGGACGGAGACGCGGTCTGAGCACTTCACGGCCACCAGCCACGGGCGCGATCACGTCGACGAGGTCCAACTGGCGGGCACTCGGGACGGAAAGGTCTTGGCAGTGCGCGTGAAGGCCTATGCCAATATGGGCGCGTACTTGTCCACGGCGGGTCCGGGCGTGCCGACCATTCTCTTCGGCCTGATTGTCAATGGCGCTTATGACATCGCGCACGCCTCCGCCGAGGTCTACGGCGTCTTCACCAATACAACCCCGGTGGATGCCTACCGCGGTGCTGGACGGCCCGAGGCCACCTTCCTGATTGAGCGCATCATGGATCGGTATGCGGCGGCCATCCAAATGGATCCGGTGGAGGTGCGCCGCCGGAATCTGATTCGGCGCGAGCAGTTTCCCTACGCCAATCCGTTCGGCCTAAGCTATGACAGCGGCGATTATCACCAAGCGCTCGACAAGGCGCTGGCCATGCTGGACTACCCAGCCATACGACGTGAGCAGGAGGCGCTTCGCCGCCAAGGCAAGTACATCGGGATCGGCTTTAGCACCTATGTTGAGATGTGCGGGTTGGGGCCATCCCAAGTCGCCGGCGCTGTCGGATTTCAAGGCGGCTTGTGGGAAAGCGCCATGGTGCGCGTGCATCCGGGCGGGAAAGTGTCGGTCTTCACGGGGGCCTCGCCGCATGGTCAAGGCGAGGAAACCACCTTCGCGCAGATCGTTGCGGAGAAGCTGGGCCTGCCCTTGGAGGACATCGAAGTCGTGCACGGCGACACCAACCGCATCGCCATGGGATGGGGGACCTACGGGTCCCGCACCACCGCTGTTGGCGGCGGTGCCCTGGCGCTTGCCGCCGATCGCGTGGTGGCCAAGGCGAAAACCATTGCTGCCCACATGCTGGAGATTCCAGAAGAAGCGGTGCAGTTTGAGGAGGGCCGGTTCCATCCTGAGGGGAGCCGGGATCGGAGCGTAAGCTTCCAGGAAGTGACGCTGCAGGCCTATTTGGCGTGGAATTTGCCAGCGGGCGTGGAGCCGGGACTGGAGGCGAGCGCGTTCTACGATCCCACCAATTTCACCTACCCGTTTGGCACGCACATCGCTGTGGTCTCGGTGGATGCGGAGACTGGTGAGACACGACTCATGCGCTACATTGCCGTGGATGACTGTGGCCCCACCATCAATCCGATGATTGTGGAAGGGCAGATTCATGGTGGAATCGCCCAGGGCGTGGGGCAAGCGCTTTACGAAGGAGCGGTCTATGACGATGATGCCCAACTGGTTACCGGGTCGTTCCTTGACTACGCCATGCCCAAGGCGCGGTTCTTTCCCCGAATCGAACTGGACCACACGGTAACCCCTTCCCCGCATAATCCTCTGGGAGTGAAAGGGGTGGGGGAGACCGGCACCATCGCTTCGACCCCGGCTGTGGTGAATGCGGTGATGGATGCGTTGGCGCCATTGGGCGTCGACGACCTGGCCATGCCGTTTACCCCGGCCCGCGTGTGGGAAGCCATTCAAGCGGCGGAAGGCCGGAAGGGAGGACAGTCATGATACCGGCGGCATTTCAGTATGAACGCGCGTTCAGTGTAGAGGAGGCCCTCACCGCATTAGCCTCGGATCCGGACGCGAAGCTGCTTTCGGGGGGGCACAGCCTTCTGCCGATGATGAAGCTCAGGCTGGCCCGTCCGACGAAGCTAATCGATATCACGCGCATTCCTGAACTCTGCACTATCACCATTGAATCGGATCGCATTTCGATTGGCGCGGCGGTTCGTTACCATCAAGTGGCCGGCGACCGGCGCCTCGCTGACGTAATGCCGCTTTTGGGAGAAGCGGTGCGGGTTATTGCGGACCCCCAAGTTCGCCACCGGGGCACCATCGGCGGGAGTGCTGCGCATGCCGACCCCGCGTCGGACTTGGCTGCGGTGTTTCTTGCCTCGGAGGCCGAATTTCGGGTTCTGGGTCCGCGCGGAGAGCGCCGGATTCCCGCCGATGGTTGGTACGTGGCCCCTTTGGTGACAACCTTGGAGCCGGACGAGATGCTGATGGGCATTGACTTCCCAAGACCCTTGTCGAGCCGCCAAACCTACCTGAAGTTTCCGCACCCCGCCTCCGGCTATGCCTTGGCTGGCGTGGCGGCGCTGCTCTCCTTAGACGCGGAGGGGCGTGTCCGGAAAGCGTCAGTGGCAGTCACAGGGGCGGCATCCATGCCCTTTCGCGCGGAGGCTGCGGCCGACCGTCTTCTTGGGCAGACGCTCACGAAAGATGTGGTGCGCGAGGCTTCAGAGTTGGGATCTGGCGAGGGAGAATATACGGGGGATGTGCAGTATTCTGCGCTCTACCGTCAAAATCTCGCGCGGGTGATGATTCAACGAGCATTGGAACGACTCGTCCAGGCATAACGTGAAGAGTGCGCCGGTCCTTCGGGCCGGCGCGCCTTCTTGGGGAGGCGGATTGGTGAAAAACCCCTTCGAGCACATCACACAATTGGATGATGCGCTGCAAGCGCTGGGATATCTGCCAGAGCCCGACCTCGTCACGGCGGTGTACTTGGCCCTGAGCTTGGAACGGCCTCTGTTGCTGGAGGGTGAGCCGGGGGTTGGCAAGACGGAACTGGCCAAGACCATGAGTCGAGTCTTGAACCGTCCCCTGGTGCGGTTGCAGTGCTATTACGGCATCGATTTAAAGAACGCGGTCTATGACTGGAACTATGCGCGCCAGATGCTGCATATCCGGCTGTTCGAGGAATTTGCGGGCGCGTCCGTGCGGGAGCGGGTGACCGAAGACATTTACGCACCGGAATTTCTCATTGCTCGTCCGCTCCTCACAGCTATTCAGAGCCAGCCCGCCCCGGTCCTGCTGATTGACGAAGTCGATCGGACGGATGACGCCTTTGAAGCGCTGTTGCTGGAGTTTTTGGGCGAATTTCAGGTCACGATTCCAGAAATCGGGACGATTTGCGCGGAGGAAACCCCCTTGGTGATTTTGACATCCAATCGCACCCGTGACGTGCATGATGCCTTGCGCCGGCGCTGCATCTATTCCTGGCTCGATTACCCGCGTCCGGAGCGTGAACTGGAGATTCTACGTCGGCGCTACCCGCATTTGGGAGAGCGGCTCTTGCGTGACGTGGTCACGTTCGTGGGGCGGCTTCGCCAAGAGCCGTTGATGAAGAAGCCGGGACTGGCAGAGAGCTTGGAGTGGGTGGAAGCGCTCAGTGCCTTGGGCAGCACGACGTTGACGGTTGAGGTGGTGGAATCAACACTGGGGCTCTTGATTAAGTACTACGATGATATCGACTTAATGCGCCGTCCGGCCTCTCAAGGCGTGTCCAGTCTCCACCTGTGGCTGGCCGAAAGCGGCGTGCCGCCGCAATGAACCCGCTAATTGTGAATCTCTTGGCCCTGAAGCGCGGTCTTAGCCGATTGCAGTTCGACCTGACACCGGAGGACTTTCGGTTGGCGGTTGAGTCGCTTGAAGCGTTGGGCTTTGAGGATCCGGATCGCGTGGCGTCTGTGCTGAAGTCGCTGTGGTGCAAAAATCCGACTCAAGTCCGACTGTTTGAGGCGGCCTTTCGGGAATGGCTCAATCTCTTGCGTAAACCGACCGGGACCGGTTTGGTCAGTCACGAGACCTATTTAGCCCAGATTGCCCGCAGGCGGCGTGAGGACGGCGTGATGCAAAATCCGAGTTGGCTTTCGCCGAGGGCTGGCAACCAAGAGCCTACGGCGATTGAGATGTCGTTGGCCCGCGGAGCGAGTCGGCGCGAAGTGTTGCTTCAGCAGCGGATTGACCGATTGACCGAGGAAGAGGTCCACCAGTTGCTGGAGTGGTACAGACCGCGGAAACCTCTCGCCATGCGCGCCTACCGACCCGGATCAGGCCTCGAGGGTGAGTCGTGGAATCCGGGCGAGACGATGCGTCTGGGCCGTGTGGGATCGGAATGGCTGCATCTCTATTTTGACCATCCCCGCGATGAGCCGTTGCCGGTGACGCTGCTGCTGGACATGAGCGGGTCGATGGGGGGTTACCAGCGACCCCTCCTGCAGTTCGTGCATGCCATGATGCGCCGCGAGCGGCGCCTCTCGGTGTTCGCCTTTAGCACCCGGTTAACCTCGCTGACGCGGGCGCTTCGCTATTTTCACGTCGATCGAGCATTGGCGGAAGTGTCTTTATTGACACCGGATCGTGGTGGCGGCACCCGCATTGCTGCGAGTTTGGAGGCCTTGTGGCAGAGCCAGCGGGGACGCGGAGTGACACAGCGCTCGACCATGGTGCTGGTGTCCGATGGGATGGAGGACGGGGATGAGAAAGAGATCCGGGACTGGGTTCAGCGGTGGAACGGCTATGTAAGGGGGCGTCTATGCTGGTGGAATCCCTTTCGCCTGGAGTCTCCCGACCGTGTGCGGACGCCGTCGGTGGCCGCGCTCTACCGTTTTAGCCGATATCGGGAGGTGGCGAGTTTTCAAGATCTGATGCGGGCTTGGCAAGAGCTTGACGTCTAGAAAATGGTTCGGGGTGTTGTCATAATAGGTAGAGAAAGGCAGGGAACGCGCATGCAATTGAAGGGACATAAATTAGTCGAGGCAAGTCCGGCGGTCTGTTACCGTTTGCTCACCGATCCGGAGGTGCTTGTGCGCACCATGCCCGGATTGAAACGCATGGAGCCGACCGGAGAGGGAACCTATGCAGCCGACTTGGAAATGGGAGTGGCGGCCATTCGCGGTCGCTATGCGGGCACCATGGCGATTCAGGACGCCGTGGAAGGCTCGTCCTATCGGCTGATCATGGATGGCCAAGGTCCGGGCGGTTTTGTCAACGTCAATATGCTGGTGCAATTTCAAGAGGCGGAGAAGGGCTGCGATGTGGCCTACGAAGGTGAGGCCAAGGTGGGGGGCACAGTCGCCGGCGTTGGGCAGCGCATGTTGTCGGGCGTGGCCTCCTTTATCATGAACCAATTCTTTACCAGTGTGGCGAAGGAAGCCAAGAAAATTGAAGGATAGGCTATCGTGCCAGAAACGGAGGGAGACGATCTAAATGTCTTCAATTCGTGAAGCCCGGTCGCTCTTGGACACGGCCCGCGAGTGGCATCAGGAGGGCCAGTCGGTTGCCCTGTTGACCTTGACCCATGTCAGGGGTTCGGCATATCGGCGGCCCGGAGCCAAGATGGTGATGGCTTCCAATGGCCGGATGCGAGGCACCCTGAGCGGGGGGTGCCTCGAGGGCGATCTCTATGCGCATGCCGAGCGCGCGATGGAATCCGGCGTTCCCAGCACCCATCACTATGACTTGACTGAGGACGAGATGTGGGGCTTGGGGATCGGCTGCAAAGGGCAGGTGGATGTTTGGATTGAGCCCATCCACTGGGAGGCCCCGTTTTGGCAGGACTTTCATGCAGCGTTGGGCCAAGATCGACCGCTGGTATGGGGCGGCCACTTGCCGGCCGGCCTCCGGTATTTTGCCCGCGCGGGCGATGATTGGGTTCTCTCGGATGCGGGAAGACCGCTTTTGGACGCCAATGCTCTCATCCAAAGCCTTCAAACCAGCGGCGATACCGGCCCTTGGTGGTGGGATGTGATGCGCGCGCCGGAACGCCTTGTGCTGGCGGGCGCAGGACACGACGCGGAGCCGGTCGCGCGTTTGGCCCATCAAGCGGGATTTGATGTCGTGGTGCTCGACCCGCGGGAGCATGTGAACAATTCCCAGCACTTCCCCGACGCCCAGCACTGGGTCAAGAACGCAGGCGAGGTGTCGCCGGAGATGGTCAAAGACAGCTTTTGGGTCATCATGAACCACCATCAGCGGCGCGACGAAGAGGCGCTCAAGCTGGCATCGGCCAGCAGCCCCAAGTTTTTGGGAGTGCTTGGGCCGAAGTCACGGACACACGAGATGATGGGAAACACCGGCATTCTCCCGGACGCACTGCCGGTGCACGCGCCGGTGGGCCTCGATATTGGGGCGGAAAGCCCACTCGAAGTGGCCGTCAGCATTGTCGGCGAGCTGATGGCGGCGCGCACGGGCGGGCATGGGGGCTCATTGCATGGGTATGATCGGATCCACCGCTAGGCCGGTCATGCTGGTCTTGGCCGCGGGTTTGGCCAAGCGGATGGGCGGACGATCCAAGCCGGATCTTCCCTGGGAGCGGGGCGTCCTGCTGGATCGTCCCGTCGAGGCGTCCCAATCGGCGGGATTCGCCGTGGTGACCGTGTCCGCCCGGCCCCGCCCAGGGGCAGTCATCAACCCGCACCCGGAGAGTGGGCTGGCGGAGTCGCTGAAGGTGGGACTGCGTGCGGTGCGGGCGGATTGGGGCGCGGCTCCCGTGGGCGTGCTGTTGGCCGATCAGCCGTTTGTCACGGTGGAAGACATCGTCAGGGTCCGAGAAGCCTTCTTTCACCGAGCGGCCGGCATTCATGCGGTGCGGGCACGGTACGCCGGACGTCCCGGACATCCTGTGCTGTTTGACCCCGAATGGGACAAGCTTGTCTTCAATTTGGACGGCGATCGCGGCCTCGGATCGTTGTGGCAGGGTCGCCGGGACGTGGAGTGGGTGGACTGTCCGACTGCTGGGCGGCCCGACCCCAGTTTCGACATAGATACCGAAGAAGCCTATCAACAAGCGCTCGAGTGGGCGCATTAGGAGGCATCCGGCTTGGACTATCAAGAGCAGCCAGTGGTGTGGAATCCCACCCAAGAGATGATCCAAGAGAGTCGTCTGGGAAAGTTTTTGCAAGTGCATCATTTGGACAGTCTGGCCGCTTTGCGGGAACGAGCCCAACAAGACCCGGCTTGGTTTTGGGACGCGGTCGTCAAGATGCTGGATTGGCCGTTCGAAACTCCCTACCACGAGGTTCTTGACCAAAGCGAGGGGATTGCGTGGGCCCGGTGGTTTGTGGGAGGGACATCCAATCTGGCGACCGCGGCTGTGGACCGCCATGTGAAGTCCGGACTGGGCGAAAAAATCGCGCTGATTGAGGAGACGGAGTCCGGCCGCGTGACCCGTTGGAGCTATCGCGAGCTCCAGGAGGCGGCCGACAGGCTCGCGCACGGTCTGGAGGCGCTGGGCGTGCAGGAACAGGAGCGCATCGCCGTCTACCTTCCCATGGGAGCCGAGGCTGTCGTCGCCATGCTGGCGGCCGCGAAAATCGCCGCCATCGTCGTGCCCATCTTTTCCGGGTACGGAGCGCCGGCGATGGCCACACGCCTGCAGGATGCCGGGGCTTCCGTGGTGATTACTGCCGATGGGTTCAGTCGCCGCGGCCGCACCGTGGCGATGAAACAGGTGGCCGATGAGGCGGTGAGCGCCTCGCCCAGCGTGCGCCGCGTAATTGTGGTGAACCGGTTGGATTTGCATCCTCCCATGCAGAGCGGGCGCGATATAGACTACCATCAGCTGCTCGCGCAAGCGCCATCCGCCTCCTACCCGACCAAGGCCGTGCCGGCCGAAACGCCCTTGCTGCTTATTTACACCTCAGGCACCACCGGGCGCCCCAAGGGCGCGCTGCACCCCCACTTGGGGTTCCCCTTGAAGGCGGCCCAAGACTTGTGGCACGCGTTTGATTTGCGGCAGGAGGATGTCTTTTTCTGGTATACGGACATGGGGTGGATGATGGGGCCGTGGATGGTTTACGGCGGTCTTGTGACCGGGTCGACGTTGGTTCTTTACGACGGTACGCCGGACTTTCCCGATCCCGGGCGCCTCTGGGACATGATTGAACGCCATCGCGTCAGTGTCTTCGGCATTTCCCCGACCGCCATTCGCGGGCTAATGGCCCACGGCGACGAACACCTGCGAGGTCACAGTTTGGATTCGCTGCGGATTCTCGGATCATCGGGCGAGCCCTGGAATCCCGATCCGTGGAATTGGTTTTTCGAAAAGGTGGGCGGCAGCCGTTGTCCCATTATCAATTACAGCGGCGGAACAGAAATCTCTGGCGGGATTTTGAGCGCCTTCGCCACCGAACCCCAAAAGCCCTGCGCCTTTAACGGACCCATTCCAGGGATGGCGGCCGAGGTGGTGGATGAAGAGGGCCGGCCGGTCCAGAATCAAGTCGGCGAGCTGGTCATCAAGGCGCCATGGCCCGGCATGACGCGCGGGTTCTGGAACAACCGCGAGCGATACCTTGAGTCGTACTGGAGCCGTTGGCCCGACACATGGGTGCATGGGGACTTTGCCTACATTGATGCGGATGGATTCTGGTACATTCTCGGTCGCAGCGATGACACCATTAAACTGGCCGGAAAGCGTCTCGGACCAGCCGAGGTGGAGTCCATCCTGGTGTCACACCCGGCGGTGGTGGAGGCGGCAGCCATTGGGGTGCCGGATCCCGTCAAGGGAGAAAGCTTGGTCTGCTTCGTGGTCGCGCAGTCGAGCCAGGGGATCGAGGAGGAGTTGAAGCAATACGTGGCCCATCATATGGGCAAGGCGCTGATGCCCAGCCATGTCTACTGCGTGGGTGAGCTGCCCAAGACGCGCAACGGCAAAGTGGTTCGCCGCGCCATCCGTTCC
Organism: Bacillota bacterium; assembly: GCA_021820485.1. Classification (GTDB taxonomy): domain Bacteria; phylum Bacillota; class Sulfobacillia; order Sulfobacillales; family Sulfobacillaceae; genus Sulfobacillus_B. Next base: position 27,475 of record JAKADO010000042.1, read on the forward strand.
AGCTATTTGGGAACATCGGCGGGAGATTTGTCGTCGGTTGAGAACGTTGACGCGCTGGATGTGATTCACGAGGCCGGAATGCACCAAGATGCGTGATTGCAGGAATGGCGGCTTAGGAGACATAATCGAGAATAATGCGGGTAGGGGAGCGTAAAAGATGCTGCGAACAAAACAAGGCCTAAAATACTTCGCGATGGGTGATGGGCCGGAAGCGGTGGTGTGCCATCCCAGCCTGGGGCTGGGCCGATTTCTTTTCTACCGATTGGTGCCACCGCTCTCCCGCCGCTATCGGGTGGTGACGTATGACCCGCGTGGCGTAGGGGAAAACGCCGCCTTTGCTCCCGAACTGGACGCCTGGGTGAACGACGTGGGTGATTTGATGGAGGAGTTGGACCGGCCAGTGCATTT
>JAKADO010000043.1 GCA_021820485.1 Bacillota bacterium
AGCGGTGGACCTTTTGGACACGCCGGCTGGCTGCCATTCAAGGATTGTTTCAGGTCATCATCATGATTATCATGGCCTATCTCCTCATCGTCCCTTAATTTGAGCGCTGGAGAAGGATTCCTTTGCCCTGTCACGAATATCTAGGAGTCTTTTGGAAAGCCTGGATACGAATACAGGATGCGGAGGAATCACTCTTGCCTACACCCACATTTCACTTTACCGTCGATTGCCGCGAGCCCGGATATCATGTCTATCACATGACCCTCACCGTCGCCGGATTGCCGGCTGGGAAGCACACCCTGACGCTTCCCGTCTGGACTCCCGGCGCGTATGAAGTCCAAGACTTTGCGCGGCATGTTTTCAACATGCACGTCGAGATGGACGAAAAGCCTCTCGAAGTCTATCACTTGGGCAAAAGCCAATGGGGATTCGACACCTATGGCGAGAGCCAAGTCACCGTGCGGTACCAGGTGTACGCCGATGAACTCGGTGTCGATACCAGCCATCTCGACCAATCCCATGCGTACTTCAACGGGGCCCAGCTTTTCTTCCTCGTGGATGACTACAAGGACCAGCCCTATGATGTGCTGATCCAAGCGCCGCCGGGATGGCATGTCTCCACAGGGCTCGACGTGGTGGAGGGAAACCCCTTTCATTACCGCGCCCGCGACTACGACATTCTCATTGACTCGCCCGCCGAAATTGGCACACACCGGGTGCTGACCTTCACCGTCGACCAAAAGCCCCACCATATCGCCATCTGGGGCCATGGCAACGAAGATGCCGAAAAGCTCACCCATGATGTGGAGGCTATCGTCCAGGCGCAGCGAGACTTGTTTGGCGGTCTGCCCTACGACCATTACACGTTCATTCTGCATCTCTCGGACCGCGGCACCGGGGGGCTGGAGCACCTCAACTCCACCACCTGCGGAACGGGACGCTTTGCATACCGGCCGCGCAAGAAGTACCGGCATGTGCTGCAGCTCATTTCACACGAGTTCTTCCACCTCTGGAACGTCAAGCGCATCCACCCCGAGATGCTGGGGCCTTTTGACTACAATCGCGAAGTCTACACCCATCTGTTATGGGCGATGGAGGGCTTTACCGACTATTTCGCCACGTTGACGCTGCGTTACGCAGAACTCTTCAACACCAAGGAATATCTGGACAACTTGGCCGACAACATCAAGGCCTACGAGAAAAAACCGGGTCGTCTGGTGCAAAGCTTGGCCGAGTCCAGCTTCGACACGTGGATTAAGTTGTACAAGCCGGATGCCGACTCGCCCAATCGCACCATCTCGTATTACCTGAAGGGCGACCTGGTGGGCACCTGCTTGGACCTGGAAATACGACGCCGCACAAACCGCCAATATGGTCTGGACGAGGTGCTGCGCCGCCTTTATGACCGGTATGGCGCGCATGGCATCGGATTTCCCGAATCGGTGTATCAGGAGACTGTCGAAGAAGTGGCCGGATCCTCGTTTGAGGAGTTTTTCCAGGCCTACATCAACGGCACCACGCCTGTACCCTTTGAGACTTTCCTGGGCTACGCAGGGCTCCGTCTGGAACGGTCCTATAAGAACCCCAACGCCGACGATGACGACACCAAGGACAAGAAAACCACTGGGCAACCGCTTCCCTGGCTAGGCGTCGACATCGGCACAGGCGATCACCAAACGCTGGTCGTCAAAGTGTCATACACCAGTGGTCCAGCCGCCGATAAGCTCAATCCCGGCGACCAACTCTTGGCGATCAATGGATACCAAGTCAAGACCGAAGAGGATCTGAAAGACCGCATCACACTCGACCATGCCATCGGAGACACCATCGAGGTGAGCTACTTCCGCCGGGGCCGTTTGGAAACGGTCTCCTTGGTGCTTGGAACTGCGCCGCCCGACGAGGTGAAAATCCTTCCCGAGGAGAATGCCACCGAAGATCAAAAGGCTCTCTACGAGGCCTGGCTGCGTGCTCCTTGGAAACCTGAGGAAACCGCTCAATAACCATCAAACCGAAAAAGGAAGCCAGCCGATCGCAGACGAGGCTGGCTTCCTTTTTCTATGCCCACGCCATATCACGAGAAAGCGGCACCGAAGAATTGTCACGATGGAAAAGAGCCCCCCGTTTTTTTCGGAGGGCTCTCATGCGTACGCAATCTTAGCTCAGCTCGCCTATCAACCGTGCCGCATCCGGGCTTCCCCAGCCAGTCACGGCATCCCATCCCGGCGTGCAATCATAGCCGGACACCGGCCCATAGCTGTTGTTGCCGCTGGTAATGTCATGGAAGGTCGACGTGTTGCCGAGATTATAGAGATCCGCATTGGCAAACCCAACGGGTCCCTTCTGCGCCTGTGCGCGAGCCTGATTGAGCCGCGCCCAGAGGGCTGCCCAGACAGGCGAGGCGGCCGAGGTGCCACCGATGACGGTGGCAGCGCCTTGAAAGACCACCGCATACCCGGTGTCGGGATCCGCGTTTGCCGCTACGTCGGGAACCCCGCGCCCGGCCTTGTCACCGGACTTCACCGGCAGGGCGAGATGCGCCTGGTACGACGGGACCGGAAACACTTGGCTGATGCCGCCGCCCGAGGCGCCGTTATTGTTGGTGTCGGTCCAGCCGGTTTCCAAGCGGATGGATCCATCCGCATTCAACTCCAAATGCGTGCCGCCTACCGCCACGGCATGCGGGCAGTTGGCCGGCGCGTCAACATGGGGAATGGGCCATCCCGTACCGTGGAGACCATAGGCGCCTTGGTCGCCGGAAGCCACAAAGGTCGTGATGCCCAGCAGAGCGCCTTCCGCGATGGCGGCGTCCCAGGCCTGCATTTCCGATGTGGGGAATCGGCTTTCCCCGTCTCCGTAGCTGATGGACAGCACGGAGGGCCCGTGCGTGCGATCATGTATCGCGTAATCGAGAGCCTTGAGGACCGACAGGCCAAAGGACTGGTCGCTGGTGCCGCTCGAGGCCTCATAGACGACCAGCTTGGCGCCCGGAGCCATCGCGCCAGCCCATTCGACATCCAGCGTAGCTTCCATGTCGACGCTGCTGGTTCCGCCGTCGTTGGGCGTGCCGTCCACTGAGACAAACGTCAGACTCGGCGCCTTGACGTTCATGGACTGCCAAAAACTCTCGACGTCACTCGTGCTGTATCCGTTGGAAAACTCCAAAAGGCCGATGGTTTGCCCACTGCCATCATACTGGGCTGGGAAATGATAGGCGGTCTCGAGGTCGGCAGGGAAGAATCCCTGACCGCCGTTGGCGAGTTGCTCGGTATGGCGCGGGGTGCGCATATGGGGAAACAAGCGCGCCACATTTTCCAGCCCCACGATGCCGGCAATCCATGAAACGGCCCACTCCGGCACATCCGGTTCACGGTTGGGACGATAGAGCCGCAACCGGTCTTCCTGGCGAAAGTCGAACCCCATCGAAAAGGTCCGAGCCGCCGCGTCGAAGCTTCCTTCCAACCACAGGATGTAGGGGCTCTCCCGGGTGATGGTGAGTCCCTCCGATGTAAGCCACGTCCTGAGCTGCTCACGAACCGCATGCGGGACGCCATGCTGCGCTATCAGTGCGTCCGGCGACCAAGGCTGATTACGGTCCCGCATGGCTTGATGAGCGCTCTCCCAATCGACCGGCTTCAACGCCACGGCAATTGGAATCCAATTTTTTCCGATTACACCTTGGGTCCAGCCTTCAGGCCGCATGGCTGGAACCAAATGTCCTGGCATTCGCACAGCACCTCACCACCTTCAGACAGGATATTCCACCTTATGGCAATCGGCTGGCAAATGGACCTATGCGCGAGGAATCCCCCAAGGCGTCAAACGATGCGGGGTTTGGACCTGGCAATCCGGGCACAGTACTTTCAACTCAATGTATCCGCGCGAATCGGGCGGCAAGGCATTGGAGAGTCCCTCGGACACTTCCCCCGGCGGCACTTCCTGTCCACACTGGCCGCATCTGCGAAGCGCGCGAAACCAGGGAACTTCCTCATGCGGCAGCAGGTCGCCGATATCCCGTGGATTGACAAAAACGGGATCTTCCAGCAGCCCCTCATCCGAAACACGCCGGAGCGCCGATTGTCCCACCTTTTCCATGAGCGAGATTTCGCTGTCAAAAGGATGCGCCCGTGTCAGCAAAAGCCACAGCGAGCGGGGCACAATGACGGAAACCATATCTGTGCCATCCCCTTCCGGCAGAGAAAAGATCGCCCACGGGCCCTCCGGCGCATCGCCGATCAGATGCAGTAAGTCCATTCGCGGCAAAAGAGCCCCTCCTCGTTTGACGGACGGCCTAAGCACCGTCCTAGTCCTAGTGTAACAACTCTCTTCTCATGGGAAAACCCATAGATTACCAAAAATGGACGGCAATCCAAAGACGGCGAAAGGGCGCGCTGACCCACCACAGCCACCAATTCCCATGGGGCTGGTGCAGAGACAGTACCGCCACCTGATGCTGCAAGTGATGGACCTGGGCGGTGAGATGGCGAATCTCCGCGCCATTCAATGACAAGGTGGCATAGTCGCGTGCAGTGGCCCAGACAAAACCCATCACCAGTCCGGCCAGTATCCCTGCCAACGCCAGCACCAAAGCCCACCCCAGTTGGAGCGGCCACGTCGGGCCATTTCCGTTCGCGCCCTTGTTCTCGTTCGATGGGTGGCGCGAGGGCGGTTGGGTGAGAGCCATGACTGAACCCCTCCTTTGCCAGAGACTATAGCACAACCGATGGGCTCGGGAGGTGGAAGCCGATGGCAGAGCCGCGAGGACGAAGAATGGGGCGCTCTTCGGCACGGGGAACAGCAAAATGCCCCCTTTCGGGGGCAACGGGCAGGGCATCCGGAAAGCTAGTGGGCGCCGCGCTGCTGGAAGACGGCAGGAATGGTCTTCGCCATAATCTTGATGTCCAAAACCAGGGACCAACTGTCAATGTATTCCATGTCAAGCCGCATCCAGTCCTGAAAGTCGATGTCGTTTCGCCCGGATATCTGCCACAAGCAGGTAATGCCCGGACGCACCGAAAGGCGCTTCCGATAATCGGGCCCATAGAGCTCCACTTCACTCGGCAACGCCGGACGCGGCCCAACGATGCTCATATGGCCCACCAGCACGTTGAACAACTGCGGCAGTTCGTCGACGCTGGTCTTTCGAAGAAACTTTCCAATGCGGGTCACCCGCGGATCGTCGGGAATCTTGAACACGGGCCCAGACATGACGTTCAAGTGCGCCAACTTTTCCTTCAGGGCTTCAGCATTGGGCACCATGGTGCGGAACTTCAGGCAGGGAAACTCCCGCCCGTTCAATCCGACCCGATTTTGGACGAAGAAAATGGACCCCTTCGGATCATCAATCTTCAGTGCCGCCATCACAGCCAGCATCAACGGCGCCGACAAGACAATCCCGATGAGGGACACAACAATGTCGAGGCCGCGCTTGACCAGGGATCGCGATGTTTGATGGGCCCGCGACGAGTCCACCACAAGGACCGAGTTGCCATAGAAGTCATACAGCCGGGATCGATGCGCCAGAGCGCCCATTTCATCCAGTACCAGGCGCACTTCCTTGCCTTGCTGCCGAGCCATCTGAATCGCCGGCATCAACAGTTCCTCCGCCACGGGCATGGCAATGACCACGGTATCGACCACGGTCGAGGCAAACAACTGGTGAAGGCGCTCCACCGCCGCGCGGGCCGTCTGGCTCTCGCCCAGCGCCACCGGGAGCTCATCCACCACCTGCATCCCAGCCTCAGGAACATTGGCCACGGTCGTCGAAAAGATTTTAACCCGCCTCGGATAACCCAGCACCACCAAACGACGCTGGTCGCGTCCACTGAGCCGAAAATGGCCCAAAGACAGCTTAATCACCGAATGCACCACCGTTTGCCCCACAAATGCGGCCATGGGGAACAACAAAAAAATCGCGCGGGAAAACCAGGTTTCCTTAAAGACAAAAATCACCAAGGCCATCGCGATGGCGGTTTCCACGCCCGATATCGCCAGCATGCCCATTTCAGCCGGCAGTTGATTCCAGCGTCTTGAGTATCCGCGGAAATTCAGCTTCAAGGCCAGCCACGACACCGCGAGCACCAAGATGGAAAAGGTGAAGTATAAGGAGACCAATCGCACGGTCGCCACAGCGGGATTAAACCAGGCAAGATACGCGTGGACGACAAATAAATACGCGACATATGCTGCCCCGGTGTCCACGAAGACAGCCAACTCATCCCATCGATTGGTTCGCCCCCGAAACATCACTTTCCCTCCTCCGCCAATCATTATAAACTGCCCATCCTATTTCGTAATAGTGTGGATATTTCCTGCTAAGGCTCCTCCATCCAAAATATTTTTCGCAAATGGCGGCCGTTTTGCGGTGGCTCCAGCGTAATCTCGATCCTGGTATCCATTGCCACCTCTAAGAATCTGCCGTTCCGGCCGCCCGTCCGCGGCGAGCGGAGGCGAAACGGCGCCCCATGCTAGGAAACCAGCATCCCGCCGGAAAGTCTTCCATATGCTCTAATTAGGCCATGCCGAAAAGGCGTCGCTATTTGACAATCTTCACAAATTCAGATCATCATGATACCAACAATGCGGAAAGGGGCGCTGGCACTTGCAACATCGGCCATATCTGATGACCTCGGCAATTCTGGGCCTGCTAGCGCTCATCAATACGGTATGGCTCCGCCACTACACGGTTTCCACGGTCATTGCTGTCGCATTGTATCTTCTGGTGCTCGTCCTCGCCTATTTCGGCGGCCGGGCAGCCCGTTTGGCGCATGGACGCCCCGCGTGGTTCGGCGGGACGATAGGCGCGCTCTTCGGGATCATCGCCGGTTGCGGATCCTTTTTGATCCACGCCACCAGCCGCGACATTGACGCCCCCAGCAAGGGGCTGGCCAGACTAAAGATCATCGCGCTGGCCAATTCTCCTGCCGCCCATATTGCGGTGGTCGTTACCGCCACGCTGACCTTCGGAGTTATCAGCCTCATCATCGCGGCGGTTGGAGCGGGCACGGTGAAGGAACCGGGCAGTCCCGGCGCCGCCTAGGAATTCCAGCCCAATGCCTCCATCCACCCTTGGCCCCCGCGGTTGAGCGAGTCTCGAGGCGCCTCGCGATGGGGAACCAAAGAGGCTTCCAGCGCTTCCACCCAATCCATCACCGCGGGACGCGGCAACAGACGGGCCCCGGAAAAATTCTCCACCCGCTCGGCCAGTACCGGCAACTGGTTGGCCAACACAGGAAGTCCGCACGCAGACGCTGCAGCCACCTCCCAGCCGAGTCCATCCCGAAATTGCGGCGCCAGACACTGATCGGCGCGGTGGAGATAGGCCGACCACGTTAGCCAATCTGGCAGGAAGACCGCCTCGATGCCCAAGGCGGCCGCATAAACTTGAAGCCGCGCCGCGTCCGGGCCATCACCCAACACCATAAGGCGCGCGGTCCTATGGCGATCACGGAGTACGGTCAGGGCATTGAGCACCGCATCCACACCCTTGACGGGCGTCAATGCGCCCGCCATCGCCAGGGTTGGCGTTCCGTCCTGGGGAAAGGGCCATGGATGGGTTTCGGCCTCCGCTTGAGGGAGAGGCGGCGGCGAGACGAGAAAGCAGCGGCTCGGCAACACCAAATCCGCAGCCAGGATGATCTGCATCGCCACACGGCTTGCTGCAAGTATGGACTCAAAGCTCCCATACGGAACCAAGGCCGCGTCCGTCCTACTTGACGGCAGTTCTGCCTGACGCGCAAAAAGAAAGGGCGAATGGACGGCTCCCTGAAGTGCCCTTAGGACCCGAAATTCCGTATCAAAGTCTTGGTCGGTGATGACCCGATCCGCATCCTGAAGACTCTCCGACAAACGCCGCGTGATGCGCGCCGCGGCCCAGCGGCCACGGCCCTCCGCGACCGGATCAGCGACAGCCACGCCTTGGGGCCATGTCATCTCTGGACCTTCCGGGGGATATAGCGGCTGGACTGTCACGTGCACACCCGATAGACCGAGCCACCAGCCGCCCCAAGCCGCGGCTAGGCTGCCATCATGCCATCCGGTATCGGAAATCACCCAAAAAAGGGTTCGAGTCACCCCTGGCTGGCCACCTTCCGAAAGTAGGCGTAGGTTTCCTTCAACCCCTCAGGCAGGGGCACTGTGGCGCGAAATCCCCACGCGAGCGCCCGGGCAATCTTCAGCCGGCTGTGGCGAATGTCGCCAGGCCGATCGGGCCCGTAATTGATGCGCGCAGGATCGGCGCCGGCTTCTGTCGCCAGGATGCGCCATACCTCGCCTACCGTCGTTGCGGTCTCGGTCGCGATGTTGTAGGTCCCACCCGGCTCTCTCTCCCCGAGGCGATGGGTGAACGCCCGCGCCACGTCTGCAACCGCAATGAAGTCACGTGTCTGCATGCCATCCCCAAAAATGGTGGGGGCCAAGCCTTGGGCGAGCGCCTCGGAAAACATGGCCACCACACCGCCCTCGCCTTGAGTTCGTTGACGGGGCCCATAGACGTTGGCCATCCGCAAAACAGTGCCTTTCAGTCCTCGGACCCGTTCCTCGTGCCGAACGTAGAATTCCGCCAGCCATTTATCGAGGCCGTAATAGGAAAGCGGGTCTCCTGACGCCTCCTCCGCCAACGGCACGTGTGGATTGTCGCCATAGACGGCGGCAGACGAGGCGAAACGAAACTCCCGGGCCCCCAATCGATGGGCGAGCTTCAACATGGCTACCGTGCCCAACACATTGGTGCGGACATCCTCCTCGGGTTCTGCCTCTGATACCGGCACACTGATCTGAGCTGCGAGATGAATCACTGCGTCGACAGGCCCAACCTGGTCGGCCCACTGATCCGCCTCGAGCACGTCGCCTTGGATGAATTCCGCTGCGGGGGGCACGAATGCCCGCAATCCATGCGACAAGTTGTCCACCACCACGACTTGGCGTCCATCCCCCAGCAACGCCTCCACCACATGGGAGCCAATAAATCCCGCCCCACCGGTCACTAATACCCGCATTTACCCATTCCGCTCCTTTGCGGCCGCCTGATAGACGGCCAAATATCGCTGGGCGATTTCTTCCCAGGCAAACCGCACGGCGTACTCCTGTCCCGCAGCCATCAACTTATGAACCATGGCGGGACTGTCGAGCACCCGGCCAATGGCGTCGACCCAACCGTCAATGTTGTCCGGTTCCACGAGGAGGCCAAAATCCTGCACCACCTCCCGCACCGCCGGCGTATCCCCGGCGATGACCGGAACCCCCACAGCCAAGGCTTGGGCGGGAGGCATGCCGAATCCCTCATAGCGCGACGGATAGACAAACAAATCCGAGCTGTGATAGAGCGCTACCAATTCCGTGCGCGTGACGAACGGCGTGACCACCACGCGCGCATCCAATCCCGCCTCAGCGACCTGCCGGCGGACGCTAAGATGGTCCTGCGCCCCCACCAGCACGAGCTCACCATCCTTGCGGTGCTGAAACACCTCTGCCATGGCCGTGATTAGGGTACCGACATTTTTGCGTTCATCATAACCACCCGCATACAAAATGCGCGGGTGGCGGCGAAGCCCGTATCGACGCGTGATTTGACTGACGCGTTCCACATCGACCTCCACAAAGAAGTCAGGATGCACGCCATTTGGAATCACCACGGTCTTGGCCAGCAATTCCGGAAAAACCTCCGCCATATCGTGTTTGGTCGCTTCAGAGATGGCCACTAGACGGTCCGCAAACGGCAAGGCCCGTGCCACGTGGGCGAAGTAGCGGCGCTCCTTGATGGAATGGCGGTAGTTTGCCAGACGAAAGGGAATTAAGTCATGAACCGTCACCACGGATGGCTGCGACAACCGCGTCTCGGGGTGGGCCATGAACGGAATATGGACAACATCCACATCACGGGGCACCCGGCGAACACCATAATACTCCCACCACCATTTGGCGAACGGCGATGGGCGCTGACGCACATCCAATCCCAAGCCAGGCTTGTCTGGCAACAACGCCTGCGTGTCTCGGCCGATGCCCACAACCGACACGCCGGCCCGATGGAGGCCATAGACCAGCCCTTCGATATACTCCTCCGTACCCGTCCGGAATCCGGCGGTATTGGAGACATCGATCGCGATGTTCATTGGGGCAGTCTGCCTCCCGTGCTCACATCTTGGGCCTTATTCTAACCTAATTGAGACGGGTCGGCGAGCGTTTCCAACGCCGCCGCCCGAAAGCGCTCCCGGAACACCTCGGGCTGAAAACGCTCCGCATTCTGGCGAATGCGCTGGCCGTCCCATCGCACCGCTTCCTGAGCGCGAATCGCCTCGACCACGTCGTCCACGGTCTGATGGTTGAAGAGCCATCCCGTTTCTCCATGCACCACCGTGTCAAGCACGCCACCCCGCCCAAAGGCAATCACTGGGCGGCCCGCCGCCTGCATCTCGACGGGCGTGATGCCGAAGTCTTCTTCACCCGGGAAGAGGAGCGCGGTAGATTCACCCATCAGGCGACTCCGTTCCGCGTCACTGACCCTCCCAGCAAAGCGCACGGTGGGCCCGGCCATCTTCTCGAGCGCCTTGCGCTCCGGCCCATCCCCCGCCACGACGAGAGGCACACGCAAGCGATTGGCGGCCTCCACCGCCAAATCAAAGCGTTTGTAACTGACGAGACGTGACAGGACCAAGTAATAGCGGCCCGGCTCAGTCGACACAGAAAAACGGTCGACATCCACCGGCGGATAAATCACCTCGGAAGAGCGGCGATAATGCTTTTCGATGCGCCGCTGGACGGCCGTCGAATTGGCGATCAGGCGATCCACCCGGTCGGCGCTCAGGCGGTCCCAGAGCCGCATGTAATGAAAAACCGGCCCCATCAGCTTCTTGGAGATGCCGCGCGCTTCCCGATCCCGATACTCGTGATAGAGGTCCCAAGCGTAGCGCATCGGGGTATGCACGTAGGAGACATGGCGCGTTTCTGCACGGGTCACCACCCCTTTAGCGACCGCAGCCGACGATGACACAACCAAATCATAGTCTGACAGATCGAACTGCTCCATACCGTACATCAATAAGGGCAGATAGCGATTGTACCACCGATGGGCAAAGGGCAACGCCTGGACAAATGTTGGGATGATGGTGCGGCTTTGCAAAAAAGGCGACAGCCGCATCCGATCGACCACCCCGGTGTAAATGGGCGCTTCTGGAAACAGATGCGCGATTTCCTCCAAAACCCGCTCGGCCCCACCCATGGTGACTAGCCAATCATGCACCAGCGCAACGCGCATTTATTCGCTTCCACCCGTCCTTTGGCGTCCCCCAGACAAGGCCCACACCAGCGCCAGCGCCAGCAACAGCGGGACCACTACGCCGTGATCAATCATAAAGTCCACCCAGTCGTGCACCACAAAGGAGACAATGGTTCCAAACGCCCCGATGCCCATGGCGAATTCAAAGGAACTCAAAGAGCGTGCTCGGCTGACCACGCTCTTCACCGCCGTGCGTATCCACGACCACTCCAGCCAGAGGCCGGCCACCACGCCCAACACCCCCAAGTCGGCTCCCCACTCCAAATACAGGTTGTGGGCCATCGGTGGCGGAGCCGCCAACCCAGGCATGGGATGCAGCGTGACGTAACGGGTAAACCCGCCGAGCCCGACACCCAGAATGGGATGCTGCCTTAACGCGTCAATGGCGGCCTTCCAAATCAGCAGTCGCTGATTCGTGTCAAAATGCCCTCTGGGGTTGAACAAGGCCGTAACGGTGGACCGCAGACGCTCGCCTGTCGTCTGATAGGACAATGCCAATGCTGAATGACTGAGATTGGTCTTGCCAAGCAAGTCCACCACCCCAAACAGCACTATCGGAAGCAGCACCGCGGGAATCACAAAGCGGCGGTTCACCATCTGACGACCACGCGCGGCCCATGCCAATACCGCCATAAAGAACACGGCGGCAACGGATGCCACCCAGGCTCCCCGCGAAAACGAATCGATGACGCCAATCGCCGTCAGGCCGGCGACCACCCAGGTCCACCATCCGCGCGCCCACGCCGGGCCATAGGCCAAAAGCGCGGCCACCAGCGGAAAGACCATCGCTTCAAATCCGCCAAAGGCATTAGGCTGTCCAAACACGGCATCCGCACGGACGTGGTGGACGTCCACCACGTTGGCAGCAGGGCCAATCTGGAACAGAAACTGGAACAGCCCGTAAAGCGACAGCACCGCCGCAATTCCAAACAACGCCGCGACGACCGGCTTCCATGCGCTTTCGCGAAGGCCCGCTTGGCGCGCGACGGCCACCACCACCACAAAGAACTCCACATATTCCAGAATTTTAATCAGCGTGGTGCTGTGGGACAACGCCGTAGCCAGAGACAGTATGGATAAAATCAACAGAAGGGCCAGTGGCCGCCAAAAGGGACTGCCTAAGAAGCGCTCCCACAATGATGCCTTGTGGGACTTCACCGTATCCACTAGCAGCCGAACGGCCATGATAATGGCCATGATGTCAGAGATGTCGATATGATGCTTATGCACCACCAAGCCAAACGGGAAAGGCGAGGCAATCACGTAGACAGCCAGCGCCAGGGAGAGCGATTGCGTGGCCAGCCAGATGTAGCCAACCAATATCACGACGGCGCCCGCCGCAGTGGAAACGAACGCCAAGGCCGCCCCAACGGCCAAAACCAACATCGGCCAGAGCACCGCTTGCCAGCTCGGGCCGGCGCTCTGTGGTTTGCGTGCCTGTTGCACTCCATCACCCTCCCATCACATGTGTATAAACCGTCCGCGTTGCTCTGGCCGCCCGCTCCCACGTCAATTGGCGAGCCCAAGTTTGAGCCGTGTGCACCCGTTGTTGCACGGTGTCTCCGCCTTCGAGCACGAGAGCCATTTGGGACGCGATGGAGTCAATGTCGTAAGGATCCACCGCCCACACCGCATCGCCGCCCACTTCAGCCAGTGCGCCTTGGCGAGACGTCACGACAGGAATTCCTTCCGACATGGCCTCAATGACGGGAAGCCCAAATCCTTCGTAGAAGCTAGGGTAGACAAGCGCAACGGCGTCACGATACAAGGCGGATAAAGTATCCTCTGAAACATATTGAAGAAACTTGACCTTCTCTGCAACCCCAAGTTTTTCCGGCATTGCCAGCGTCTCATCGTACATCCAGCCGAGCCTGCCAGCAATGACTAAATCCGGCACATCTTTTTGCCGTTGCTGCAGGAGATGATATGCCTTGATCAGGCCGAGAAAGTTTTTGCGGGGCTCCACCGTCCCCACCGCCAAAAAATATGGCCTAGGATAGGCGCGTTCCGGCGAGGGAATTCCACGGCGCTTCACGCCATGCCACACCACCGAGATTTTTTCAGGCTGCACCGCCAGAATGCGGACCAAATCCTCTTTCGTGGCTTGGCTGGGAACAATAATATGAGAAGCTTTTTTGACAGATTGGCGCATGAGCCAACGCTTAGTCCGCGATTTTGACGCTGGGAAGACCTCTGGCATGACAAAGGCCGCCAAATCGTGCACTGTCATGACCGTCCGGCGCATCGGGCGCAGGAGCGGCACCTGATAGTCTGGAAAGTGAACGACATCGTACGCATGAGACTCCACCAACCGCGGAAGCATCCATTGTTCAAACAGGAGCCGTTGTTGGCTGGTCCCGAGAGATGCGTCCGGCGTACGCGCCGCCACCCCGGGTACGGCAATTCCTGGCCTCAGCCACATATCCACGGCGTCATCCGGAAACGTCAAGACATAGGCCATCATCAGTTCCCGGACGTACTGTCCAATACCTGAGGCCTCTTGGTCAAGAATGAGCCCATCCACCACAATCTTCAGGATCCGTGCCTCCTCTCGCCTCGCGTCTGGGACAAGGCTTGGCGAAACGCCTGATGCCTTTCAACCAATGCCCCCGACATCATACCCGCCTTCACGACGCGGGAGCCATAGAGGCGAGTCAGCCACAATGCCCGCTGCAAAGGGGGCAGATTCTTCCGGGCAAAGCGAACGTCGTTAAGAATGAGATCCTCAGCCACCGGAATGCTCTGATCACGCGTCCCGCCGGTCGGGGAGGACAGATGATAGAGCCATGCCTCGGACGCAAACCAAATCCGATAGCCTGAATGACGCACGCGCAAGGCAATGTCAGTGTCTTCCCGAAAAGCTGACTTGGTATAGGATTCGTCGAATCCGCCGATGGCTTCGAGCACGGAGCGGCGAAACGACATATTGCATCCCCGTACGGTCTCCGCCCACCCGCTTGCTTCGGAGCCGAAGCCTGGTTCACGCGTTCCTAGATATCCCAGCCAGCCCACCCGTCGCGGTACCATCAACGGTGCGCGATTCGGCTCCAGCACGCGACCCGCGACCGCTCCCACCTGCGCGCGTCGAAGCGCTGCAACATGGAAGGCCACAAAATGTGGATCAGGAATGCGGACATCATCGTCAACATAGATAACATACTCGCCGCGAACATCCTGAAGTCCCCGATTGCGGGCCCGAGTGAGCCCTGGAACATCCGAACGAATCCAGCGTCCGTTGGGAAGACGATCAAATTCTTCTAAAAATTGCTTAACCTCTGCCGTGTGTTCGGCTGACTGGTCGACAACCAGCACCTCAAAGTCTGGATAATCCTGAGCGATGAGGTCGTTCAACGCGTCGACAAGCATTTCGTTTCGGTTATAGGTCGCGACCACGATAGAGGCGCGTTCAGCCATTGGCATCTTGACTCCATCGATGTTCGATTCGTTCACGCACGCGATCCCAGCGATACATTTGCGCCTCCTGATGTGCCTTACGGCTCATCGTCCAAGTCCGGTCAGGCTCTTGAAGCAAGCGTAACATGATCTCGGCCAGTTCATGCACACTTTCCGACGAAAGCAAATCGCCCGTCTGCCCAGGTTTGATAAACTCGGGCATCGCCATCCGATTCATACCAACTGAAGGGACGCCGAAGGCCAATGCTTCTAAAAAGGCAATCCCATACGCCTCCCAGCGTGATGGCATGACGAAAGCCATTGCACGTGTTAGCTGTTCCACAATCGCTTCCGATGGCTGTGGCCCAAGCCACTCGACACCATCTGCGTCAATTCCGGGCTGAGGCCCAATGACCACAAGGCGGGCATGAGGCGCCGCTCGATGCACACGTTTCCACGCCTCCAAAACCAACGGACCACCTTTTCGCTCGAAGTCTCTCCCCACAAAGAGAAACCGTCCTCGGGAGAGATTTTCGTCGGTATACGGATTCTCAACGGGCCAAGGGTTGATGTTCGCGCCAGCCCCAACCCATTCGATTCGTTCCGCTGGCACCCCATGCTGAATCATCCGTTCTCGAATCCATCGACTCATGGTAAAAATTGTTCTGGCCCGCGAGAAAACCTCATCTTGATGGGCAGCCAACGTTTCAAGAAGTCTTAGGGGGAAGTGATCATACATAAAGGTCGGCATGCCAGCCGTGCGAAATTCCAAAACGGTCCGGTAATCCAAATCGCGGTAAAAATAATGCGGTGCCGAACTCAAAATCAGCCCATCGCCGAAAACGAAAGCCGGAACGTCTGAGAATTCTTCCGGGGCCTTGATATGTCGAAATGTGTCCGGATGAACAGAAGAGTACGCTCTCAACCTCCCTCCGCGCAACTCTAGAGTCTTTATGATAGGAAGAATTTTTCGCAGACGGGGAACCTGAAGACTGAAATGGATAAGCTCATATCCACGATTCTGAAATGCCTGACCAAGATAATCCACGGTTTTGTTCAGATGTCTGCCATAGACCCATAATAGCCGCTGCACGTCCGCTCCCCCTATCAATGCTCCATTCTAGCAGACCACAAATTCTCACTCCAAGATTGTCTCTTCCAAAGCAGGAAATACCCGGTATTCCGGCAAATACCTTCTAGAGTAAGTCTAAAGGTGTCGACGTTTGTTCTCGGCGATTTAATATAGGAGGTTCATCCATGCGTTTCCCCGCTTTAAAATTCGTACAGCGGTCTGCCATCGCCTTAGTTTCCGCGTCCGCTTTGCTCTCTCTTTTCCCTGCAGTGGCAGCGGCACAAACGGGGCCATCCATTTCCGGCTATAGTGTTGGTTCCAACCAGACCGTATTAACCATAAATGGGAGCGGATTTGGCTCTCAAACGTCATCCGATTCAGTCACTATTGACGGTAGCTCCGCGACTATCCAAAGCTGGACAGACACGATGATTACCGTCAATCTCCCCCTTGGAGCAAGTCCCGGCACAATTGATGTGAATGCCGGGCTCGGGGCCACTGCCAGCATTCCATTTTCAGGCATTGAACGCGGATACTATACGTTATCCAGCAATGGCATGGTAACGACACACGGCAATGTTAAAAATTATGGCGATCTGCAAACACTGGGACAGCCAACCCAGTCCCCTTCCATACAGTTAGTGCCCACACCTGACTATCAGGGCTATTGGATCTTGACCCAGAACGGCGGCGTGTACGCGTTTGGTGATGCGACCAATTTCGGTTCTGTTGGACAAAACATCACGGCTGTGAGCATGGCTATTCTGCCTTCCGGTACAGGAGCTTACGTGCTCGCAAGTAACGGTATGGTGTATGCACTGGGAAGTGCGGTCAACTACGGAAGTGCCCCGTCTGGGACTACGGCCGTATCCATCGCCACCACCTCAACCGGGAATGGATATTGGATTCTGGCGACAAATGGCACCATCTACTCTTTCGGCGACGCTCCATCCCTCGGGTCGGCTACGCTCCCCTCGCAATCCGGATCGACAACTCTGTCAAACGGGGAAGTCGTCCGGGTAGGGAATACAAACCCCGTATTTATCAATAATAACGGAACTCTGTACCACATCCCCAATGCAGCCATTCTGTCAGGAATGGGAATTCCTTGGAGTGCCGTCCAATCGGTCCCTAGTCTGAACGGATATTCCATTGGTCTTCCTATGGTGACACCATATCCGGACGGCACTCTCCTTCAGGTTAATGGGCAGAATCCCGTTTACTTGGTGCAAAGCGGGGTGCTGCACTGGATTACATCTGAGAGCACTTTCATGGCGATGGGACTTCAATGGAGTCAAATTCAACACGTTCCCAGCCTTCAGCCAAATTGGCCCGTTGGTCCCAACATCACCAGCCCTACAACTTATCTACCCAATGGCACCCTATTTCGCATTGGGCACACCAACCCGGTGTATGTAGTAAACAACGGAACAATACAGTACATCTCATCGGCTGCGGTCTTTGCAGCCATGGGCTACTCGTGGTCGCAAGTGGAATCCTTAAATAGCATGCCAAACCTCCCCACAGGGCCAAACTTAACCAGTGCGGTCCCCATCATGACAGACGGCTCTCTATGGCGCGTAGGCAATACTTACCCTGTGTACTTAGACCAAAACGGCAACTTGCGGTATGTACCATCTCTCCAGCTCTTTGAACAACTGGGGTTTTCGTTTAATCAGGTTCATTCGATTTCTTCTATCTCGGGTATCCCTACGCAACCCGCACTCGGTACCACAACGATTCCCACGACTCCGCAAACCAATGCGGTAGCGATAGTCCCGACCAAGGACAATCAAGGTCTCTGGGTGCTTTTCCAAAACGGCCAAATTGCCACTTTGGGCAATGCATCAACCGCTGCCGGGCAACTTACTCCAGGACAACTGGGCAACAGCACAGCCATCGGCTTAAGCGTTACCCCAGATCAGGGAGGATACACCATTCTGGCCAGTGACGGCAACAGCTACAGCTTCGGCGACGCGCTCCCCAATTCCAGCGACCCCGGAGCTGTTAGCTTAGCTATGAGCGCAGTCCCGCAGGCTACATTCATCTCCATGGCCTATGGGAGCTTCATGCCGCATTATGATGGATCTTATTCCACGATGGTGAACAACGCGGCGGGAATCTCGGTGATTAACCCTACATGGTACTATGCGACCCAAAACCCCACCACGCTGGCCTGGGGTCTTACGACCCCACCTACTGGGTACAGCAATGTTGTTGCGCAAGCCCACAGCGAAGGCATCCAAGTGTGGCCGATGATCGGATCCCCGTACATCGGGCCCTGGCAGACCGATTCCAATGTGGCCTCGCTGGTGAGCCAAATCGTCAGCGTGGTGCAGCAGAACAACTACGATGGCATTACCATCGACTTTGAGCCCAATTCCTATGGCGGGTTGGGGTTGTCGGGAGCGTCCCAACAATACACTTATTTCGTTTCACAGCTTGGGCCAGCCCTTCACGCCATTGGCAAAAAGCTCATGGTGGATGTCTACGCTTCAAGCTACCCCAACACCGTGTTCAACTACACCGCCATCGCCCCGTATGTAGACTATATCAACATCATGGACTACCCCTATCACAACGCCAGCACGGATGCGGGAGCCACGTCTCCTGTCGGATGGGCTGCGTCCGTGGTACAAAACGCCATTGATGGCGGACTGAGCCCCTCGCAAATCATCCTCGGGGTGGCTCCTTACGGGCATTACTGGACCTTCAACAACACCAACGGAATTGTCGGCAACGGCGATGTCTACGACACGCAAGCCGCCAGCCTTCTGGCATCCAATCCCAGTATTGTTCCGGTATGGGATCCCGCCTTCCAGTCGGAAGTTTTCATGACCAACGAGTATCTGAACAACAACGGTCAATGGACTGTCAACCCCAACGGACAGGCAGTCGCGCCCACCTCGCAACTGTCGACGGCCGACGTCTCGCAGACGCTCCCGCAAGTGAAAAACCTGCAGGGGTTACTTAACTACATCCTGCTGCGTTATGCAGTAGAGAACAACCAACCAACGCCCACCTACCTGATTCAGGATGGGTATTACGGGTCGTACACGGCGGCTGCCGTGCAGCAGTTCCAGCAGGACTTCAACGTGTCGGGCGCGACACCTGGGGTCTATGACGCCGCCACGCAGGCAGCGCTGAATCAAGTCATCCAGCAATGGAACATCGGGCAGTACCAGTACTGGATTGACACGACGCAGTCGATTCAAAACCGGATTCAACAGGTCGCGCTGGCGTACAACTTGGCTGGCATCGCGCCCTGGCGGCTGCCGTTCGAAACCCCAGATTACTGGCAGGCGATTGAAAGCACCGTGACCGTCAGTCACTTAGGACAATAGGAGGCAGGATGATGAATCGACGTTTGCTCGGGTGGATTATTGGCGCACCAGTCATGACATTGGCAGTTGCCGGATGCGGCACGCATGCGGCCAATGTCAGCGCGCCCCATCACACAGCGCATCACCATTCCGGGGGCTCCGCTCCGGCATCTTCGCCGTCCGTTTCTCCGTCGGTGAGCACCTCGGTCTCTACCTCAACCTCGACGTCCACTGCGCAGTCGGTGCCCGTCAGCAACAATCCCAATCCCCAACCCGTCCTATCCACCGCGCCCTCAGGCGGCGGCGTAGGCAACACCACAGGGATTCGCGCCTCGGTCAACAAGGTCACGGCTGAAGGCACGGTGAGCGTTGGATCGGCAACGGACAACCTATATCTCGTCAACATGACACTAAAAAACGTGACCACGTCCATGATTCCGTTCGCGTTGAGCGACGTGGTGGTCGCCGCGAACAACGCGTCCAGTTCGCGAAATGACTACAGCATGAAGGGCATTACCCAGCAGAATTCGCTATTCCCGTATCCCATCGTTCCATCCCACGCCCAAGCCGTGGTGGTGATGGTGCAGTCCAATCAGACGGTATCGGGCGACTTTACCGTCGAAGTGGCCAAGGCCTCTCGATATAGTGTGTGGATTTCAGGTATGTCAAGCCCAATTGCCTCTTTTACTCCGTGACTTCAATCGGCCTTGAGCCATCAACAAGCAGAGTCCCGCAAGGAGTTCATAACTGTTTGCGGGGCTCTGTTATTCCTCTTGCTTCCTAGAAATCATTGGTCAACTATCCGTCTTCTAATAAGTGCTCAAGGCTTGAGACAGCAACATCCCACGTGTACCGCTGAATGTAATCATGACCAGCCTTCGCGATGCGAACCCGGAGGTCCTGATCGCGAACCAAGCGGAGTATATTCATAGCCAAGGCATCGCTGTCCCGCGGTTCCGACAGCAGGGCTGTGACGCCCTGTTCGGTATAGTCAAGAACTCCACCGTTGGCGGCCGCCGCCAAGGCGGCTCCG
Organism: Bacillota bacterium; assembly: GCA_021820485.1. Classification (GTDB taxonomy): domain Bacteria; phylum Bacillota; class Sulfobacillia; order Sulfobacillales; family Sulfobacillaceae; genus Sulfobacillus_B. Next base: position 20,091 of record JAKADO010000043.1, read on the forward strand.
CAGGCCATCGCTTCCGCGGCCGGAAGCCCCCATCCTTCGGTCCAACTGGGATGCACAAACACCGCACACCAGTTATAAAAAGCCAGAAGCGCCTCGGCACTGGGCAGTTGAAGATACTCCATCCATTGAGGAACATCGTCGCCAGGCGGCGTCGCACCAAACAACGTGACGCGGAGCTCTGGAACGTACTTTTTCACGTGCTCCAACGCCCGAAGGCCATCTGCTGTGCCCTTCCAAGGATTTTTGTGATACAGCATCCCTACCGCATACGGTGATCGCTCATCCGGTGGCATGGTCTCCCGGAGATGACTGAAGTCAATCCCGTTGGGAATGTATGTCATCGAGTCGCCCTGGTCGAATTTCTCACGCCCAAGTTGGTACAGCCATCGCGCAATGACGATTTTATGCAAAGGAAGCCGCCATGTCGCATCTACCTCGTCCTCTGGCCCGTCCCAAGTTTCGTAATGTTGAATGAGATAAAACTTTTTGCCTTTTGAAGGAGGAAGACTCGCTACCCAGGGTGCCGTTCGCCAGCCCGTCGCGACAATCGCGTCGCAATCCGGCATCCATCGTTTGGACGGTATGGGGACAAACGCAAAATGCATGCCCTGAAGATGAGGAAACCAAAACGGTTCGCTAGGTGCCGAACTCCGCTTGACGCTCCACCGAATCCCCTTAAGGATCTCCACGAGATTTCCACGAACCAGACTGCGCGGATGAATGACCACGACCTCGTGACCTCTTTCCGCCAACCTCCATCCGTATTCGTAGACCACTTTGAAACCGCCAATCGGCCTCTCACTGTAGTAGGGAAGCAGAAAGCCGATGCGCATCATAAGGCCCCCCTATTTGTGGATATAGGAATCAACAGGCTCAAAATCGCGGCAGAATCTGCATTTTTTGAGCCAAGCGAAATACTCTTTCAGGCAATATGCGCCGCATCCTCGAACCGTCCTCGGGTTGATAGAATCCCAGTATTCGAAGTGTGAAGAAGAACAGAAGAGAATACACCACACCACAGGCCATCAACAGAATCAGGCTGGTTAGTCGTCCCGGAGGCAGCGGCACGACCGTGGTCAATCCCCAAAGCACAACGCCCGAGATCACAGCCGCCGCGGACGGAGCCGCAATCCAAGACCATAAACCCTCCCGCCAAGACAGGTGAATTTGCCGAAAGAACAAATATAGAAAGTAAAACGACCCGAGAATCGTCCCGACCGCCGTGCCCAGAAGAATTCCCTCAAGCTTTAAGGAGGACGCAAGCGAAAAGCTCAAGACCAGTTTGGCCACGGCATTGACAATTGCGTAATAGGATTCGAGCCGCGGCTTACCAATTCCACGAAGGATGGTCGTGCCGGCACCGGTCAAATTGTTGATCACGATGGTGATGGTGAGAAGCCCAAGAGCGATAAACTGTCCCGGGTAATGGTGCTTCAACCACAAGTGAAAAACCAGCCGCTCCCCACTCCAAAAGAACACCCCTAAAAAGAACGTCGCTGCCGCCACATAGCGGCTGGTATCGCGGTACCCCGCCACAATCCGGGCTCGAGCATCAGTCGCCTCCCAATGGGATATCACAGGGAGAAGCGCCATGGTCAAGTTGTTTGGAAGCTGTTTGGCGATGCGTGTCACCCGGTAGGCAATCTGAAATACGCCAGCCGCCGCTGTGTTCACATAAATGCCGATCAGAAATCGATCAATTTCATTGGTAATCTGATTCGACAAACGGTTGATTTGCATCCAGCCGCCGAAACTCGCCAGTCGCCGAAGCAACTCTCCGGGCAACGGCCACGGCTTCGAAAAAGGCCATGCGTGCAAGGTTTGAATACTGATCGCGAAGTACACCACGGTAGGCAGCAGCCACGATACATAGAGCGCCCATACGAAGGAAGCCAATCCGACATGGAACAGCAAAAGCGCAATCAGCAGTCCCGAATTGAGAAGTTGTCCCGCGATACCCAATCCTGACACCAATACGATGCGCTGAGACGCAAACGCCAGTGCCCCCAATGATCCGAAGGCCTGTGACAAGAACACATACGCGTAGAGCCACCAGACCAACGGGAACGCCATGCGCCACTGTACTGCCGGGATGTGCAGCCAAATCGGAAGATAGGGAGTCAAAACAAAAAACAGGGGCGAGAACAAAACAGCAAGAGCCAAGTAAAACAAAATGCTTAGCGTGAGGATTTGCCTGATTTCTGTGAGGTCTCTGCGGGCTAGGGCCATAGATAGCTGGGTGACAAAGGTACCTCCGACCCCCAGGTCCAAAATGGTCAACATACTGACGAGACCCCACAGAATCACCCAGACGCCATAAAGACTCAGGCCGATATATCGAATAATCACGGGAAATGCAATGAAACTGATGAGCAGGGTCGCTAGGTTGGCCGCGACCATGGACGATGAATTCTTGGCCACACGGCGGCTTACCGGACTTTGTGCGTCCCCCATCGTCTCCCTCCTCACCTTCTCTTAGTGCATCATGCTTCCTGAGGGTCTCTATCGAGCCCTAAACACGCTCCAGAGGTCCTTGGCCATGCTGCGAACTCCGAGGCCACCTGCTGCCCGGTTCCTATATCCTCGCTGCGCAACCAGAGTGGAGAAAGCTACAATTCGCTTACGAAGGGTTGCTTGGCGATATAGGTCAGCACGACGCGCAAGAAGATGCGCATGCTGGCCGCTGATCACACTTAAGTCACGGAAGAAGCCATTCACTGGATCCTTGGGATCGCCCACGCGCGCCATCCACTGCAAAAACTCACGGCGAATATACTGATGCTTGGCAAAATCTTGATACTCTTGAGCCCCCTGGCGCAGGCGACTTCGCGCGGAATCCGGGAGAGCTCCGCGACTAGCATTGCTGCCGTGCCGGCGGTAAAACGCCAGTGGCTGGGCTAGATATGTCGAGGGTCCCATAGCTTTGGCAGTTAAATAAATGGGTATCTCGTGCCCGAAATAGAAGGCATATTGTTCTGGATAGTCAGCCAAGCGGCGTAGGGCTTCTTCGGCCACATCGCGCCGAAAAACGAGGCAAAATCCCAAAGGAAAGCTATGCATTGGCCCATCGCCAGCATTGCCTCTTGCCAAGGTTTCGGAACGATTAATGGATGGGAGCGTGGAGCCCTGCGGACTGAGCGCCTCATCCACGACGGTTGACGCATGGATGACAATAGCACTCTGATGACGGTGCATGGCGTCGAGAACCACCGCCAGCTTCTGAGGATGCCATACGTCGTCCTGATCACAAAACGCCATTACGTTGCCCGAACACAGCCGGAGCGCTTCAAGAAAGTTCCTCACGTAACCGAGGCGTTCGACATTCCGGCGAATACGAACTGGAAATGGCGCACATTCCTGAAATTGTGTCAAAATCGCAATCGTATCATCCGTAGAACCGTCATCGGACACAATCAGTTCATCAGGCAACACGGACTGGGCCACCAAACTGTCCAACTGTTGCGGCAGAAATTTGGCTCCGTTGTATGTGGCCATCGCAATGGACAATTTCACGTGTTCCACATCTCACCGATCGCCCCCGCATCGCATGTGTGACTCAGCCTCTGCCCAAGGAAGACTAAAGTCTGGTCAATTGTAGCAAATTGTCGGTTTACCCCACAAATGGCTGATCAGACCCACCGATGAAGGATTTCTCGACACCCATCCAGAATTGCTCTACAAAACGGACCAAGCGAGGGATATCCACGGAGCGTCAATACGGTCACATCTTCTGGCTCTTTCTCATGAATGCACTGTGGGCTATGGGCTATCCCATCACGGCCATTGCGCTGGCCAGCGGGGTCAATCCCAGTCTCCTGTCCGTCGTACGCCTGATCGTCGCGTTTCTTCTGTTGAGCCCGCTCTTATGGCAGGTCAAGCAGTGGTCATGGCGATTGATTGGCGCCTCGGCATTTCTTGGTCTGGTCGGATTCTCCATCCCCATCTGGCTTCAAATCGTAGGCCTTCATGGCACGGATCCCGCCATCGCCGCCATATCAATATCCTTGGAACCGCTCTTGACCATTCTGCTTGCGGCCGTCATCGCGCGAGTGGCGGTGCCCTGGTGGCAGAAGGCGGCACTTGCCGTCGCCGTGGTGGGGAGCTGGATTCTAACCGGAGAGCCGCGTCCCGGGCATTTGGGACATGTGTGGGGCGATATCGCGCTTCTGTTCTCCGTTGCTTGCTTTGCCGTTTACAACGTCTACTCTCCCGCGCTTTCGAAGGCAGTCGACGCTGGGCCCGCCGCAGCGCTGTCCTTTTTGTTCGGGGCGTTGGGAAGTCTCGTAATTTGGGGCCTCATGGGAGCCCCTCACCCGGACCACATCACCTTTACCATGATCTGGTCCAGCGGATTCATGGCCATCTTTGCTACCGGCGTCGCCTATCTCTTGTGGCTATATGTGGTCAGCCGCCACTCCATCACCTTGTCGGCCTTGTTTCTGTACGTTCAGCCCCTCTTAGGGACGCTCATCTCCCTCGTGCTCGGTCAATCGCCGCTTACCGTATCCTTAGTGGCGGGAGGCATCCTCATTCTGCTGGCTATGGGCATCGGACAAGAGAACCGGCCTTCAGTGTTGGCCTTCCTGCAACGTCGTTAGCACCGCACCGGCACGCGCCTCCCACCGGTTGTCGGCGACGAATCGGCCTATCACATCCTGATACTGCTCGGGCGGCTGCTTGAGCGCCTGGATCAACGTTGCCGCTAGACTTTCCACATCGTCATGGGAGACTGCCCCCAGATGATGCCGGGTCACCATCTCCGCCATGTCCGAGGGCCCCGTCACCACCACCGGCAGTCCATGCGAGAGATAGTCAAACAGTTTGACGGGAAGCGCAATCTGATGGTAGCTGGTGTTGACGCGCGGAATGACAGCCCATGCGGATTGCCACAGAAGCGCGCTCAATTGCTCTCCATGCGCCGCCGTGCGCTCGATCCACGGCGGCAAGTCCAAATCCGGAGCCTCCCCGGGACGCATCACCAACAGGAGACTGGCGTCCGGGACCTCTTGAAGCACCAAGGGCATCGCCTGCACCAGTCGATCGACGCCGTCGTGGGCCCCGCCGGCACCCACGTAAATCAAGCGGCGGGGCACCGCGGAGAGTCCGTCCGGCCGCGGCCGCAAACTGGCCCCCGGAGGCAGGAGATACGCGCCGGGCGCTCCAATAGCCCGCGCCATCCCCGGCGTGGGCACGAACAGCGCGGAAGCCCATTGGCGGTAGGCCGCCAATGTAAGCCGATATAAGGACATAAGCGTCCGGGCCTTCAATCCTCTTTGCGGATATAGATGAGGGAACAACTGGTAGGCGTCCCGAACGAAGATCCCCACGGGCACCCCTTGGCGGCGCAGCGCCCTGAGAAACTGGATGTCGGCTGGCACCGCCGTGGAACTGGCACTCTCCACGTAGACCGCATCCACCTCATCCCACGGCAAGGATTTGAGCAGGCGCGGCAGGGCCTCCCGCCGCTGGGTTCGAGTCCCAGCCATGAGGGTCACCGTCCCCAGGCGGGCAAACGCCTCAGCCATGTGATAGATGCGGACCTTGGGCGCTCGATCCAACCGATCGAGCGGATAGTGCCCGATAAGGACAACATGGGGTCTTTTCATGATTCGGACTGCAGACCGTTCAGCCAGCGCTCTGAGATGCGGTCCCAGGTGTAATTTGAGACCACATAGTCATAGCCGGCCCGCGACATGCGCTCCCAGTCCGCGTCGTCCATATCCGCCAGCTGGCGCACCGCGTCCGCCAAGGCCAAGCCATCCTCGGGCGGAACCACCAATCCACCGCCGGCATCCTCAATAAGCTGGGACATTTCACCCTCCCCGCAATAAATCACCGGAGCTTGCGCCGCCCAGGCAGGAAAAATTTTACTGGGGCGGGCACCGCGGAAGAGGCGATGCCGCTTCAATGGAACGACGACAGCACGGGCCAGCGAGAAGTAATCCGACATGCGCTCGACCGGCTGCAACGGGTCAAACAGCACGTTGGCCAGCCCCAGTTCCCTGGCTCGACGCATTAAATGCTCACGCACCGGGCCTTCGCCGACCAGCACAAATCGGATGTCCTCTCGATCCCGCAACACCACCGCAGCGTCAATGATGATGTCCAGCCCCTGCGCGTAGCCCATGGTGCCGGGATAGAGAAAAAGCCTCTGGTGCCGGGGGGCTAGACGCGCCGCCAAACTTTCGTCAGGCTCGAGCCGCCGAAACACAGCGGTATCGACGCCGTTAGGGAAAAAGAGCACGCGCTGTGAAGAAATCGCGCCCGTCTGAATCACGCCTTCCCGAATTCCTTCCGTCACGCCCGAGACAAACGCGGCATGGCGATAGAGGAAATGCTCCAATCCCTCGGTCAACCGAATCAGCATGCGATTGGTGACAAGTCCCAAAGCGACCGCCGATTCCGGCCAGAGATCAGATACCGATAAGATGTAGGGAACGCCAAATAGCGCGCCGTAAAGCCATGCGGTGATCCCCAGGAATAGCGGCGGCGACTCGACAATCACATAATCCGCCCGACCCATTTTGAGCAACGCAAAAAAGGACGTCACCACAAACGAGAAATAGTTCAAGAGCCGCATCCAAAAACGGCCGGTCGGCACCCGCCAAATCCACGTGCGCACCACGGGAATGCCGCGCACGGTTTCCTGAAGCCAAAGGGCTTCGCGCCCACTGACTGTCCTCTTGGCGCCAAGATGGTGAGCATGGGCTGTCACCACCGTCACTTCGTGGCCATGGCGCACCAACTGCTGGGCCATGGCCTCCAATCGCAGCGACGCGGCCCCCGGCTCCGGCACATAATATTGAGTTAGCAAAATAAACTTTAGGGCCTTCGTGCCTGCATCCTCCGCATCATCATTAGGGTTCATACAATATTCTTAACGTATCACAACTGGACAAAACAGCGTCGAAAAAGGCGCGATTCTGACGAACCGCGCCTTTTTGACCGATGCCTCTTACGGCTTGAAGACCACCTTGATAATCCCGTCAGCACGTTCCGCAAACAGCCGATAGGCTTTTGGCGCCTCCGAGAGCGGCACATGATGAGTAACCACCGCTGAGGGCCGGGCCCGTCCCGCAAGAACCAAATCCCGCAAATGCCGCGTATAACGGCGGTCATTGGTGCGCCCCATCCCAATGCTGACTCCTTTCGAGAACAGAAGGCCCCATGGCACCCGCAGGCTGCCGTCAGCCCCCTCACCCCCGGTCGGACGCGCGTCCTTTTTCACGTAAACCCCCATAATCCCCAGCGTGCCACCGGGATTGACGAGGCGCGACATGTCGTCAATCACCTGGTTGGGATTCTCCAGCTCAGGATTTTTTCGATCCCAGGCCTGAAATCCCACAGCATCAATCACCGCATCGATGCCATCCAGCGCCGATTCGCCCGGCGGGAGGCCGATGCGGCGGCGATGTTCACGAATCTGTTCGACAGGATCTCCCTTACGGAAATCGATCGGAATCGCACCCAACTCCTGAGCCTTCTCAAGCCGTGCCGGAACAGCATCAACGACGAAAACCGTTCCCGCCCCTCGGAGCTGAGCGCTCATCGCGGTCAATAGACCGATGGGCCCCGCGCCAAACACGGCCACAGTCGGGGTGCCATGCACTTTGGCCAAGTCGGCCGCATGCCATCCGCCTACAAAGGCGTCCGCCAACATCAGAAAATCATCTTCCCAGGCATCGCCGGGCGCGCGGGGCAACGGCACACA